>NHGT02000018.1 GCA_002170005.2 bacterium TMED144 | reverse complement strand
TTTGAGAATTTCATTAATGAACTCTCTAGCTTTACAACATTAGATATATCTAAAAATGTATCGCTAAGAAAAGATCCAAACAAAATTATTGATCTACATCGATCGTTAAAATATAAACTGATCTCTACAAAGGGATCTCCCATGACGGACGGTTTTAAAGTCCCTCATTTAGCAGATGGTATGGGTGCTTTTAACGTAAATGGTGACGTTGTCCTAGTTAGAAACCATGAGCTTATTCCTCGCGATGGAATGCTGAATGGNGCTTTTGATGATCCANCTTCTCAAATTAAAGATCTTGGANNCANGCATTACGACCCTATTGCAATTGGAGGCACNACNACAATTNTCTTAGATAAGAAGACAAANAGAGTTAAAAAAGAATTTTTAAGTTTGAGTGGTACACGAAATAATTGCGCTGGAGGCATAACACCTTGGAATACATGGCTTTCATGCGAAGAAGATATAGATAAGAAAAATAGTTGGAGAAAATCTCATGGTTATGTTTTTGAAGTTGACCCAGCGAAACCCGATCTTTCAACTCCTATCCCATTAAAATCTTTAGGGCGATTTATGCATGAAGCCGTAGCTTTCGATAAATATGGCAATGCNTACCTAACAGANGATAGAAGCGAAGGTTTGATNTANAAGTTTATTCCTAAAAATAAAGGCTCTTTGATCGAAGGAGATCTTTTCGCTCTGAAAGTTGAAAACATTGAAGATTCTAGAAACTGGGATCAAAAACTCATGAAAACAAAAAAAGCATACCGTGCCAGCTGGATAAAAGTTGATAATGTGGACCCTGAAGAGGATACGATGAGATTTGACCTTGCAGCTAAAGGTGCTACTCCGTTTGCTAGACCTGAAGGAATCACTAGCGATCAAGCCTCAATTTATGTTACTTGCACATCAGGTGGTAAATTAAACAAAGGTCAGATTTTTAAACTAAATTTTCAATCCCAAAATAATACAACCATAGAGTTATGGCTTGAATCTNAAAAAGANGANCAAATAAACATGCCTGACAACGTNACAATAGCCCCGTGGGGAGATCTAATAGTATGTGAAGACAATTCAAAGATTAACAGATTGTGGGGCTTCAATNAAAAAGGCGGGAGTTATCTGATAGCGGAAAATAGCTATACGGGATCAGAGTTTGCTGGCGTATGTTTTAGCCCCTTAGATAATACCATGTATGTCAATCTTCAATACAATGGAATGACANTGGCCATTGACGGCAATTGGAAAAAGCTAAGAAAATAAAATTAATGCAATAATAATTTTCTGTTCGGGGGAACCAAAGATCAAAAGAATAATCCAAAGCTTCTTAAACTTATTTTTTCCACATCTAGTTGCAAACCATTTTTATCATCAATTGAATAACCCAAGGATAAAAAAAACAACTCTATCAAAAAGTAATATTTTTCCTCAAGCTACAAAAAAAATCGTAATATTCAATGGTGTTGATATCTCGACCTACCGCTGGAAGGGTAATAATGGAAAGGTTTTGATTATTCATGGATGGGAAGGAAGAGCAACTAATTTTGAAAGCATAGTTGAAGAATTAGTAAATAAAAGATTTGATGTTACAATTTTTGATGCACCATCGCATGGGTCTAGCGCAAAATCCAATACAACAATGAAAGATTTTGGTGAATTTGCTCAGCATTTACTGAAATCAACAAATTTTGACTATGTTATTACCCATTCTTTTGGAGCAGTACCCTGCTCTTTCACGCTATCTGAAAATCATATCGATTTAAAAAAGATTATATTTATAGCTCCGCCAGATCATTTTACAGATTGGATAAATGACGTTGCAAAGCTGATTGGCATTAATCAAAAAATAATTGATTTAACATTAGAAAAATTTAAAAAAGACTATGACATGAACCCCTACGAAATGAGTGTTAGTAGGTGGATTAAGAATGTTAACAATATTGAAGGTTTAATAATTCATGGAGAGAAAGATAAAATAACACCTTTAGAAAGAGCAATTAACGTGAACAATAATTGGCAAGGCAGTCGTCTTGAGGTGATCCCTAACATTGGGCATTTTAAAATTTTGGACTCAGAGAAAACCAAAGGTAAAATTTTAAAATATTTAAAAGATTAATCTTTGGGCAGTAACCCTATTAGACTTTAAAATTGAAAGAGAGAAATTTCACAAGCGTTACTTTAGAAAGATTAGCTTTGCTCTCTACTATTTCTGTTATTTTTTAAATATCTTGACATTGCTTGCAGAGACAGTGCAGACATTAACAATGCAGGAGTGACAATTAGATCTACCTTGAGCACTAAAATAAAATACCACGATATTAAAGCACATGTGAAGTAAACAACCCATATGGAATCTGGAATCTTGATCATATAATACTTACCAATCTTAGAATGACTAGCAAAGATAAAATAGAGATACTGAGCTTGAAAAGTTTCTCTTCATTGGATTTATCAGAGCTATTTGATTTAAAGTTTTTAGAAATTATGAATAGAGCAGACACAAATAATATTGCTGTAATAAAAACTATTAGTATAACCACTAAACTAAGAGGAAATTATTAGTTATTTTACAGCACTATTGTTCTCTAGGATTAATGCTCTAGCTCCAAGCATTCCAAAAGTTGGTGCCCACAGGCCTATGAAAATGCCAACTTCTCTTGCTTGCTGTTCACTTTCATAGCCAAATACAATTGTTCCAAAAACAAATGCAATCACTGCAATAAAAATTGCACCTATCATTAATAAATACCAGTTACTTGATGACATAATATATTCCTTTATATTAAAATTTTTAAGAGGACTAAAATTGAAAAAACAAGCACTAAAGCTGCTCCTATTGGCTTATCTAAAATCGAAATTAAGTTATCTGAAAAGCGATCGAACATTAAATCATAAAAAGTTTGATTATTAAGAAAAAAGCGAGAACAAAGATGACCAGCTTCGAATCGAGGATAAGGCTAACAATTTTATCGCTCAGGCTATCTTTTTTCATCTGCTTCTAATTCTTCCTTGACTTTTAGCATCACAAAAAAGCCAAATGTGACAAGAATGGTTGCTACAGCAAAACCGAAAAAAGCAGATTTATATTGATAGACATAAGATTGAAAAAGAACGGTAAATAAGAAAGCAACAAAAAGTGCTACAAAAAGGCCGGTGCCAATTCTTTCATATAAATTTTTTTCTATATTATTAAACATAAATTTATCCTTTTAAATGTTGAAGAGTTCAGTATGTTCTGCTAACGATAGTTCGATAACAACTACTTTTTTTTACCCTTTTGGACAGATATTTTTTCATTAGCAGTAGCTATAGAATTATCGTTTTTGATTAGATAATCTGATGCTGACAAAGCTGCAGAGGCGCCGTTACCCATTGAAACAATTATTTGTTTGTGCGGGATAGAAGAAACATCGCCGCAGGCAAAGATTCCAGATTGTGAGGTTTCACATTTATCATTGATAATGATTTCGTTGTAATTGTTTAACTCAACTACGTTTTTGAGAAAACTGCTGTTGGGAATAAGGCCAATTTGGACAAAAACGGCTGATGTCTTTAAATGGTAAATCTCATTAGTGGATTTATCTATATAAGTAATACCGGCTACTTTTTCATCATCATCGTTGATAGTCTGCACTTCAGAGTTTAAAATAAAAGATATATTGTCAAGACTTCTGGCTTTATCTCTTAATATCTTGTCGGCTTTTAAAAATGGTAGAAATTCAATTACCTTCACGCTCTTGGCAATATTAGAGAGATCTATGGCCGCTTCAATACCTGAATTACCACCACCTACAACTACAACATCTTTGCCTTGATAAAATGGACCATCGCAATGAGGACAATACGCCACTCCCTTACCAATCAATTCTTTTTCACCTGGAACGTTCAGTGTTCTCCACTTTGCTCCTGTAGCGATAATTATTGTCTTGGTTTGAAAAATCTCACCAGTAGACAATGTTACAGTTTTAATTTCTCCCTGATTGATATTTGTTACAGAAACATGTTCTTTAGTCTTTATGTTATATTGTCTAGAGTGTTTTTTTAGGTCATCAGTTAGTTCTTTGCCGGTTGTGTATGGTGTAGATATAAAATTCTCAATTCCAATGGTTTCGGTTAATTGACCCCCAAATTTTTCTGCAATGATTGTGACATCTAGCCCTTTTCTTGAAGCATAGATAGCAGAACTAATTCCAGCTGGCCCACCTCCAATAATAGTAACGTCTTGTAAGGGCATGTTGGAAGATTTAGTTGAAACTTTTGCATTATTACCCTTCATTAATTTATCTAATAACTTAGCTATGCTAACTCTACCGGAGGCAAACTCCTCACCGTTCAGGAAGATAGTTGGTACGCTTTGTACTTTTCTATCTTTGATCATGTTCGGATGCAAACCACCATCAATGGTCGTGTTAGTAATTTTGTGATTTAAAATGGCAAATTGGTTTAATGCCTGAACAACGTCTGGACAATTTTCGCAACTTAGACTAACAATAGTCTCGAAATTTAAATCTTCATTTAATTCAACGATAATTTTCTGTATATCGGGATCTATTGTTAAAGGTGCGCCACCCACCTGAAGAATGGCTAGAATAAATGAATTAAATTCATGGCCGGACGGTATGCCGTCAAAATAAATACCATGAGATAAATCATTTTTTCTAACTTCAAATTTTAAAGGGTTATGATTTTCAGAGTCAGGCATCAAAACAACGCTAACTTTATCTGATACACTCGCGACATCATTCAAAAATTGTATCAACTCTTTTTTCTTATCATGTGCTCCTTTTTGATACTCAATGATTACATCATCTACAATATTTGAGGTATAACCTCTTAATGTATTTAGAATCTGATTGCTTAATTTCATTTTTAGTTAAATATGTTTTATTTAGTATTTTTATTTATCAATTTAGAATATTTCAAACCAGAATTGTTTAATCCAAAATTGCCATATCTAGTTAAATGGCTTTCTTTTTTAAGATTGTTGCTAAGATAATTAACAATGATGTCATTATCATTAGTTTGAGAGTATTCTTCAAGAGAGTTGAGTATTTCGTTTCTTAGTTTCATTTTAAATTTTTCCTGATAGATCTAATGTTGGGATTAAAGTTTCTTCGCCTTCTTTCCATTTGGCGGGACACCTTTCATCGGGGTTTTCATAAACATATATAGCAGCTTTAACTTTTCTTAATAACTCACTAGCATCTCTACCTAGCCCTTCAGAAGTAATTTCATAGGCTTGTACTTGTCCGTTAGGGTCGATCACAAATGTTGCCCTGTCTGATCTTCCTTCATTTTTTCTCAAAACCTTGAACTGTTTTGAAAGTTTGAATTGGTCATCGCTGACCATAGTAAATTTNACTTTACTGACCGCATCCGATTTTTCGTGCCATGCCTTGTGAGTCCAGTGGCTGTCGGTTGATACTGAGAAAACTTCCACACCTAATTTCAAAAATTCTTCGTAATTATCTGCTAAGTCTTCAAGTTCTGTTGGGCAGACGAATGTGAAATCTGCAGGGTAGAAAAAAAGCACCGACCATCTATCTTTTAATTGTTCATCAGAAATTTGAAGAAAATCATCTTCACCTGCACGAAAAGCATTTAGGTTAAAAGACTTAATTTTTTTTCCTATTAATGACATATTTTTTCCTTTATTGTATAAATTATATAGAGAAGATAACGCTCATAACGCTCATAAAACAACNATTATTTTAAATTAAAANAATTNTTTTNNGCTNTAAAAACATTTTGTGGGGAACAAAGAGNGGATTTAATTATTAATNTNTTANCTTAANAANNNTCAAAAAAAATGAAAAGNGTTTAAAAAAATGTTAAGCAAATTACAGTACTATTTAACGATTGATTCTTTACTTCTTACCGTAATNTATACGCTCGGTCANATGATTATAGCAATAATATGTGTAATGGCTATAACTGGAGCAACTTTAGAGCTAGCCATGGCAGATGCTTTTATTGAACCAATNATTAACGGGGTTTGGTTTTTTATTTTNCATTCGGCCTGGAAACGTTTTTCACTGNCAAAAAGCGCTTAATTTATTTTAAANCAGGTTNAAATAGTTTTTTTATTGGGTTGACCCAGTTTTCTTTNGATTTTTTNACTTCNTCCAAAACNTCTTGNACNAATTGTTTGTTNTCAAACAAAATCCCTGATTTAATGGTCCANCTAACTCCACCTTTATTNTTNATTNCNNNNTCAGANAAGTCAATNCCNCCAAAANCATATAGATAATGAAAATTATCNANTGGNTTGCCNTCNATTATTGCTANNTCTGCAATAAATCCTGTTTGNACNAANCCNAGTTGNGGNTGTCTTAGNGTAANAGCGCTATTNCTTGTNGCNGATCTAATAACTTCAAGAGNNTGNAGTCCAGANTCNTTCATAAGCTGCAACTCTCTNANNTTNCCNATNCCAGNAGTATTCCAAATATANGGGTCNTCNACTGCNTANGCTAAATGNCCTCCNCGNTTATGAAATTCATAAATTAGTTTTTGCCATTTTTTAAACATATCAGACCAGNCTTGNTCATCATTAGANGTCCAATTCCAGTGATANGAGCCNTGATATTCTGGGTTNGGAAAATACCAGTCNATNAANTTNGCATGAGTANAANGCTCGTGCCATGGNGAGCTCATAGCGCGATTTATATCTCTATTGGCTTCATAGGTNCTCATAGTGGGTANCATTGCAACNCCAGATTTTATNAAACGATCNACAACTTCACCATAAAGNATNTCNTCGGAGGCAATTTGCCAAATNGATCCTGCNTGCCTAAAACGATCNGCTTCATNCATATAGTTATAATCTGGGGGAAATGGATGCACCTTTCCACCCATTGCAGATTCNGGATANCCATANTGATGTTCTANCATTGTNACTCCTAATTCAGCAGCTTTGACTGCATTAACAACAGATATATCNGATGGTGGTAAATGAACTGTTGTTATTCCACCTGCCTNNTAAATTGCTTTTGCAACTTTNCCAAATAANTCTTCATTCCATGCTAAGGATCCAATTCTAATTACATGTGCACCATCTTTTACAATTTGATTGGCTAGCTTAGCAATGTTTTGTGTGTTGGTGTCATGCCATTTTTTTATTTCGGAAGCTTTGGGCAAATGACCTGGGTCGCGCGACCTTGAAGGCCCCCAATCTTTTATTGGAAACATTCTGGGAGCGGTAATTTTNTTCTGATCAGATAATTTTTTTTGCTCAAGGGCATTTTTCCAACCCCTATCTGCTCCATTGACCATAGTTGTAACGCCATGTGCTAACTTTAAATTGTAAACATAGCTTAATGGAAGATCTGGTCCCCGGATGTGTGCATGTAAATCAATGAGTCCTGGCATAACGTACATTCCTGTTGCATCGATTATTTTATCAGCTNTNGGGTATGAAACATTTTTATCTCTGCCAGTCTTACCATTATATGAAATGATCTGGTCGATCAAATTGTTCTTAATAATTATATCTGCAGGACCATAAGCTGGGCCTCCGTGACCAGGAATGATCATAGCATTAATAATAACTAGTTCTCTAAATGGACCATCTCTATTTTTGGCTTTTATGCATTGTACAATAATTAATAAAGCCAACAAATAATTGAAGAATTGTATAATTCTCATAACCACTCTCCTTAGTTATTTAAATATATATACAACAGCTGCAAATAAAAAAATAAAATTGCTAACTTCGGTCCTAATACACTTTTACATCAAAATTTGATCTGTGTTATCTGTATATAGCTGATGTCATTAAAATATAAAAAACCCTCTTTTTATAGAGGGTTTTTTATATTGAATTACTTTATAGATAGCATCAAATCAGCAATAACATCCTTTTCTTCTTTTTTTCAAATTCGTCACTTGTTAAGATTTCACTTTCTTTCATTCCATACATTTTTTCTAATTGAATAATANCATCGGATGAATTTTTTAATTTTTTTGAGGGTATCAATTTTCCCACTCGATCAATTAATCTTTTTTTGACCTTGTCATATTCTTTTGCCGTTATAATTCCCTTTTCTTTCATCTCTTTCAATTTAANAACTTGTTTGAATATTTGATCAACGTCTGCTAATTCAAAGTCTCTTTCTATTGATGACCTAAATGATGAATCCCAAAATGGATCATAAGCAAANTTGTGATATCTCCAATCATTATGAAACCAAGAATTATATCCAAAACCCGGGTACGNAACATATCTTATTCCAATTTTTGGTGAAGATCGAAATTTAGGGTTTTTCTTTCTCCCTTTTCCTCTCGCATCTAATTCAGAAAAAAATGGAATGATAAAAATTATTAAAAGAAGGTATTTAAATCTCATAATTAATCTCCTGTTTTTAATGATTGTTGCTATATAAGACTCAAAACTTAGTAAAAGGTTAAAATTNAATGTTTTTTTTAAAAAAAGAATTAAATATTTATCATAAATTATTTTTATTATTATTTTGTCATCTTTATCAACAAATGTGGGGACTTCAATGAATAAATGGGATTCTGAGAATCTAAACAAGTATAATCAACCTCGCTTAGCTTACAAAGATCGTAATTCTTTAGAAGATAGCGAAATGAAAGAGGTTTTTGATTCCATTGTGAGCTCAGAAAGAGGGGTTGGAACTATGTCAAACGGGTCTCTTCCGGGCCCCTTTAATACGTGGCTTTATGCGGACGCTGAAATGGCAAAATCCTTAGATAAAATCGGGATAGCGGTTAGAAAAAATACAAAAAATGTATCCGAAGTTATCAAAGAGTTTGCTATTTGCATTATTGCAGCACATTTTAGAAGCAATGTAGAGTTTTGGGCACATAGTAAGGGAGCAACAAAGCATGGTGTATCAGGAAAAATATTAGATAACTTGAAAAATGATATGCTACCAATTTTTAAAGATAATGATTTTGAGAGCGTTCTTTCTGTAACATACGAATTCGTCAAAGAATATTTAAGGCTATTCTCCATAAAAGATGAATCATATGATAAAATGCTGAGTGCAATTGGAAGTGAAAAAGGTATGGTTGAATTTGTTATAATAATCAGTCATTATATTGGTCTCGCAGCACAATTAAACATCATGCGCATCCCTAACCCAGGTCCTGAACAAATTTTTACAAAAAAAAATATTTAAATGAAAAATATTATAGCAAAAGTTCCAATATCGAAAATTGTAAACCTTGATACACTCTTAGTTCCAATAAAAAATAATGAAGATGATTTACAAATAATTGTTACAAATTATAAAAAGAAAATTTATGCTTATCTTAACTCCTGCCCTCATGATACCAGACCTCTTTGCAAGGATGCTGAGTATCTATGGACTAAAAAAAAACAATTACAATGTATGCACCATCAAGCTGTATTTAATCCGCAAGATGGCAGATGCATCAAAGGACCATGTGAGGGTGATTACCTGCTAAGGATAAATACAATTCAAAAAAATGGTGAATTAATTTTTTATAAAGAAGGGTTTTAGTATGAATAATAAAGAAATGACGAAAAGAGATCTTGATTTATTTGAATCTATAAACAAAGGCCGTGAAGAACATCTTGAAGGTTCAGAATCACTTCCCTCAATAAATCCACTAACGAAAGCTAAGGATGTAGCATATGTTAGATTTTCAGTTCCAGATCTCAATTTGTACGAAGACTGGATACATGATTTTGGCTTAAAGATAGTTTTCAAGAACAAAAATGTTGTTTATTCTCGTGGATTGGGCGGTGACGGATTTTGCCATGTTGTGCATAGGGGGCCTGCAAAATTTTTAGGATTTGCTCTTCAATTAGAAAGTGAAAATGATCTAAATAACTTATATGAAAACATATCCGGTTGCACTGAACCGCATATTATACCAGGAAAAGAAGGAGAGCTTTGTGGAGGAAAGAGAGTTTCATTCATTGATCCTGTGTGTGGATTTCTGATTGAAGCTGTTTGTGGCAGATCAATAGAGCCTCTACTTCCTTCGAGGTCTAGACTAGAATATAACTATGGTCACAAGGATTTACACCGAAGGCCCGCAAATCAATTGCAAGATACCTCTGGAAATCGTTCTGCTGATGGTAATAATAACGTACATCCTGGACCTCCTGACGTAATTAAATTAGGACATGTTGTATTAGCTGCACCAATAGGTACCCATCATAAAATGATGTCATTTATGATGGAAACCTTTGGATTTTTACCAACAGACAGTGTGATTTTTGAATCACCTAAATCAGCAGCTGGTCATGCAGTAAATCCTCAAATTTTTGAAGCGCTAAAAGCAGCAGGACCATCCCCTTTGTATTCTAATACTAAATCAAAAGATTCAGCTACTTATGCAGCTTTCTTTCGGTGTGATCAAGGTGAACAGCCGACCGATCATCATTCTTTTTTTATTATTTCAAACATGGATAAGAGAATGGGACCCAAGGGAGCGGGAATTCAGACTCAACTTAGCCATGCTTCCTTTGAAGTATCTAATCTTGATGATGTATGGAGGGGGCATATGCAACTTAAAACCATGGCCGAACACATGAATAAAAGATACGAAATAGCATGGGGAGTCGGAAGGCATGTTCTCGGTTCACATATATACGATTACTGGCATGACCCTTANGGTCACGTTCATGAGCACATGTCTGATGGGGATAAAATTACCAGATCTTTTGGGCAAAGAATCCATTCTATTAGTGGACTGGGTCCAAACGGCCATAATCAATGGGGACCGACCGTCAAGGAATCGGGCATTCGAAATTTAGATGGTCCGGCAGCTGCCACCTTTTATAAAAATTTTGATCATGAAACTCAGCAGTCATTAGTAAGTAGAGATCTTTCCAACGTAAAAGAATTAATAAGCAGAATCAGGAGTACGGTTTGAGAAGACCTGATTCTGATTATAAAATTGATCAAACTCAAGGAGTAAATTTTGAAATAGATTATATTGAAATTGAAGGTCATTTCCATAGAGTTTCATATGCTGGAAATGAGAATGGAATTCCAGTAATTATTATGATGGGTGTTTTTGAGGACAGTTTGAACGATTCGAGATGGTTGGTTGCGAATATGGTAAATCATCCTCAAGGAAAATCGTTTCGATTTATCACCATTACTGTCCCATTTCTAGAAGAATATACAGAAATAAAATTAGTTGATTCGGATAAGGCAAAATATGACGGACTAATTCCACCAAACAAAAAGATTAAGATGAAAAACAGTTTGTCGGTAGACAAAAGGTTTGACCTTGAAAACTGCGCTCATACCTTAAGAAAAATATTAAAATGGATGAAAATCAAAAAGGCGCATTTTGTTGGTCACGATAGGGGATGTATCATTATGGATAACCTGTTATCAGAATTTCCTGAAATGGCTATTTCGTACTCAAGGGGATCACAAGGTTGGACGAACTTTAATGAAGAGTGGTTAAATCTGGTAGATAAAGGTATTTTTCTAGGTCCCCCACATAGGATAATGGCTACAAGAGCTTTTCCAAGTTTACTTAAAAGTGCTATAATGGGTGGTGCACCATTTGGTTTTATAGCTCCTTCATTTAGTATAGATAAATTTGCTAACCCCAATAATAAAGAACTAAATGACAGATGGAATGCTATTCAACAAATGCCAAATCAATCGCCGCACTACTTTAAATTATCTAGACAGATTTTCAGACAAACAGATTTTGTTGATGAGGGAAAGCGAAGATCAGATAGATCGCGAGGATTTTGTATACTAGACACAAATTTCCCAATGATGCAATTTCAGGGCTCTGATGAAATGCTGCTTGCTAAAGATTTACCCAATTCTAGGAAAATTAGTCTAATTAAAAGGATTCTTGGAGTTTTAGGTTATGCAAAGGTCAAAGGAATTTTTAAATTTTTTAGATTGAGATTTCCAACATATGTTTTTGCAGATCTTCCCGACGATTATGGTATTATATCAAACCATTTAGGAGATCAGCCATATTTTGGTAAATACAATTTTTGGGTTGATGAAGTAATGGATTTATTGCCAGGGGCAACATATCAGGATAGAAAAAACCCAACATGGAAAAAAAATTACAAAAAGTATGTTACACTTAAAGAGAGTGGTAGATATTCCGTATTGAAATTAAAAAAAGGGAGTAGATTTTCAAGATTTACAATTATTTCTGACGCTCTACATTGGACACACATTGAAAGGCCTGAAAACGTTGCTTATGCTTGTATGGACTTCATAAAGGATAACAACAACTAACCAATTAAGCAAAAAAGAGACTTATAATCAGCTACTAATTTTGATTCAGAGCCTAGCTTGTAAGTGCCGAGCATTGTATATCCAGGCGCCATCAAAACATAATCTGCTCCCTTGAATAATTTCTTATATGTCTTCAAATCTTTACCTCTTTGTGAAGACACTAGAAGTTTTTCAGTAGNTTTTTCTCCCTTTTGTCCATCACATAAATTTACTACAAAAGGTTTTATTTCTTGAGGTAAGTCATCAATAAAACTTTGAACGTTTTCTGAGCAATTATTGCACAAAACNCTNTAATGAGTCGGATTGTAGGTTCTNAGTGATCTCGGAAAGCCTTTTTCAGTTATGTAATTNAACATTGGATAGCCTTTTTGGCTTGATTTGCTTGGATTAAATCCATTGGGGACGGTTATAGTTTCTGGGACAAATGCAGGAAATAAATCCAATGGTTTTCCTCTTTTACCNTTAAACATATGGACAATTGATCTTATCAANTTNATATNAGGCTTTATGTTAAAAAGCATACCCCCCATNAANAGTGATTGTTTAATTATAAATCTTGAATCAGGATAGCATTCTACTTGATAATTATCCAACAAATTAGGTTTTGATAGACCTTTTTCAACTAGATTAATCTTATGCACAAGATTACATGTATTTCTAATTCCAAGATTTAGACCTTGACCAATAAAAGGAGAGGTTTGATGGGATGCATCACCAATTGTAAAAATATTATTGGAACGCCATTTTTCGGATATAAGGGAATTAAACTTATAGACTGTAGAGCGATTAATAGTAATTTTTTTTGGGTCTAAATAGGGAGTAACTAGCTCCTCAATTGATAATGGTGATTGAAGTTGCGCGAAATTTTCATTTTCTTTTAATGCAAATTCAAATCTAAAGTGCTTTTTGTATGTGCCATGTTTTTTACCTGGCGTATGAATAAATGTGGTAGGCCTTTTTCCAATTGGATCTATTATTTGATGACCTCCTGAATCAAAAGATTTACCTGACCTTAAGGCATCACGAGTAGATTCAATATCTACCACTAGAAATGATATNGCTNTTCCTAATGTNGTCAACTTAGCCCCCATTTGTTTTCTAATGAAGCTACCTCCACCATCTGCGCCTATTAAATACTTTGATGATATTTCAGCTATAGCATTATTGTCATGGTTTTGAATTTTTAGATAATTTTTATCATNTTCATACATCACAATAGCACTGTGATTATAATAACAATCAATATTGTTATTGCTCTCCATTTTCAACCTTAAAAGACCTTCAAGTTGAGGTTGATTNAACCAATTTAAAAAACCATAATTATCTAAATCTAAAACTTTTCCATCAATTACCGGAGGTTGCATTTTCCCAAATGGTTCATCCATTTTATCTTTGCTTAAAACATATCCAACTTCAACTGCTGTTGTAAATTCAAAATTTTCCCACTGATCATCCAATAAATGCTTTATAATGCTCAACGAGTATCCATTTAAGGCAATGGCTCTTGGATGCGGATAGGGTTGAGAATTTCTTTCAATCAAAGCAATTTTTAATCCTTTTTCTGCCAATAATAATGATGCTATGGAGCCTGTTGGACCACCCCCTACAATTACAATATCATAATTTTTTAACATTTCATTCTTCTTTTATAAATTGTTCGAAATACTTATCTCTCAGCTTGTTTTTCAATGGCTTTCCGGTTGATGAGAGGGGTAATTCATCGATAAAAATGACTTTATCTGGAATTTGCCATTTTGCTATTTTATCTTTGAAATAATCCAATATCTCAACCTCAGATGCTTTCGCATTTTTCTCTATTTCTGCAACAACCAATGGTCTTTCTCCCCATTTTTTATCTTTAATTCCAATAACTGAAGCATCGTAAACTTTTGGATGTCTTCTAATTATTTGCTCAAGTTGAATAGAGCTTATCCACTCCCCTCCCGACTTAATTAAATCTTTCGATCTATCAGTCAGTGAAATGTAGCCATCCTTATCTATTTTGCCAATATCTCCAGTATCAAACCATCCTTCATTATCCACACAAAGGTCCCTTTCTTTGTAGTATTTATTTATGACGGTAGGTCCTTTCACCCAAATATTACCAACCTGAGTATGATCTTTTTTTATAGACTCCCCTTTCGGATCAGTGATTTTAAACTCCATAGCCCAAACAGGCCTACCGGTTTTACTAATTAAATTATTTTTTTTATTTTTCAAATTATTTGAATGGTAATTAACTAATCCTAATGGGCTAGTCTCTGTCATACCCCAAACTTGTACACAATCAATCTTATGTTTATCTTTAAATTCTTGAATCATCCATTGGGGAACTTGAGATCCTCCAGAATATACTCTTTTTAGTGAGGGTATTTTAATATCTTGAACTTTGAGATACTCTAAAACTTCTTCCCATATGGTTGGAATTGCAATTGAAATACTTACATCATGCTTGTTTATTAACTCTATTAAATTTTTAGCGCTAACATTTGAGCCTGGCAAAACTAGCTTTGCACCTATCATAGATGAAGCATAAGTGACCCCCCATGCATTTACGTGGAACATCGGGGTAATAGGCAAGATACAATCTCTTGAACTAAGTGAAAGATAGTCAGGCAAACAAATCATGTTTGCGTGCAAAACAATAGATTTATGTGAATAAAGTACACCCTTGGGATTGCCAGTAGTTCCAGATGTATAACATAACACTGCGGCAGATTCTTCATTTATGTCTGGCCAGATAAAATCTTTCTCATCGTCATATATAAGATCTTCAACAAATTTAAATCCATTCATTTTTGCAGCCATTTCGTTATGCTTAGGTCCGACGATATAAATATTTTCAACAGTTGTAAAAAGATGTTTATGACTAACTAAGATAGCCAAATAGGACGAATCAACGAAAATGGCTTTATCTTCAGCGTGATTAACAATATATACAATTTCTTCAGGAAACAATCTTGGATTTATGGTGTGTGCAATTCCACCAAAACCTGAAATTGCATAGATTAACTCCATGTGTGCAATTGTGTTGGGACATATTGTTCCTATAATATCGCCTTCTTTGTAGCCATTTTGTAGTAAGGAGTATGAGATTTTTTTTGACCTTTTACCAAATGTACTCCAGTTTGATATTTTTTCTTCGCCTCTAACATTGTAAGAAATTATCTCTGTATTTTTATGATAATTTTCAGCATGAGATATAAGCATATTGGTCGTCAATTGTTGCGAGCTCATATTTCCTTTAATTACATAGTTCATTAACTATTCATCAGTAATTATTTTATTTTCTAAAAAGCCAATTCCCTCTATTTCACATCTTACAACATCTCCAGGTTCAAGAAATACATTACCCTTTCTGTCTTTATCTGCTTTGCCTGAAGACCCCCTAGGGCTAAACCCTGAACCAGGTGGAGTACCTGTAGAGATAATATCTCCAGGTTTTAATGTCATTGCATTTGACAAATATTCAATTTGTTCATAGCAATTCCAAATCATGTCATTTGTGTTGCTTGATTGCCTTAAATCGCCATTTACGAAACAACTTATTTTTAAATTGTGGGGGTCATCTATTTCTTCTTGCGTAACAACGCAGGGACCTATCGGTCCGTGCGTATCGTAAGATTTCCCAATCATGGTTTCTAATCTTTCAGGCATATTGTGAAGCTGCCAATCTCTCATGCTAAAATCATTACAAAGCATATATCCAAAAATAAATTGACGGGCATCTGAAGCTTTAATTTGGTTGCATTGTTTTCCAATAATGAGAGCCAACTCTACCTCATAATCAAGCATCATGGT
>NHGT02000017.1 GCA_002170005.2 bacterium TMED144 | reverse complement strand
TTTTTATTTTAATTTTTGCAATATCATTAATTACGTATCTTTTTAAAGGCAAAAGTATCTTAAGTTAGTTCTTAATTTAAATATTAAAATTAAAGGGGGATTAATATGTTTGAAACAAACCAAAATATGTCAGAGCGAATTCAAAGATTTATTGTATCATTATTTATGATGCCTGGAGCTTTTTTGCTTGATTATTCATTTTATGGAATACTTTTAAGTTCCGTGGGTTCTATATTGTTATTTAATTCGGTAGTGGGAACATGCATGATTTATAAAGTCCTAGGAATAAACACCTGCGATATTTGAATAATTGCATATACCTTAAATAATTTTAATAATGTTGGGTATTTGTTAAACATTCATTAATTTTTATTATGAATATCAACTACAAAGACGATTGTAACTGTTCTTGTTGCGATTCTGACAATTGCTGTTAGTCTCCAGAACGTTTTACAATAATTAGTTACAACCAAATATCCTACTTTTAGTTCAGGCTTTATGTCTGGCAACATACTGCACCTCAAACTTTTTACTGTTTTTTATTTACTAACTTCCTTCCTTTTTTGTCAACAATCATTGTCAATTGGCTTTTGGAATGCTGAAAACTTGTTCGATCTAGAGGATGACCCTTTAAAAAATGATGATGAATTTTCAATTGGAGGTAGAAAAAAGTCTGATCAAAAGATTTATGATCTAAAAATCCAACATTCATCTGAAGTGCTGTCTGATCTAAATGTCGATGTCTTGGGTTTGTGCGAGATAGAGAACATCAAAGTTTTGCAAGACTTGAACAAGTCTTATAAGGCTAGAAATTACTCCATAGTTCATTATGATTCGCCTGATGAGCGTGGTATTGACAATGCGTTATTGTATGATAAAAAAAAGTTTACTTTAATCTCTAGCAAACCTATTAGAAATACTTTAAAGGGGGGTGACAAAACAAGAGATATTCTATATGTCGAAGGAAAGTACAAAAACAACAAGCTACATATTTTTGTAAATCACTGGCCCTCTAACTATGGAGGCAGAGAAAAAGCTATTCCCAAAAGGTTTGAAACAGCTAATCTTGTAATGGATGTAATAAAAAAGATTCAAAATAAAGATAAGTTTGCTGATATCATTTTAATTGGAGATTTCAATGAAGATCCTGATGAGCAAAACATCAACCATTTGACGAAAATTGGCATTGAAAGCCTTATGATACCTATGCTTGGACAGCCTAAAGTTGGAACTTATGTTTATAGAGGTAAAGACTATTTTTATGATCAAATTTTAATTAATAAAGGCCTCAAAGATCAAAAATATTTAAGTGCAGACCTTGAGTCATTATATATATTGGATATACCTAAATACCGACAACAAGAAGGCAACTATGCTCATTTTCCATTTAGGTTTTGGGCTGGCAACCGACTATTAGGGGGTTATTCTGACCACCTTGCAATCAAAGTTGAGATCATAGCAAATTAAAATAAATCAATCTTTGAATAGGTAAATCTGCAGAGCAAAATCAAGAATTGCGTATTTTTGCAGTAATCAACTTATTTTGATTTTTACATTATTTTTCGATATGTATTGCAGCTTTTCCTATAAAAAGACTTTCTGTATTCTATTATTGTTAGTTTCAACCTTATTGAGTGAAAATTATTATGTTTCAAAATCTTATGGTAATAATAACAACGATGGTAAATCTGTAAACTCACCTTTTAAGACGATCGCTAAAGCTGCAAGCGTAATGACTGCTGGTGATATATGTTATATAAGAGAAGGGTCCTATCATGAGATCATTACTATTAATAATAAAGATGGAAGTCAAGGGTCTCCGATTGTTTTTACCAGATATAACAACGAGAGAGTAATTCTTGACGGAACTTTGCCAATAGACACATCTTGGACTGTTCATTCAGGAAATATTTATAAGAAAAAGCTATCTTTCACACCTTGGCAATTGTTCGTTGGAGGTCTAGAGCAAGTAATGGCTCGTTGGCCAAATGCTAAATTTAGCGATGAATCAATATGGGATAATGATAATCATTGGGCAAAAGGGACTATTGACGATGATGAGAATGCATACTCAAATGGTACGATGATAGATGACCCCTACACTAACGACCAAGGTGAAAGCATTAATCTCAGCTCTCAAGGTTTTAACCTTGATCAGACGAATAAGGAAGCCATTGCTATCTTAAATACAGGATCATTCAGAACTTGGTCACGCAAAGTTACTTCTCATTCTGGAGGGACCTTTAATTATGCCACTACACCTGGGTGGAAAACAAAGCATCATTATTATTATTTAGAAGGAAGGCTAGAATTCTTGGATTCAGCGGGAGAGTGGTTCTTTGATACCGCTGATAGTATGCTTTATCTATGGCCTGAAAATAATGCGAATCCAAAGGACCTGGATATTCGAGGCAAAGTTCAATCCTATGCATTCAATATCACCGCATCAGAATATATCCATATCAAAAATTTAGAATTTTTTGCAACTACCGTTTATTTTTACAATGGAGATAATTCTCTTATATATGGATGCAATTTTATGTATCCCAGTTGCTCAAAAAGAATGCTGAGAGTTGTAGATACTCAGCCAGAATTAACGCTATTTACCTCTAGTAGTACTGATAATATCATACGTAAATCTGCATTTCGAAACACTGATGGTTCCGTGATTGAAATGTGGGGTGGCGATAATATGATCGATAGTTGTTATTTTAATAATATCGACTATTCTGTTGCTGATAATAGTAGTATTATGCTAACCATTAGAATGAATGGCAGTGATAATACGTTTAGCCACAACACTATTCACAAAACAGGAGCATCGGCGACAGTGAAAGTTGGTAATTCAGGATTGGTCGAGTACAACAACCTTTATGATACCGGTCATTTGCAAAGCGATGGATCGATGATCCAATTTACCGAGGCTGAGCAAGATGGCGCGATCTGTAGATATAATTGGCTTCACGATACTGAAAAATACGGTGCTAGATTTGATCATAGTGGTAGCGCTGATGGTGTAAATGGTCTGATGCACCATAATGTTGCATGGAATTGCCAAAGTGGCGGAATCATGGTTAAAGGAAATAATCACAAGATCTACAATAATACGGTTATAAACTCCGGCAAAAAAAATGATATTATAGTCCTTAAAATTGGCAGTAGTGATCACTCAGGTACGATTGTTAAAAATAATGTTGCCATGAAAATAGCCAATCACAGATCCAACGATGTTGAAATTGATTTTGGCTCTTACAGTAATAATTGGAATGGTTACAAAGAGAGTGCTTCAATAACATCAATATTGTCTGACACAAGCACAAAAGATTTAACCCCGAAGTCCGGATCATCAATAATTGATGCTGGAGTAGCAATCTCTGGTATCACGGATGGATACCAAGGCAGCAATCCGGATATGGGAGCATATGAAAGCGGAGCCGCTTCCTGGACTGCGGGCCATGGGTGGGATGTTAATTCAATCTTTGGTAGTCAATGGGTTGATTTGGTCGAATCAATTCCTACGATCACTGGCTCCTCAATAAATGCAACAAATGATCAAATAACAGTTACCTTTTCTGAATCTGTTTTTAACGATATCGCTAGTCCATCAACTTTAGAAGCAGCAGATTTTTCACTTTCACTTTCAGGCGGTGTTGCAACATTGTCATCTTCAACTCCGACAAGCTTAAGCTCAAGCGGCAATAATTATATTCTGGGTTTTACTTTAACAGGAACTCCAAATGGTGCGGAAGTAATAACAATATCCCCTGTTAATAATAGCATTTTTGACTCTGTTGGAAATACTGTAGAGGTATCTCAAAATAACAATATTGTTACCTTAAATGACAAACTTGCACCGAGTGTTGAAAAAGTTTCTTCATTAGTCAGCAATGGATCATTCAAAGCTGGAGATCAAATTCCACTATTAATAAAATTCTCAGAAGATGTAAATGTCAATGGAACTCCAAAATTAACCCTTGAGGCAGGGTCAACAGATAAGGAGATATCCTTTACGTCTGGATCGGGAACAGATTCTCTCATATTTAGCTACACTGTAGCAGCTGGAGAAAACAGCAATGGCTTGGATTATATTTCTCAAAATGCATTGATTTTGAATAGCGGTGCAATAAAAGATTCAGCAGGAAACAATGCAAATTTAATTTTACCAACACCTGGACAGTCAGGATCTTTATCTTCAACAAAAAACTTCATTATAGACACCGTTGCCCCAACCATTTCTATATCTGCTAAAAATAGCACTGGCAGTGAGGTAAATGATGGAGCAGTTACCAACAACGATTCCCTATTGATCACATTTACCATTAGCGAAGCGGCATCTAATTTTACTTCAAGCGATATATCTATATCAGGGGGTCAGCTATCAAGCTTTACCGCTATTAGTTCCACTGTCTATACCGCCATCTTCAAGCCATCATCTGAAGGAGAGACCACCATCGATGTTGCAACGAATGCATTTACAGATGGTGCAGGCAATAATAACATTGCATCCAGTCAATTTAATTGGTCTTTTGATAATGTTGCCCCAACCATTTCGTCAGTTAATCTTTTATCTGATAATAGTGCTATTGAGATTCTATTGAGTGAAACAGCTTTCAGTCAAAATAATGGATCAGGATTGCTCGAGATATCTGATTTTCAATTTTCAATTGCTGGAGGTACGGCAACTTTAACATCTACTAATCCAACTAGTTTGAATAAAAATGGCAATGCCTATATCTTAACAATAGGCCTAAGTGGTACTCCAGATGGTAATGAACAATTAACAATTTCCTTGCTATCGAATTCAGCTTACGATGCAATTGGCAATGTGCTTTCTGTTAATGATACAAAAACAATTAAGCTCAACGATCAAACCAAGCCAGTGATTGGAGGAGTTAATTTTGCATCTGATAATAGCTATGCAGACATAACATTTAGTGTTCCTGTCTATTCCAATAATAATGGCACAGGTGCATTAGAATTATCAGACTTCATTATTGTATTTAGTCAATCTAATGGCACTGCCACTGCAGCATCAATGACAAGCATAAAGAAAGATAATAGCACCAATGAAGACAGTGCTAATAATTTAATTGGCGGTGAGTCTATCGTAAGAATTTTCATCAGCATAACTGGAACACCCAATGGGAACGAAGAGTTTTCTATTAAACCTAGAGATGCAAACTCAATATACGATCTAGCGGGAAATAGCGCTGACGTTGACATTAATACTAGTAGCACAAAATTTCAAGATCGATTAGCTCCAATTATATCTATTACGCCAAGCAATAATTCAACTCAAATAAGTTTAGATAGTATCATTGTTCTGTCGTTTAACGAACCCATCAGACAGCTAAATGATTTAGAAATAAATAACAACAATGTTAAATCATTAATAAGTTTGAATAGAACTGAATCAAATGGAGTTTCGTTGGATTTTCTTTCAGCCATAAGCTCTGATAAGAAAACAATCACTATTGATCCCGTGCTTGATTTTAATTTTGAAGAAAAAATTCATTTAACTTTTCAAGATGTCGAAGATCATTATAATAATCCAATTGGCAATTCAGCTTCTTCATCTTTTACTAGTGTAAAAAATATCAAACCAATCGCTCAAACTCAAACTATATTATTGGCTGAGGATTCATCAATTAGTATACAGCTGACCGGAAGCGACTCTGAGGGCTACGATCTCTCCTACGGCCGATCAAATGTAAAAAATGGTACTCTTACAGGATTTTTGCCTAACGTAATTTATACTCCCGATTCTAATTTTTTTGGAGCTGATTCATTTAAATTTGTGACTAATGACGGATTTATCAATAGTGATTCAGCTACTATCTCGATTTTAGTTAATGCGGTAAACGATAAACCTATCCTTTCTTTATCGGATATGGATACTCTATCTTTAACACAAAAACAATCTGAAGCGTTTATTTTCCCACCCAATCATACCAAAAATGGCATTACCTCATTGACAACTATAAAAGATATTGATGATGACTATATATCAAAATCAGTAGTCACTATTTCGCCTTATTTTTCAAATGAAGATACATTAGTGTATAGCGACAATAGTTATCCAAAAATAATTTTTAGTCAAACTGGTTCAGTAGCAACTTATGAATTCATTTCTACAGTTTTGAAAAATGACTATCCATTATTTTTATCAAAAATAAAGTATGTTAATAATGCTGGTTACAACCTAACTAAAGGCAAACGAATTATATCCATTAAAATTGCAGATGATGAAGCACTGAGTGATTCAAATGAAAAAATTATAGAATTGAATATTTTAAATTCTGCTCCTATAGCCATTAGTTTTAATGACACACTGCTTGAAGATACCAAAACAAGTTTTTCATTACAGGGTAGTGATATAGACCCTGACCAACTTTCATTTTTCATTACTAAAAAATTTACAAAAGGTCGGCTTGTTGGCACCCTTCCAAATTTAACCTATGTTCCAGATGAAAACTTTTTTGGTCACGATAAATTAAAATATGTTTCTAATGATGGTAAGATTAGTAGCGATACAGCAACTATTGATATAGTCGTTCTACCTGTTAACGATCCGCCAACAGATTTTTCATTAAAAAACCCATCGGATAGTGGTAAGGTTGTTATTACTAATTCAAACGTTGATTTGGATGTAATAAATTTTGATTGGCATCAATCTCAAGATGTTGACAACAAAGAACTTATCTACCTTTTATCTGGAGAGTTCAGAATGATAGATATCGAGGGGAATAATATAGTTCATAAAATTGATACTCTTACTAATGCAACCATTCTTTCGTTGACCTACAGAAAAATTTTAGATATCCTAGATACATATCCAAGCGCAAGAGGAACAATTGATTGGAAAGTTAATGTCACAGATGGTCAAGACACTATATATAACAGAGAGCGTAGATCTTTAATAATAGAGGGTCAATACGCTGCTCTTTCTATAAATGACGAAAATACTATTCCTAAAGAATTTTCGCTTCATGACAATTATCCCAATCCTTTCAACCCCGTAACTAAAATTGCTTTTGATATGCGAATAAAAGGGGATGCTAGATTGATCATTTACAATATCATGGGTCAAAAAATAAAAGAATATCAAATGAGAGGATTATCCGCAGGGTATCATAGTTTAACGTGGGATGCAAATAATAGTTTTGGTCAACCCGTAAGTGCTGGTATATACTTCTATAGATTTGAAACAAAGACTTTTACTAAGACCAAAAGAATGCTACTTCTTAAATAAATATTTAATATGTCATGATAATTGATATCTTTCTACCTGCCAGTTTAATATTTATAATGCTTACACTCGGTTTAGGGTTGGAATTGCGTGATTTTACCAATTTGGTTCGTAAGCCCAGATCTTTCTTTGTAGGTTTAACAAATCAAATACTTCTTCTTCCGTTAGTCACCTATATCATCATTTTAGTATTTGGTATCACAAAAGAGGCTGCAGTTGGAATGATGATCTTAGCATGCTGTCCAGGAGGTGTAACTTCTAACATCATAACTAAATTAGCGAAAGGTGATACTGCATTGTCAATATCTTACACTGCATTTAATAGTATTTTAGCTATCGTCACGCTACCCTTAATTGTTGGGTTTTCTATGAAATCTTTTATGGGACAAGAGGCTCCAGATGTAAATATCTTATTTCTAGGGCTTACAATGTTTTTTATTACTGCGGTGCCGGTAGGTATTGGGTTATTGATAAGAGAAAAAAATAAATATTATGCCGATAAGTTTGAACCCAAAGCCTCCAAAATATCTACCATCCTTTTTGCTNTNATTATATTAGGNGCACTTTTGAGCGAATGGGANACGTTCATCAANAACTTTGTTTTATTGGGACCNGCAATTGTGCTATTNATNTTAGCAATGCTNACNATTGCTTNTANAAGCTCGAAGCTCTTTAAAATGAGTGATANGCAATCCATAACCGTAGCAATAGAATCTGCTATGCAAAATGGTACAGTNGGAATAACCGTTGGAAATCTAATTATTAATCCTGAAAGCGGTTTATCAATCTTAAGTATTCCATCTGGGGTCTATAGTATATTGATGTATCTAATTTGCCTACCATTTGTTTTTTGGTTTTTGAAAAGAACGCCTAATTAAATATCACCAAGCTTAGACATTTTAAATTTTTTATAAATCGGAGTAGTTCTGCTATTTTGCATGATAGATGTTATTTTATTTAAAATATCTGGGTTTGACTTTGAAATATCGTTTTGCTCTTGAAGATCGCTTTTAAGATCGTATAATTCTATTTGCATGTTACCGTCAAAAATATTTTTGCGAATTGCTTTCCAATTGTTCATTCTTACAGCCTGCTGGCCATTGTATGCGGGAAACTCCCAGTAAAGATATTCATGTATTTCGTTTTGTTTATTTCCCATTAGGGTTGGCAAGAGACTTATGCCATTAATATTTTTTGGAGGTTTAATTCCTGCTATATCACAAAATGTTGGCATCATGTCCTGGAATGCTGAAATAAGGTTTGATCGNTGTNCTTTTTTAATCATTTTAGGCCAATGAGCAATCATTGGAACACGTATACCNCCTTCATTGACAAAACATTTAGCCCATCCATACTCTGTTTTAAATGGTTTTGCGCTATCAAAATAGGGTGTATCTGTTCCGCCATTAAAAGTAGGGCCATTATCACTGGTGAAAATAATAAGTGTATTTTCATACACACCTATTTCTTTTAATTTTTTTACAATGTCTCCAACTTGTTCATCTAAATAGGAAATCATAGCCGCATAGGTTGCTTTGGGATATTGATTGGGAAAGTATGATTTACCTGTAAAAGGCTCTTCATTTCCAATTATCTTTCTATAATGGTCAATCCAATATCTTGGAGCTTGAAGTGGTACATGCGGAAGGGGAGAAGCATAATACAAAAAGAAGGGATTCTTCTTGTTTTTTTCAATGAATGCTAGAGCCTCCTTATGCATTAATTCTGGCGCATAGTCATTAAGTTCGAAATCTTCATAGCTTTTCGAATCATAGGGATCGACATCTGATTGTAAATTAGAGTGGGGTGCAACATTTTTGTTGTTAAGCATTTCACGTTTATCATTTTTCCACAAATGCATTGGATATAAGGTGTGAGCTTGTCTTTGACAATTGTAGCCATAAAAAAAATCAAAACCCTGATTATTGGGAAGNCCTNANGTATTAGGNGCNCCAAGCCCCCATTTGCCCACCATTCCAGTTGTATATCCTGCAGTCTTTANNACNTCTGCNATTGTAANAGNGCTGTCAGGGATAGGNCTTTGTCCTTCCANTGANGGGTCATCAAACATNGCTTGATAATTCCATGTATCCCCACGCTCTGTCCATTCGTCGTTTCCTCTNATAGGGGTNTATCCGGTATGTTGTCCGGTCAAAAAAACGGACCTTGATGGTGCACAAACAGGCGATCCAGAGTAGTGATCTGTAAANANCATTCCTTTTTTTGCNAGTTCATCAATATTCGGCGTTTCAATAATCTCTTGNCCATAAACACCTAACTCACCATATCCTAGGTCGTCAGCTAAAATGTATACAATATTTACCTTATTTTCTATATCGCAACCAGAAAAAAAAATNAAAANAAGAATTGAGATGATAATTTTTTGAAACATTTTTTTTCTTTCTATGATTTACTAAAATAATTTTAATACAAATAATTTCAAATNATAAATAAATAATCGTTTATTTTCACTACTAGGATGACCGCACTAAAAAAAATATTATGTATCTCCATACTTTTCTTAGGTTGCCAAAATAATATTACCAAAAATAAAGTTACTCTTATTATAGGTGAAGCAAGAATTGATCTAGTATATATTCCAGGAGGGCATTTCATAATGGGTTCAGATGATCATATGGCAATGCAAGATGAAAGACCCATACATAAGGTCTANATTGACGAATTTTGGATGACCCAAACACCAATTACNAATAAACAATTTTCNTCATTTGTCAATGCAACCAAATATGTCACAACAGCTGAAAAAGATATAAAGCTTCAACTTAAGCATAAAAAATCAAATCCAGATAACAATGAGGATGAAAATGTATTGCCTGGCGGTTCACTTGTTTTTAAAGGTGGTTTGTCCTTAGCAAAAGATCCCTATGCTTATGATTGGTGGGCTTGGGGATCGGGAATTAATTGGAAAACTGAATTATCGAACAAAGATAAAGCACAAAATTTTGACAAGCATCCCGTTGTTCATGTATCCTGGTATGATGCCAAACAGTTTTCTAAATGGGCAGGAATGGATCTTCCCAGTGAAGCGCAATGGGAATATGCTGCGAAGCTTGGAAAATCAAAAAANAAAAATAATATNAATATCTGGCAAGGCGTTTTTCCCAAAAAAAATAGNAAAGAGGATGGCTTTATAAAAACCAATCCAGTTAANCATTTTGATCCAAATATACTTGGTCTATATGATATGGCTGGAAATGTTTGGGAATGGGTTNATGATTGGTACCACCCTAAAGCATANACAATGAAAGAAAGACAAAAAAATCCAAAAGGCCCNANAACNAGCTACGANNCCAATGAACCNCTAGTGGCAAAAAANGTNACTAAAGGAGGTTCTTATTTATGTAGTGATCAATATTGTTCNGGATATAGACCATCNGCAAGAATGAAAACAAGCCCTGAATCTAGTCTTGAAAATACGGGCTTTCGNTGCNTNATTAGNAACAAAGATATGTTAAGAATAATGAAAAGNTCCAAGTCTNTAATTGAAGAATATTAATTAATTATGTATTATTTNTAACAACAAAACCAAGGATTTATAATCATGAAATTTTTAATCANNATNAGTTTGNCTTTTTCTTTCCTTTNNAGTGAAGANAAAGCCAATTTTGCTTTAGTTATNCATGGAGGCGCNGGGACGATATTAAAGAAAAATATGACAGCCGAAAAAGAAAGAGATTATAAACAAAAANTAGAGGAGTCNCTCCAAGCNGGTTANAAAGTTTTGTCAGATGGCGGTTCAGCCATGGATGCAGTNGAGGNGGCTATACATATAATGGAGGATTCTCCGCTTTTTAATGCTGGAAAAGGAGCGGTTTTTACCAATGCTGGTACCAANGAGCTGGATGCAGCCTTGATGAATGGGGAGAATTTAAAAGCTGGNGCAGTAGCTGGACTTAAGACNGTTAAAAATCCAATCTCTGCTGCAAGAAAAGTTATGGAAGAGACTTGGCATGTGCTTTTAGCTGGGGAGGGTGCAGATAAATTTGCAGCTGAACAGAACCTTGAGATTGTAGATTCTAAGTATTTTTTCACAGAGCGTCGATGGAATGCATTGCAAAAAATGAAATCTGATGAACAGGAAAAATANGGAACAGTTGGATGTGTAGCGCTAGACAGATTTGGGAATATAGCAGCTGGCACCTCAACAGGAGGAATGAGCAATAAGCGTTGGGGGAGAATTGGAGATGTGCCCATAATTGGCGCTGGAACATATGCTAACAATAAAACGTGCGCTGTCTCAGCTACTGGTACAGGTGAATATTTCATTCGATCAGCAGTTGCNCANGATATTTCCGCAATGATGGAATATAAAGGTTTTTCTTTAGATAAGGCTTCAAAGACCGCAATTAAAAAAATGGGTCAGCTTGGCGGAAGTGGCGGAGTAGTTTGCATTGATGCTAAAGGAAATATCGCAATGCCATTTAACACCAAGGGTATGTATCGCGGCTATATTAAATCAAATGGAAAACCTAAGGTATATATTTACAAGAATTAAAAATAATATGACAAAATTTTTTTTTATATTGTCCTTTTTTTCAATGGGATTCTGCCAAAGCTTGGTACCAAATGATTCTGTTAACATATACAAAGAATCGATAGTTGAAGATTTTAGCGCAATCGATAAAAAGGGCAATGCAGTATCATTCGTCAATGACATTTTATCGGAAGAAAGTGCAATTGTATTGGTATTTTTTAGAGGTTTTTGGTGACCCCATTGCAGAAAACAGCTAGTTGAGCTGTCAAAACTAAATCTACCCAGAAAAGTAAAAATATATGCAATCAGCAATGAAAATTATAGTAAAAGCAAAAGTTTGCAGAAGCAACTTTATCGAAATAATTCAATTAATTTTTTAGAGGATAATTCAGGCGATGTTTTTGATTATTTTGGCATTATTGATTCTCGATATTCAGACTCAAAACGAGAAGGTATCCCGTATGCAAGTACCTACGTAATTAATCAAAATCGCAAAGTAACTTATGCATACATTGCGCTTGATTACAAAGAAAGACCATCAAACAAGATCATTATGAATGAGGCAATGGAGGCATTAAATGAATAAGATCAAAAAAACGTGGGTTGAAAAAAGGGATTGCAATAAAGAGCCACTGGTTAAAATAAATCCCAAATCATGGTCTGATATGCCTAAAGGTATTAAGATGTTCATACCTACGCCAAAAATTGTGAATCAATATGTTTGCAATATCCCTAAAGGCAATTTTAAAAGTGTGAAGTCATTAAGAAGAGACATGGCTGTGGATTTTGATGCTCAGATGTCATGCCCAATGGTCACAGGAATTTCATTAAGAATTATTTCTGAAGCATCCTATGAAGAGGATATGTTAGGTATAAAAAAATAACGCCGTTTTGGAGAGTTGAAGAATCATCTTCAAAATTGGCTAGGAAGTTGGCATGTGGAATCGATTATATCATTCAACGTCAAGAAATTCAAGGGATCGATAACCATAAATTGTGTTGATTCAGAAATGCATCATGAGAGTCAAAAAATAGGCTCCGTTGTGTGATCCGTACTCGANTAAATAATTATCCTTAAAAAATCTTACTATAGGTTTAATTTNTCCATTCATATTCTGCAAAATCAGCCAGGTTGANAATCCATCNAAGTCAATTAAATANGGACTCCAACCTATNCTNGATTCATAGGATATANCATTGTTATAAGAATCTATCATNTGGGCAANATACCATCTTCTNTTCTCCCANTCTCCTTGNACACCATAATGAAANCTATTNTCATTAAAATTTGTNAAAAGATATAAATTTCCTTGCGCTCCGGTTTGATTCCATCTTTTTATCAACCAATTAGAGTTNAAAAGNAATTCTTTANTATTGTCANGTTCTANATAGCGTGCACCTAAAAGCCATTTGTGGGATGCGCTATANCCAAAACGAAGATCAGAAAATTGATTGTTCTTTATNTACCACAATACTTTTCCGGTTTTAAATGTTGTTGGATGAGCAATCAAGATACCCATCCAACAACATGAAATAAGCAAAAAGCGTATCATTTTTTATCCAAATAGAGATGCAATNGGCCCAAGTAGATAGGCAGTGAATACACCAACTGAGAATATACCCAATGAGANATAAAACATTTTTCGATTNTACTNGCCTGCAACCTCACANCCTACTTCACCAGATTCTACATCACAAGCAANCTCTTTAANGGGTTTAAATGNCAGATANCCATTAAGCGCGATCATTGAGCCTGAAAATATAAAGATNGCATTCTTGTACNGAGANAGTGTAACTAAAAAAGGGAANAAGCTTACCATTGAGCTTAGNGCTGCACCNCCAGCCAAGGNTGCGACGACCATGGGNAAGGCACAGCANATCAAAGTNCCAGATGAAGAGAATAAAGCCAGAACATCCATAATGTTATTNTTATTCACAAGTTANCCTTTNTGTTTATGATTCATGCCNTGCTTTTTGTGCTTNCCTTTTTTTGAATCNTTTATCTCNAGNGATATTTGTTCAACTTTTGTGCCAGTTGGATTGTAATATGCTGCTTCGACATTATANCCAGCNTCAATGATTTTTTTTACCGCTANTTGATGATCAACTTTNGCGCCTTNTNNNGTAGAGATANTNGTNANTTGATCNTTTAAATCAACTTTTACACCCTTAGTGTAGTTTTTTTTGTCNANGTAAGANAGCNTTGAAAGGCTTTTTTGTAAACCTTGAGCGCAAAATGAGCAAACCATACCTTTNACTTTAAAAACAACATCGGTTTTGCTTATTTCAANNTTNTTTTTGTTGATGTCGATAGTATTCTCTTGCGCTATCGAAAACGTAATTGCAATTAAGGCCANTAGGGCCAATTTTGTTTTTTTAAACATGTAATCCTCTTTAAATAATTATGTTAATGAAATTGGAAAGAGATTACTGTTAACAGATTAGTGGAGTATTCGACCTCGATTGAAATGAGAGAAATAAATTTAAATTGTATGGTTTGAGCTTATCCTTAACCAAAAGAATTGGAAAAAATTCTTTAGTGAAATTTTGAGTCAAAGCGACATCAGCCATATCTTTAAAAGAGATTTTTTTATCTAAAACTTTATTTTTTAAATGATTGCAACCATTCTTACTATTAGTTAACTGATTATCAATAGCAGAGCAATGGTTGGTATCAGAAGCAATTTTCAAAGGTGAATCAATATTTTGAGGCATCTCAGAAGAATCACAACAATTTGTTTCTATGATTTCTTTACAGCATGGCATATTGCAAAACTGATTAATGGTAATAGCCATAACAAGGGACAGGCTTGACGTGATAGAAATGATTAACTTACTTAAGTTGCTTGAAAACATATTCATAATACGAAATTATGCATAAAAAAGTTCAATTCTGAACTAAAAAATTTAATACAATTGAAGAAGTTTTATGTAAATTCAGCCATGAAAATTAATCAAAACAGATTCCAAATGCAGTTAGACAGATCTGCAATAACTTTATCTGTCATTTGTGCTGTGCAGTGCATGTTGCTTCCAATCACCGCAATTATGTTACCAACTTTTTCTCTATTGCCTTTTTCGGAAGAGGTTTTTCACAGCGCATTGTTATTTTTTGTAATTCCTATTAGCGCTTTTGCTATGTTAATGGGTTGTAAAAAGCATAAAAGCTATGATGTTGTTGGTTATGGCCTTATCGGCCTTTCTCTTCTGATTGTAAGTGCTGTATGGGGACATGATTTATTTGGGGAGACCGGTGAAATCGTATCAACTTTTTTTGGAAGCTCAATCTTGACCTTTGGTCACATTCAAAACCAAAGAAAATGCAAAGATTCATGTCATCAGAAGATTAACCTGTAAAGGTTGATTAGAAATAAAGCACCAAAAAGTATTTTTACTATCTTTGACCAACTCTCTGTACGAAGTTCGGGCTTAATTAATTCAATATAAACAAAGACAATCGTTACAATTATGAAAAATATTGCCATAAACTAGTCTAGGGCTGGTTTAAAAATTTTGGACAATACTACTTTGCTTTTTTTCTAGTACGTGATTTGGTTGTTTTTTTTCTAGATGTTGTTTTCTTTGTACTAGATTTGGTTTTTTTACCAATAATCAGATCCGTAAGAGCATCTATAGCATCTTTAAGGTCAATTCCTTGTTTCATTGTTATCCTTATTTTTTGTAATTGAAAAGAACTTGTCTCGAATTAAAAGAGCAGATTGCAGGGAAAACCCTAAGGCTCCCATACCCATCCACCAGTCACCTTTAGTAATTATAAAATAATACCAAAAGTATAATGATATGATTATAGAGATAATCCAAGAAAGATCTCTAAGAAAATGCATTTAGGTAATTTATATAAAGGATAGCGCTAAGTGTTAGATGAATCGCTATTAAACGTTTCTAAGCTTGTTAAGAACATAAACCAGTGTCCCAATTGACATGATTCCAACAACAAGTTCCATTATGTGTATCCTCTACTTTGCTAATTAAAACTGATGTAAATTCAGTTTTAATTAAATGATTGACTTTATTAATTAAGGCGCTGAAATTAAAACACATTTTTATTGTACTCAAGTATTAATTTAAAAATATCATAAATTTATGAAAAAAATATTCCTAGCATTGATTTTTACGACTATATCTTGTTTGAAATTCAATAACGATATTCCCTCCATGCCTTTTATTAATCCCACAGGAAATGAAAAATATTTATCAATGGAATCAGATTATATTTTTGATCAAAACATTTTACACGAATTCCAGTTGATCATTCCTGAAATATCCTACAAGATGATCAACGACGACCCAACGAAAGAAGAATACATTGAAGGAGCACTTATCTTTGAGGGGGATACCATCAGTCCTGTGGGTATTAGATACAAAGGAAGTGTTGGTACTTTTGTTGGATGCACATCGGGAAAAAACCCTCTTGAACCATCTGGTAGAAAAATATGTAAAAAACTTTCTATGAAGGTTAAGATCGATTGGAATGGCAGGCAGAATAAATTTTATAATTTAGATAAATTGCAATTTCACAGTCAAAACAATGACCCATCTCAGCTTCATGAGCGTTTAGGTTATTGGTTTTTTCGATCAATGGGTGTTGCAGCTCCGCGCTCTGTGCATGCTAGGCTTGTAATAAATGGGGAATTATCTGGACTCTATGCTTTAACAGAGCAAATAGATGAAAATTTTATTAGGCAAAACTTTGATGATACAAGTGGAAATTTATATAAAGAAGTATGGCCACTTACTCACAAAGGAATACCATCACCCAAAAATTCAATAATTAAAGCTCTTAAGACAAACAAGGGCATAAATACCAATATTGACATTTTTCAGTCCTTTGCTATAACGATGTCTGAGGCAAGTTCACCACATGCAAAAGAAGTCATAACTAGTTTCATGGACATTGAAAAAATAATGTCCTACATAGCAGTGGATCGTGCAATACGAAATGATGATGGCGTGTTCCATTGGTATGAGTTTGGACAAGGAGCGTTTAATCATAATTATTACTGGTATGAAGAACCATCAAAAAGAAAAATCCATTTGATTCCATGGGATCTTGACAACGCTTTTGAAAACTTATCATCCATAAATGAGGTCACTTTTATACCAGATGATTTTGGTGAAATAACCAACAACTGCGATTCATTTCCTTATGGTCAATTCGGATTCTGGCAAAGATCCGCTAGCTGTGATGCAATTATTAATGCTTGGTCAGCATTTGATAATGAATATGTAGAGAAAAAAAAGAAGCTTCTAGATGATCATCTTGATAAAGCATTTCAATTAGTAGATGAATGGAAAAATCAAATTGAAAGTGTGACCATTGAAGCAAATAAGGCGGATAACAATAGCTTGAGCCCAAATAAGTGGCTACGTCATGTTGATATACTAAAATCTCAATTATACCTAATTAAGCTTGATTTAAGCAGGAGCATTGAAGACTAAAAAATTTATTTAAAATCTGAATAAAGATTTTCTATAATTATTGGTTCAAAAAAATTAAGTTCAGTTTCTATTTTTAAAAGTTAAGGAGAGAAATTATTATGGCTACTTTGATTTTGCGTGAGACTTATCGCGCTTTAGAGGAGGAAATGAAAGCAATCGATCGGCTCAAAAGAGAGACTTCCCAAAAAATCAGTGACGCTGCCAGCCATGGCGATTTAAAAGAAAATGCTGAATATCATGCCGCTAGAGAAGAGCAAAGTTTGATCGTTTATAAAAAGCAATTAATGCAATCACACTCACCATTCCGATTTATTGAATTTGGAGATATTGATACAGATGATGTTGGCTTTGGTAACAAAGTTACCATATTAGAAGAAGGAGAAAAAGAGCCTGTGGATTACTATATCTTAGGACCTATCGAATTAGAATTAGATTTATATCCAATGATAGTAACCTATCATTCGCCTTTTGCTCAAGCAGTCATCGGCAAGGAAGTTGGAGAGCATTTCACACTTGATATTGAAGGAAAAGATACCAAGTTCACTGTCAAATCTATTGAAGTTGTTTCTCCTTCTAAAAAATAAAATATTTATATAATTACCAAAATTAGGATTTCAAATGTTTAGTTTACTCATCAGTGGCGGACCTTTCATGATCATTTTAATTATTTTTGCNNTAATCATAGGTTTTGTCGCTNTCAAGAATTTAAAAGAGCCCTTTTTCACTCATAGCTTAATTGGTCTTGGAGTTTTAAGTGTTTCGTTTGGGATGTTAGCGACGTATATAGGTTTGAATTCAGCTTTCAATGCAGTTCCCGATATTAACATGATAGCACCTAGTATCCTCATGAATGGTGTGAAGACTTCACTTGTAACGACCTTCACTGGAGGGTTTATTCTTGTTGTGTCTACATCATTATGGTATGTTATGTTGAAAAAGCACAACATTGCACTAATCAGTACTTCAGATTAGAAATATTAACATTTAAGGCTTTGTATAAAGGCCTAAATCCTTAAGGATCTCTTTTGCTTTTTTTTGATGTTTTATTGGAGCAAATAACTTTGTTGAGCCAGAGGACATGTTGAACGAATTCAAATGATACGCACTTCCAAAAAAATCGCTTTTAACGTAAGAATTGATTCCGTTATCGAGTAGAATCTCTTTCGCCATTTCTGCATCTACATTTCCACCGTAAGTTGAAATAACTACCCATTCATCTTCTTTGGATGAAATCATTTACTTTTTTTCCTTGCGTTGGGCAACACCAAGCAAAGCGCTGGAAGCAAAGTAAGATCACAGATTAATGCAGTGCCTATCATTGCTGCTGCAAGCAAACCAAACTGATAAGTTGGTAAAAAAGCAGAAAACAACAAAACAGAAAATCCTGCAACTAAAACTGTGGTCGTTATCATGAGCGCAGAACCGGTATTGATAATGGTTGACTGAATAGCTTCTAGCCTAGACAGTCCTTTTGACAGTTCTTTTTTATATCTTAATAGAAAATGCAGACTGTCATCCACAGCAATTCCTAAGGCCACCGCAAAAGTCATAGCGGTTGGAGGTCGGATCGATATACCAAGCCATGCCAGTAAACCTAAGATAGTAAAAATTGGGACAAGATTAGTGATCAGGCTAATAAACAATATGCTGTTAGCTCTAAAAAGATATGCCATGATAAGACTGATAAAGAACAATGCCAAGCCAAGACTATTTACCAATGCTTGAACTAGGTAGTCGTTAGTTTTTAAAGCAACCAGCGTAGTTCCAGTATATTCTAGTTTGACATCTTGTGGGAATTCAGATCCGATTGAGTCAAGTTTCGCATATAGCACTTTCATCTCATCTGAGGTCTTATCTTCAATGAGGCCTGTTAATCTTAGTATATTCCTATCTTCGCTTACTAGTTTTAGATCTTCCATTGATTGGTTATTTACAATTTCTTTTATCAAATTTTCATCGCTTAATTTTTCTTTATTATTCTTTTGTATTCTTTTAGCTGACTCTAATAGGTTGTTCAAAGAAAAGAATCTACTGTTTGGAAGTTCTATCTTTAAAAAATTTTCTAAATCCTTACTCAGATTCAAAACTTCTATATCAATTGCAGATCGGTTTATTCCATTATCATTTTTGATGGTTTTAATAAGGATTTCAAAAGGAAGAACACCTCCAAAATATTTTTCTGTCAATTTCAGATCTTGATAAAGTTTATTTTGAGGACGTAGATCATCCATGAGCGAAGAATTGGTTGAAACATCCTTTATCTTAAAAAGCGAAACAGCAACGATTAAGCTAGGCACAATAATAAATGCCCAAGGCCTGCTTGGTATCGTGTTTGATAGCCAAATTAAAAATGATCTAAATGGAAAACGCGTTTCTGTCTTGAATTGCTTCGAATAAATAATTCCTGATGGAACTAAAAGGGAAGATACTAACCAGGCCATCATTACACCCGCAGAGATCTCTAAGCCAAATTCTTTGACAATTTCAATGGAAGTTGTCATCAATGCTAAAAATCCAATAGAAGTTGTGACACTGGTAAGAAAGATAACCCTGAACATCTGATTCATCGTTTTAAGCATGGCTTTCTTAGGATTGGAGGGGTCTTGGGTTATATTTTCTTTAAACCGAGCCTGTATGTGTATCGCGTCACCAATCCCAATAATAAAAAGGAGAGTGGGAACAATATAGGTCATAATATTGATATCAAGACCCGTCATACCCATAAATCCTAGAATCCAAATCACAGTGATTAACACAGTCAGTAGAGGTAAAAAGACATAGACCCAGTTACGAAAAATAAAACTCAAAATGCCTATGAGCAATAATGCTATGGGTGGAAGGAAAAGAAAATTATCTCTTAACATATATCCAACATATTCAGTTCTCAATACAGAAACACCTGAATAAATCCAATCTGCATTAATTCCAGCTGTTAAGGATTTTATATCTTTTAATAAGGCAGTTCTGCTGTTGTGATTATTCGATGCGTTATCAATAGAAATAATGATAGAACCATGACTAAGATTCTTAGAAAGGACCCTAGGTCCAATCGATGGATCATCTCTTATATACGATAATTTTTCACGTATTTCGGTTTCTTTCCAGCTTAATTCAGGGTCATTCAAATCACCCAGCCAAGCATTGAGATCGATATCGCTCAAACTAAAAATAGAAACAATATTTTGAATTCCACTCAGATCTTCAATNTTGTAGATCATCTCNTCTAAATCANCATAGAATGATTTATCATANATATTATCTGGCTTATAAATGATNGTTATTACATTGTCTTCTCTTCCAAATACTTCTCTAAAAGATGTGTATTCTTCTATACTGGGATCGCTTTCAGAAAATAGATGCTCAATTGTAAAATCAATTTTTAACCTGGGAATGAANGAAGCAAAAATGANCGTGGTGATCAAAAGTGAGATTAAAGTTCTTTTGGGGTTTTCAATGATGTGCTGGAAGAANGAATTGATCATGCNTTAGAAGATATACTTTGAAATTACGTTTGTTGTTGAGCGTTTTGAGCGTTATTTTATTTAATGATTAGTTCTAAAATATTACAATTATAGCCCATAATCAAAGTCTTAGTTTTATGCAAAATNTAAGANCATTATCAAAAAGTGAAGCGCAAACTGTTAAAGATGATAATTTTCATGTTAAAATTTTTGACTCGTTTTTATCACACAAAGATAGTGATCTTTTTTTTCAAAAACTTTTAATCAATATCAATTGGAGGAGAGAACAGATCTTTGTCTGGGGGAAAAAAAGGACTACGAAGCGTAGGGTTGCATGGTATGCAGATAAAGGAAAAAAATATTCATACTCAGGGCTTACCCTTGAGCCAGATAATTGGGATCAAGATCTCTTTCGCATCAAGCAGCGGATACAAAATATTACCCTTCAAGAATTCAATAGTGTTTTATTAAATGAATATCCTAATGGTGGCGTAGGAATGGGTTGGCATAGCGATGATGAAAAAGAGCTGGGCATTAATCCAATTATCGCATCGGTAAGTTTAGGGGCTGAAAGAGATTTCTTATTTCGGCACAAAAACGATAAATCCAAAGAACCAGTAAAAATATTGTTAAAGCATGGATCACTACTTTTAATGATGGGAAGCACTCAACATCACTGGCACCATTCACTACCAATAAGACGTAAAGTTAAGGACAGAAGAATAAACTTAACGTTCAGAAATATCGTTTAATAATTTTTCATTTAAATGATATTTTTAGTCCGTTGCATATTAACAGGACTAACTCCATCTCTTTTGTAATATCAGATAAAATCTTGTCATTAAGATTCTGAGATTTTTTTAGTTCCTCAATTAATTTAATAACGATCTGTATCTCACTTTTGATAATAGAGATATTATCAAATATTGAATTTCTTGTCCATTCTACGGTTTCAGGGCTATTATTCACAGATTCGTGTCTCAATTGATTAGCCTGATTTACTACTTTCATCGATCTAGATATTTTTTCTAGTCTGCTGATTAACAAAGAATACTCAAGGATAATATCACTATCAATTTGTCCAATATTCTGATCAATAAAATCCTTTTGTTGATTGATTTTCTGATTGATGTTTTGCAATGATTCTTTAAAAATGATATTTGGCTGGCTGANGGCAAACAATGTTGTATAAATCACGGCTAGTAGGATAAAAAAAGAAGAATACATTTTCATATTAATACTATGATTTCTTGTTTCTATTTTTGAAGAGCTTATAGCAGAAGAATACGATCATTGAAAAAAAAGCAATGCGAATAATCTCTTGAATGGGATCTAGAAAAGGCAAATTATTAGCCGTTATAAGCAATAAAAGCAGTTAAAACTTTTTTAGTATCTTTTTTTGGGCTTACAAAGAAAATTTGAATAACGATCAACACAGATATAGCAATTATGATCAAGGCAAATAATGTTGATATGATCTGGGAAAGAAGCCCTCTTTTTATTTTGCGACGACCTCGTAGAACATCGATGGTGTGCGTACTCAAGATAAAGGTTAGAGGTAATAACAAAAAAATAGTTGCGCCCTTGATCAGAATTTCACTCATATTTGGTTTGAGGACAGCTTTTTTAGGATGGCTTTCTTAAGTCCAAATTTGTTGGTCACCACCTTTTCTGCAAGCTGATACCCATTGTTTAAATAATGGTTAACTTTGTCATTAAAGATATTTTCATCCAGGCATCGAATGATTATGGAATCTTTAGTGTGTGTAATTTCTAATTCGTTAGCCATGTTGTTAATTCCTTGTCATTTTTTTATCAATTAAATTAAAGAACGAGCCTACACTACCATCAATCGTTTTAAGCTCATCATTCGAAATAAGAATAGAGGAGGACCCGCCTTCGACTTTTACAACACAGGGAGNATTGNTTAGTGTTGTTTCTTTAATTGAAGTTGGCTGGTCATCTAAATGGTAGGTAGAGATATCATATTTACAATTTTGAACCTCAGTTTTCCATTTTTTTTTAGTAGTTATAAAATTATGAGTGATATCACACATAGAGCATGTGAAGTTTCTAAATGTCTTTTTCCATAAATAATTCAATTCGCCTAAAAGACTGCCATCAGCATCATAGACACAGATCAATTCTACGCCTTTGTTTGTATTCATTTTTTTCGTTTTATTCATTGCCGCTGGTTACCTCTAAATCGATGATTTCTTCATTCTTTAATTGGTATTTGATCAAGTTAGGATTACAGCAGACAACGCAATCCCAAATAAATTCTGAATAGCTAAATTCTTCTTCATTGGGTATNACAATTTTTTCATAACAAAAAAAGCAATNTATAGTAAGTGCCATCCTCTTATCCAACTCTTTTTTGGTTTTAGTTCGGATATATCAATGGTCATCATCGATTTGCGATCACAAACGGCAAACATTTCTACGGTCTTGTTCTTCTTATTAACATCTTTGACCATAAAGTGCCTCCAGCCATTTATTTTTTTTATTGCGGTCCATTTGGACTTATTAAGAAGATGTACGCGATTATACTTTTGATCATATTTATTGATCATTGTTATCCTTTTGAGTGCGAGCGTCAACGATATCCTCTATGGTATCATTGATTTCATTCATGGTNTTTGTGTCTTTATTGAGTACTTTTTCCTCATTGTTACGGTATTTTTCCATCAGTAACCACATACGCTCTCGCTCCTTTTTGTCAGGGTAATATTTTTCAAAGACAGTGCGCATCTCTTGCTTGTTTTTACATCTTTCAAGATCAAGCATAAAATTATTTACATCCAATTGTATCTCCATTAATTGATTAGCATTAAAACAATATACAATGATATTAAGTTAAAGCATTTTACAAAAAGTTGCTATTGTTTTATGAGCGTTATGAGCGTTATATTGAAATATGGATTTTATGGATTCTATTAAATGAAATGGTATGATATTTACAACTGGAATGGATCGCAATCATCTATTGTCAAATTTCAGATTAAAGTATATGTATCCGCATTTATTGTTGGTTTGGTTGTAGCTTGGGCTCTGTAGCTGTTTGAGCCGTCAGTTTTTATTATGCTTCAGCGATCTGATTGATATACTTTAAGCTGCTTTGAATGATCTGGTCTTCCTTGGAAAGTTTTTCACCCTTTTTCATATTAAATGCATATTTGGCTTGTGCAAGCATCATTAAAAATTCTATTGGTGTTAGCTTGATATTCATAATTTTTCCCNTGTTTGTAAATGTTATTGCAAATATCATACTAAATTAAATTATCTGACTAAATGACACATTCTATTTTTACCGCTCATTTTATGCTTATAATTGACACTCATTATGTCATATCATTACGATAGTTTTAACTAATTTTTCTATATGAATACATTCATTCTAATATGTGTTGCTTACATTTTTATTTTTATTTCGGTAAAATTGATCAAATGGATCTTTTTTGAGGCCAAGCCACGTATAGAGAGCACCGAAAGCAAAGGAACTGCAAACCAGCTGATATTAGCATTTATTGTCTTTTCGCTTGCTATGGCTCTTATGCGTTATTTTTTTAGATTTTAATGATTCGTTATTTTATTCAATTATTTTTTTTGCTCATATCTATTCATTTAGTTGGCTTGGGAAAATTGATCGTAATATTAATTGTTTTTCTTAGCCTTATGGANACCGCATTAAAAACTCGAAATACCTCAAAGTTTATCATTACAAAAGAGAGGGTGGGGTTTTTTATTCTTCGGTTATTGCTTTATGCAATGCCTATTTGGATATATACTTTTTATCCTATCATTTAACTCAACTATCAATATCATTGCGGAGTTTTTGTAATTCATACTTAATTTTATGAAAATGTATACTTATTCTTTGNATTTATTTTAAAGTAATTTGAATTATTTTCAATGGAACAAACAAAAGAACGACTGAGTTTTATATTAAACTAATCAAGATAACAACATAAGGATAAAAATGAGCACTAAAGAAAAGTTAGACCTCTTATGGAAATACTTAGNATTGATTGTAATTGCAATTTTGGGTCTTAGATTCACTGAAAATATAAATTCTGAATACATATCAAATAATGATGACATTGTTGTTTTTGGAGATAATGTACCAATATTGGATGATAATAACTTAAATGTTGAGGTGAAAAAAGAGATAGTTGATGGAGATACAGTAATGAATGTTATTNTTAATGGAAAAGAATTGGATAGTCTTGAATTTAATCAATCGTTCAATGATATGGTCTCATGGAAATCTAAAGATGGAAAAAAGCGGATATTGAAGATGAAAAAAACTATACGTATTGATGATATGGATGTAGATCTGGAGACCGATATTGACGAAGTGATTAAAAAATATATCAATAAGCCATCTAAAGACTAATAAATATAAAGTCATCGCAAACTCAGAAAAAAAAAATCTTAACTAGAAAAAAATTAGAAGAAGATAAAGACAACCCTCAGAAGTTGGAACAACACTTCCAACAGGATAAGGAATTATTTAAAAAATACTTTTATGAATTACTNAGGGAAAATCAAAACAATAAAATCTTACTTGCTTGGAAAGCTCGCTTCGAGCACCAATCCAATAGATCACAACCCAAGTCCTTTTTTTTTAAAATTGGATTGTCAATATTGAGCATTTCTCTTTTTTTAAGATTGCCAGCGATCTTTTTGGATCCGGAATGGTTTTTTCCTCGTTTTTTACCCTTGACTCTTTTTTTAGCATTAGCGGTTTATTTTCAGCTGAAAGAGTTCTATATAAAAAATTCCATTTATNTGGGATTGTGCAGTGCTCTTTTTTATCTTTATGTGTCTTTATTGCCAGATATTGATATATCAACTTCTGCGCAAATGTCCACCATCCATTTATTGCCCGTAGGATTTTCGCTTGCTGCTTTTTCATTTTTAGGACAGCATATTATGAGTCTTAAACACCGCATTCGTTTTATTGGTATNTGTGGAGAATTGTTCATTATTAGCGTGCTGATAGGTCTAGGATTCATTGTCTTTACTTTATTTGCAATTGGTATGCTCGATCAGTTGAATATTGATGCTGAAGATTGGTATATGATCAATTTTGGTTTGATTGCGATGGTTTCAACTCCTTTTGTGGCTGGCTTTGTTTACGATCAATTTTTTGAGGGTAAACTTGCTATCGCAAGTCTTCTTTCCAAGATATTTGCTCCACTTTTTACTATTTTAGCATTCTTATACTTGATCATAATGCTCATAGCAGGTAACACGCCTTTTGAAAATCGTGAGTTCTTGATCCTATTTAATGCTTTTTTAATACTGGTGCTCGCGATGGTTTCNTTCACAATTATAGACCAAAAAGAAAATGAATCTTTAGGTTTCACTTTTAAAATCAATCTTGCGCTTTTAGGCATAAGTCTTTTCATCAATATCCTCGCGCTTAGTGCAGTGATCTATCGATTGTTCGAATACGGTATGTCGCCCAATAGATTTGTCGTAATAGGTCTTAACATCATAATTTTTTCCCATTTAACACGTATTATGATGGAGCATGTAAAAGTATTGCAAAAAAAATCTAATGTTGAGAATGCTAAATCAAAAGTTGTAGACTACTTACCCGTATACACCATTTGGTCGTTATTTGTTTTCTTTGCTCTTCCGATTATTTTTCAGAATCAATAAATGGTTACGCACTGAGTAGTTGTTCGTAAAAACCCCCGATTTCAAGATCGCGATCAATAAAATGAATTTCAAGTATCCAATCGCGTAATTGATCGTATTCATCATTGGCTTTCATAGGGAGGTGATTTTCAGGGTNGATGTAATTCAATTTTTTTTCGTTATGAATCTTTTCATGTGGGAATTTGCCGATTAAGTGACCACTATGCTGATTGCCAAATTGCCATGAGCGGNCCTCAGCCAGCTTGCAAACGTATTGATAAAGCTCAGCTCCCGTTATTTCTGGATCTGAATCGTAATAAACCTTTCCAAGTTGCCAACATTCTTCCACATCTTTTTTTAATCTAAGTTTTTGAGGGTCATTACCGATAACATACGTTCTGCCTAGATCTGCTTCCCATTGTTCAAATACTGGTCCAAAATCAAAAAATAGAATATCATCATCTTCGATTATGCGATTGGGTGGTTTTTTACTGTAAGGTTGAAGGGTGTTTTTCCCAGCCCTTACAATTCGCTTATGCCAATGTTGTTTGGTCTCAAACATCTCAAAAGCAAGATCATGAATTTTTACACTAAGATCCTTTTCGCTAATACCAGGTTCCACATAACCCCTATTAATNGTCTCATCAAAAAGCTCTACAGCTTTTTGTTCAGCTATCACCAGTTGTTCTTTTCGAGTTTTTTGATCGATCTGCATTAACCAAATCTTTAATCTTTTTTTGGAAAATAGGAAGCTAAATATAGACCAAATGCAACAGCAGGGCCAATGCCTACTGCAAAAAAAATGGTCCCTATTCCTGCATTTCCACCCAACACCCAGCCTAATATAACGACGGTCATCTCCATAGCGGATCTTACCCATGCTATTGGTTTTCCTGTCACTCTTTGTAAACCGGTCATCAGCCCATCACGTGGTCCTGGCCCCAAATTAGCTGGTAGATAAATGCCACTTCCAATTCCAACGATAATGACTCCGATAGATGCGGTAAAATAATTGATAAAATCATTATTCGAGGAAAAATCAAAAAGAAAGAGGGAAAGGTCTAGAACGGATGCTATGATCAATATATTTAATACCGTGCCAAGCCCCGGCTTTTCTTTTAAGGGTATCCAACCTAAAAGAACAATTATACTGCAACCAAAGGTCCATATTCCTATAGTGCCTCCAAGTTGAATGGACAGCCCTTCTGCCAAAACAACCCACGGGCTATTACCAATTCCAGAATGTATGAGAAGGGATGAGCCAAACCCAAATACCGCTAAGCCTATCACTAAAAATAAAACAGTTTTTAAAGGCGGGGCAAAATTCAAAGGATGGCTTGAGGACCACATTGTTGATGGAATGGTTTTTATCTTGAGAAACATTTTATTGATATTGGTTTTTGCGATATTAATTATAAAAACCTATATAAACATCCATTGCTTTTAATGTATTTTACTATATTTTATCAAATTTTCTTTTTTTTTCTAAAATTTTATGACAAACTGCCGATAATATTATAGTTATAAAATTTTGTATCCAGATAAGCAAGATTAACCAATTATATGAAAAATATTAACATTTCAAGTTTCGCAAACTATTACGTTAGTAAAATTAAAAAAGGATGTCATTTTCGATGTTAACTATAATATGATAAAAATTAAAAACATTCGAAGTGCTCTTTTGATGTCCTTGTTTTCTCTAAGTGTCATAAACGCCCAAGTGGAATACGATTCTGAAGATATATTGCATGGTACTAATGCAGGGCTCAAGAATCGTTGGTTCACCAAATTCAGTGGTAAGATCGTTCATGGAAATGTCTACACTAACTATGGTAATAGCCGCATGCTCAATGGTTTTATGCGGGCAGGGTTCAAGCATGGCAAGTGGAAGGAATGGTACGACACAGGCATGATAAAATCGATCCAGCATTTCACCTTTGGCAAGGAAGATGGCATTCAAAAAGAGTGGTACGACAATGGCAAGCTGATGCGTGAATCTGATATGAAAGGGGATACCTTATATCGCTACCACAAAGAATTCTATCCAAGCGGGCAGATCAAATTGCACCAGATACTTGAGTTCGGCGCACTAATAGAAGAGACCCGGTGGGATACGAGCGGAACTATTTTAAAACGAGAGTTCTTTGAGAACTAGAGTTAGATTTTAAAGAAATATTTGCGGATCGCTGAGATCACGAACTGCAAGAATTGAAAACGCAGGAAGGGGTGAATAGGGCGTACCCACCCTTGGAAAATGGATCTCCAATCGCCCTTATTGAGGCGATAGATCAAGAATAGGTTCCACAGTAAATAGACCACTAGCAATCCCCCGATCCCTTTGATCGCAAGCATTACCATTGATTGATTACGTTCCTGAAATTCATATCAAAAATTAATGTTATTTAAGTTGTGGTAAAAACAAAACAATGATACTATTATTTCTTGCGTATTTATGCAGTAATTAACTTGAGTTTTTAAAATTATAGATTAAAATTNATTATCTAGGTACTTTTAAAACTTTGATTATTACNTAATCACAACATAATAAATTAGTGAAATATTTAAAACTTATCGTCAGCTTTACTTTTTTTGGGGTAATTGCCTTATCTCAAAATAATGAAATAAAATCTTATGTCGCTGGGGAAGATCCACTACTTGATGCTAATAAAAGCAATATGCTCCAAGAACAAGCATTTTTTGACAGCGAAATTGAAACTCAAATCAGTGATAGAACTACAGACTCCTTGCAAATTAATATCATCGATCAATCATTTGCGAAGAGTAGTAAGAATAAAAATGTAAAGGTTATGTCTACTGAAACGGTTACCTTCACCAATGCAAGTGCAACAGGGCGAGAAGGGCCTAACCAAACTCAGATCAATAGTGCATATTCAGGATCCAACTTAGCAAGCAAGGTTACTATCAACACTCAAGGAGTTCAAGAGTGGACCGTGCCAGCAACCACGGTATATACCATTGATGCTTATGGTGCACAAGGAGGCAATAGGGACGCAGTGGGTGGTAAAGGAGCAAGAATTAAAGGCGACTTTTCTCTTAATAAAGATGATGTTATTTATATTTTGGTTGGTCAAAAAGGTTTAGACTCTGATGACAGAAATTACACTTATGGCGGTAGGTCAAAAACCAATAGTGGTGGCGGAGGAGGAGGTACCTATGTCGTTAAAAAAAGTGGTAGCTCCGTAGCAAATGCTACCACTTCTGATATANTAGTAATAGCTGGAGGGGGAGGAGCACAGGCTGCAGATTTAGTATATACTCAGAGTGAAGGACAGGCCGGAACAACAGGTGGTCATACTAGAAATAATGGCGGTGGTACTAATGGAAATGGTGGAAATAATGGTAGAACAAATGGACCAGCGGCTGGCGGCGGCGGTTTTTTAACAGATGGAACGAATTCTTCTTATACTGGTACTCTCGGGGGCAAATCATTTAAAAATGGAGGAGTCGGTGGTACTGGTACCGGTTCTACCTATGATGGTGGCAGCGGCGGCTTTGGCGGCGGCGGCGGTGGTGCGCACAACAATTTGGGTCGTGGTGGCGGTGGAGGTGGTCGTGGTGTCGGTTGAGGTGGTCGTGGTGTCGGTGGAGGTGGTCGTGGTGTCGGTGGAGGTGGTCGTGGTG
>NHGT02000016.1 GCA_002170005.2 bacterium TMED144 | reverse complement strand
CAAATACACCATCATAATAAGGATAGCCCAAAGCAGCAGCACCTATTAGTAAGGATAATAGAGCTTCGGTTTTTGCATTATCTGCACTTGACATGTGAGCATCATAAGCTTGTTGGTACCCACTCCAGTTCTTATCTTGCGAATTAGCTAAATCCTCAGATTCGCTCGCACCAGCTGATTTTGCTAAATAATTTGATACTCCAAAAGCTCCCGCTCCAACAAGAATGCCTGTTTTGAACAATGGATTTTCTAGGATACTTTCAGTGCTTGGTTTTCTTTTACCAGTTAATGATCCAGGTGGATTTTTCCCCATCATTTCCCAAGCTAAGATTTGAAGCTCAGTTACAAAGCCATCTACCTCTCCCTTATAACGAATAGAGAATTTCTTAGGTTTTTCAGCTTTAGATGGGTCTAAAAGTTGAAGCTTAACACGGTATTTATTTTTTGCAAAAGATAAAGAGCCAGCGATTAACTGATCAGCTGCCAAGGCATCTAAAGCAGCTTTCATACATTCAGCGGTATAACAATCGCTTGATCCAAGGGCTAGGGCATTGACTTTTTCTCCAATTGCAGCTTGGTCCTGGAATGCATCTTCAGATGCATTATCAAGCTCTTGAAGAAAATAATTGAAGAATGCTTGATTTTCCATATCATTGATACCAGTTGCTGAGAACTGCACAGTTGCGATTCCACCTGATACATCTGCTTCTTGTGCAAAAATAGATACTGAATGTATCATGAATACGAATAAAAATAATTTTTTCATTTGAATAATCCTCTTAGAGTATAAAGTATTGATTAAAGAATTTAATAAAAAGTAATTAATAAAATATACCGCATTTCTACTCAATTAAATTCAAGTTTTATTTTTCAAACAATCAACTAGCTCTTTTACTTTGCTAAAACAAATAGGTAGAGAAACATCGCTTTGCACTTTTGGCTCATCGATAATATCCCAATATTCAAAATTGAACTCTTTTAGCTTTGAATTTGATAGAACCATTGGTTTATGCTCAAGTTCATCCATACATATTAACTGATCATAATTGGTTAATTGTACCTCATCGATATGCAATGAAAGTTCGTTAGGTCTTTTTGGTTTGATGTTGAGTTTTTCAAGCTGCTCTAAAGCAGGTCTGTATATCTTTCTAATATGATATTCTCCAACTTTTAATCCAGCTGAGAACGCTTTGACAGGTATTTTTTCCTTTATTGCTAAAAAATTAAAAACTTCTTCAGCAAAACGACTTCTAAAGATATTAGCTGTACATACAAATAAAATATTATGCATTTTAACATATGAGTTTATAATTTGAATAAAATTGAATAGATTCATTGAATTTAGTCCAAGAAAGGTACTTAAAATATTGTTATATAGTTGTTAAAATAATATTAGATTCTATGTCATGAAATTTNTNAAGAAAANAATATCTATCGCAATTATCTTTTTGATTGTTGACCTTCATCATCATGAAAGTCCTATTCAAGACAGAAGTGCAAGTTTTCATTCTGAAGATTGTATTGATCAAGATTGCTTTAATGAAAGGACCGATTGTGAAACCTGCTTAACGCAGAACCGATTGGCCTTTCAATCTATAAGATCCGACATCAATGCCACTGATTATGAAGATAAATATATAGATAGCATTTTTTCTTACAGGCTAAATAATCATAGTAGATCTCTCAATACCCGGGGGCCCCCTCACATCTACTTCAATTAGTCTTCAAAAGCTGAGACAGCTTTTTAAAACGTCTCATCAAAATTAAAATAACACAATACTAAAGGAACAAATCATGATAATTGATTACATGAAATCCTTCACACGCTCATCTATGCACGTATTAGGACTATCGCTAGTACTTTTTGCTGTAGCTTGTGAAGATAATAAGGATAGCTCTGAAGAGGAAGGACATACTGACGCTGATGGATTCATTCTAGAAGCAAATGGAACTGAGATCTATAGACAACTTAAAGGAGTTGCAACTGGTTCTGTGACGCTAAAAGTTGGAGCAGACCTAGACCTTTCAGTTCATTTCCTAGATGAAGATGGCAATGAGATCAAGCATGAGGAGGAGGAAGATGATCATGACGATCACGGTGATGAAGAAGAAAAACTGCAAGTTTCAGGTTTTAATGCAAGCATTGCAACCGTTGAATTTGTTGAAGATGACGGTCACAACCATAGAAAGATCAGTCTAAATCTTAGAGGCCAAGAAGAAGAAGAGCATGCAATGATGCTAGAGGTTAAAGGAGTAGGCGCAGGCTCTACAAGCTTTAAGCTTCAGCTCATGCATGGCGATCACCCTGATTTCACTTCTACCATAAATGTACCGGTTGTCGTAACAGCAAACTAGTACATCAATTACTCTGTGCCCTTATTGCCCTCAATATGGGCACAGAGATACTAACATCTAAGAGGTCCAGATGTTTAAATCAAAAAAGAAAAAAATTATTTGTGCATGTTGTGCGATGAGTGTTGCCTTGCAGGCACAAAATCTGACAGTTTCAGGAACAGTAAAATCAGCGAGATCAAATAAGCCATTGCAATCTGCAAATGTTGTTATAGAAAACACAGATCTGGGAACGTTTACTGATGAAAATGGCAGATTCATTGTAAAAGATATCCGATCTTCTGAAGTTAGTGTAAAAATTTCTATGATAGGTTTTATAGACACAACGCTAAGCGTCAACACAAAAGAAAGAACTTATGATCTGGGAGAAATAAAACTAAGAATCGATGTTTTGCAGCTTTCAAATATCGATGTACATGCGCATGATAACTTGATTCAACCCACTTTACTTTCTGATGTTTCTTTTTCTGGCAAAGAGATGCAGGAGAAAATGTACGGATCGATCGCTCAGACACTTCAAAATGAGATAGGAATTGCTATTCAATCCATGGGTCAAGCAACTACACGACCAATATTGCGTGGATATTCAGGTGATAGATTTTTAATTACAAAAAACGGTATTAAAACTGGGGACCTTTCGCATTCTTCTGCTGATCATGCAATGTCTTTGGACCTTGGGGGCGTTGAAAGAATTGAGGTGTTCAGAGGGCCTCGAGCGCTACTTTTTGGGTCAAACACAATAGGTGGAGTTGTAAACGTTGAAAAGAATTCTCTTTCTTCTCAAAAATTAGATCAATCCCGCTCTTATTTTACATCTGGAATAGATTCAGGCAATAAAGGACTTTTTAGTAGCTACTCATTTGAAACACCGTGGGGATCGAACAATATTAGATTTTCAACCCAAGGTAGAAAAACCAGTAATCAAATTACTCCTCTAGGTGAATTAGAAAATACTNCTATTAATAATCAAGAAGCTTTTATCGGTATATCNAGAATTGGAAAAAATAAGAGAGGAGTATTGTCTTTCGAGCGAGTTTTAATGGATTATGGCATACCTGGAAGCCCTGAAGGGCATATCAATGGTGTTGATTTAAAACTATCAAAGAATACTCAAGAATTAAATTATCATCAGGATATTGATTTTAAAGGATTTAAAACCTTAAATATTGACCAAAGCTTTATTTTTTACAGTCACTCGGAATATGAATCGTCATCTAGCTCTCCTGCTGTAAGGCTCAGCCAAAATATCCTTTCATTAAAATCTAATCTTGTTGCAAAAGATAGAGAAATTGGAAGTTCCTTTGATTACCGATATTTCTCAGCTGGAGGCTTTTATTGGACACCCAATACTAGCGAAGTAAAAATGTCACTTTTTGCCATAGAGGAAAATGAATTACTCGGATTCTCCACCCAGCTATCATTTCGAGCAGAGCAATCTTATATATCTCCTGAGGTCAAAACAAAATTCTCCAATCTTGAGGTTGAAGATGTTGAGGATAAACAATTTAGCTTTGTCTCTCTTGCTGGATCTGCAGTAAAGGAATGGCAAAATTGGCAATTTTCCAATACTATTATGAGGACAGGAAAAACACCTGACATAGAGAGCCTATACTCAGATGGACCACACCTTGGTAGTTACAGTTATGAGATTGGTAATCCATACCTTGAATTAGAGCAAACTCTGGGCTTTGAAAGTTCTTTGCAATACGCAAAAAAAAGATTTACACTACTTTTAAATGGTTATTATAATCAAAGTCCAAGCTACCATCAATATATTAAAAAGGGAGATGGATACGTACCTGGTTCAGATTGGATAGAATGGGGAAGTGGTTCTACCGGATGGTTATATATCTATGAAATGAAAGGTGTCAAATCAGAAATAAGCGGAGGCGAAATTCAAGCATCCTACTTAGGTAAGAACATGGATATTGATGCCGATTTTTCATTTGTTCGAGGTCTTGACAAAACAAACAAGACCAATCTCTCTTTTATGCCGGCAGATAAATTTCAATTGACTCTATCCACAAAGGAAAATCGCGATCTCACTACATCCATTAGATTTACAAAAGGATTTGAGCAGTCACGACTGGGCGAATTTGAGACCATAACTCCTGGCTATTCTTTAGTTGATATCTACGGGAGCTACAGTTTCGGGTCCAGCAATGGAAACCATAGATTGATCTTTAACGTTAACAATATCTTGGATGAGGAATATTACAATCACTTATCTAAAATAAAGACAATTATGCCAGAGTTTGGCAGAAGAATTAGTCTCCAGTATCGATATCTATTTTAGAAATTCTTGAATGGAAGAAATTTTTGTAAAATAGGATTCAAGTTATAGATATGTTTTCTACTCGCTGGCGAAGCGTCTTTTGTGAACTCTAAGTTCCAGACCATTTTTATCTCCTCTAAGCTTCCTTCTTCTAAGCCAAGTTCAACCTCTATCCAGTTTTTACATTCTGTGCCCTCCCATTCACCACATACGTCCACTTCATTGGTTAATATCAATTTTCCATCAGATAGTTGGTAGGAGTATCTGACTTCATAGATCCAGGCTCCCTGGCCAAAACCAAAACTGCCATCATTTTCAGATACGTAACCTTCATCGTATTTATAGGTTACCACTATTTGATCGTCTTCAATACGCCAATCTGCAAAAGTTGAATCAGAGTAATATTCTTCTAATTCTTCTTCAGAAAATTCATAAACTTCAGACCAGTTGTAAACCTCTATCCATTGGCCATCTTCCTTGATATGGATAGACCAGGCTCCATAGTCCGAACTCATTTCTTCATCAAATGAAAAAATCGACGTTGGCGTGTTGGCTTTTATATCAATTGTAGAATAAGATAGCTCACCTTCAACATAAATCGTACTGTCAGAAGATAAAAAGGATTGCTTAGGCATCTTCAAAGTTCTACCATCATACTGGTAATCTATTTCATCGGTAATTTCGATATAACTGGAATCACCAGAATAGATGATTAAATAGTCTTCCTCAAACATCTCAAATTCACTATAACTAAAATTGGACATGCTTAGGATTATTATTGGAGAATCTAAATCAAGAATAGTTGATTCGTTCTCAAAGAAACTAGACCAATCATAATTGGTGACATTGACATAGGAGGATCTACTCTCAGAGTCAAACTCCCCATCCAAAAACTTTAGCTCCTCGTTTATCATTCCTGTAATAGAAATAGATCCAACACCAGCAGACATTCTATCGATCATCTTTTGATCAGTATTTGTAGTAATGATAGTAGAATAATTAGAGGCATTCAAGCTTTGCCCGCCAATATCAGATTGATCCATCCCGCTCATGACCCTGTTCAAAGATTGGGGCATATGCCATATACCAATGACTTCGCTTTCCAATTTGCTGTTGCTATCCTCACATGATGCAATAAATGCTATTGTAAAGATAAAAATTAAGGTGGGTTTACTTTTAAAATTCATAATATACCTTTTCATATCGAAAATCAAATAACAATTTAGCGTTAAATCTCTTTAAAATAGTCCAATAACTTTTTTGGTTCATCAAAAATGTGATCAGGTTGATGAACTAAAAGTTCTTCGCGGCTGATCATCCCCCATGATACTGCTAGAGACTTCATATTAGAATTCTTTGCTGTTAAAATATCGTATTCAGTGTCACCTACAAAATAGCTTTGAGCTGGGTCTGCATTAAGAACATTAAGAACGTGTTCTGCGCTCGTGGGATCGGGCTTCAAAGGATATTCAGGTCCTGAACCTATCACGATCTGAAAATAATCTTTGAAAAAACGATCAACAGAATTCACAGCAAATGGGTGTCTTTTGTTTGAAATTACAGCCATGGGAATATCCCTTTTTTGTAATAAGTTTAAAATATCATAAATGTGAGGATATACTTTTGTGCTTTTATTTAAATGGTCCTTATAATAATGATCTAGATTTTTTATATAGGTTTCTGTAGAAATGTTATGACCTTTTGGGAGCGATCTATCTATAAGATCATTAATTCCTCCACCAATATTCTTTTCATAAAATGAAACTGAATGGGTTGGATAGCCAAACTGAAGCAAAGTATCATTAACAGCATTAGCGATATCCTTTAAAGTGTCTAATAATGTTCCATCAAGGTCAAATATCACAGCGCAATTATTATCATTCTGACTCATGATTGATAATAATTAATTGATGATCTTTTGAAAACTAAATACCCAGTCTGTTGCACCGATTGGTTTTTCTTCATTGATCTTAGCATCAAGAACTTTATCTATCCTTAAATAAAGTGGTTGTCCATACAAGCTAGATGAAAACCTCAGACCGATCCCATAAGAATATAGATCGGTCATTTTTGCTACATTATCCATATTGAGATATCTCGTTGATACAGAAGCAAAATCCAAAAAGGCAGCAAATTCTAGGCTAATAGGACCAATTTTGTGATTTAGGGACAGCTCATCGGTAAATGATATACCGGCATCAGCTCCTGCATAGCTTGTTCCTGTAAAACCTCTAACATTGAGATCACCAGGTAGATGAAAGTTTCCCCGAATATCTTCTTCTCCAAGCAGACTATTTGGATTTCTTAGATAAGAAACAAAATATGTATCTTTAGAACTCGCACCGCTAAGGGTGTACAATTCTTGTACAGGTAATTTTTTCTCGCTCGACCATATCTTACCTGCGGTCAATAGNGATCTATGCTTTAGCGCCTTGTTTGAAAATAAAGTGTTTTCGCTTTTAAATGAGAAAGTTAATCTAGAAAATGACCAGTCCGAGATGCCTGACGGAGAAACATCCAGAGCTAATTCAAAATTATCATTGAATATCTTATTCGCCAGTAAAAGCGTTCCTCCTTTTTCAAATAGATCGGACCTTATTGAGTCAGTGACTTGCATATATTTGATTTCATTGACAATCGTAAAATTCTCCAAATATCCTTCTCCTGATCTTTCAATTGATAATTCCAAACCTCTGATAAGATCAAAATCATATATTTTAAAAAGTGACCTATCTAGACCATGATGAAGATTGCGTTGCCATCCAGACATGCTCCAAACTGCTTTATCATTTGAACCAATATTTACAGTAGTAATTAATTCTTGGACAAATGAATAATGAGCTTTGTGTCGAATACCGGCCAAGTAATTACCACTGGGGGAATAGTGAAGCGTTGGAAGCCATTCCTGAACGTATCTATTTCTGGGATTATAGTTCATTCCAGGTGAGTAGAAGATATGTTCTGATGGCATTCTGCCTGAATAATTATTTCTAAAATCAAGATCCATGGTCTTCACTTCAGGATCTAGGAATGAGAAAGCTGGCTCACTAGGCACAGTGTATTCATAACTGTCCATCACTCTAAACTTATGATTGTCCCACCAGATATCATGATAATCACCGTTCTTTAATTTCGTTCGGATCAATTGAGGCATGTCTCTGTTGCCTATGCGATTGATCTGCATTGTGATGTTCCAGAGTCCATCTTTTGATTTATTTTTTTTCCACTTGGAGATGCCATAATCCAATGTTCTTGTATCATGCAACCATGATCTAAAAAACCAATCCAGATCATAACNGGTAACCTCTTCAACAGTGTCAATAAGTCTTTTTTCGTTAACGTGCTTCAATGCCCATCTTCTATAATATTCTTGCATAGCATCTAGAAATAATTTTTCCCCAAGAACATGTTTAAGCTCATGAAGCATTAAGGCAGGTTTCGTGTATGCATTTGCACCTGCAGAACGATTTCCTTTGAACATATAAGTAGATCTCGCTATCGGCTCGTCTTCACCAGTAGCTTGAAATCTTAAAATACCCCACTGCCTTCTACCAAGACTATTATCAAACTTCCAATATCTTTTCTGCCAGTCTTTGTAAGAAGTACTATTTTCAAGATCAAACCCTTGAGGACCATAGCGATCCATCATATACCAAGTGGTTTGAAAGGAAGTAAACCCTTCATCTAGCCAAGCCTCTCTTACTTCGTTATTTGCCAAAATACCGTAAAACCAAATATGGCCAACCTCATGGAAAATCAATCCTTCCGATGCACTACCATCCATCACTAACATCGGGTATTCCATACCACCTGAGGCAATTCGGTCCGTATTTGTAACTTGAGGATAAGGATAAGGGCCAAATTTTTTACTTAACCACTCCAATGATCTTTCTGTTCTAGCTCGAACTTTTTTAGTCCAAGATTTACCATTCTTTTGATTATATAGGACATGAACGTCAATGCCATCCCAAGACCCGTATTCATATAAAAAATNTGGAGAGGTTACCCAGGCAAAATCATGGACATTTTCTGCGTAAAATGAAACTACTCTCCTGTCTTTGGTACTATATTTAATTCTATTATCTTTAAAATTCTGCAACCAATTTGAGAAATTCTGGCTCGTATCGACCTCAACTTCATTCCAACCAGGATCGCCTTCCGTTAATGTACCAGTCGATCCTATGATATAACCTTTTGGAACATCCATTTTTACCTTGTAGGTACCAAATTCACCATAAAATTCACCTTCTGCATGAAATGGCTCATCAAACCAACCGTTCTCATCGTAAACAACTACCCTAGGGTACCATTGGGCAAAGTTATACTGTTTTCCAACACGTCCGGCTCTTTCTAAGAAATTTCCAATATAATGTTCCCAATCTAAACTGATCACCATGGATTGATTTGGTGCTAAGCCTGTTGCTAATTTTGCCGATAAGATTGTGTCTTCCACCTTAAAAGTGTCTGAAATGACACTACCAGCTCTTTCTATGCTAAAGGCATTTATATCATAATAACTCTCATATTTTTCAATTTCTCTAAATTTAACTCCTCTATATGAGCGCCCAAGGTTTTGCAAGTATTCTCTGTATTTAACGGTGCCTTTTTGAAAAGCATTGCCATAAAGGTTTAAGTAAAAATTGTAAAGCGTATCTGGTGAATTATTTTGATAAACAATCTTTGATGAGCCAAATAACGCTTTTTTTGAAGTATCCAATCTTACATCCATATCATATTCAACATACTGTTGCCAATAATCTTCAGAAAAAGCAAGGGATGATAAGAGAAAAATAAAAATATTAAGTTGACGTAGTTTCATATTTAATAGCTCAATTTTAGTATTATATCAAAATTCATATAATTTATTCACGGTAATCCTTGACCTCTTCTTTGGCAAGAGCCAAAGAGGTTAAATATGACTTCTCAATATCTTTGAGAAGTCGAGTATACATGTTTGCATAGGTCTTAGCCTGCGATAACAGTCCATAAAAGGTATTAGATAAATAATATGTTTGGTTGAATTTATACTTGTTTACTAATCTAGAGCCATAAAAAGCACCATCATACGAATTATAATTAAAACTAATTCTAAACTTATCCAATACTTCATTCCTTAGTCTAATATTAAACTGATCAATCTCGGTTGAGGTAGCAAAATTTCGATCTTTTTGGTGATTGTACATTTCCAANAATAGTTTTTTCAATTCCATATTTTTAATTAGCTCAAATGAACCTGTGGATATCATTTGATCGAAAATCCCATCTTGAGGGAAAAAAGAGATTCCTACTTCAATATCTAAAATCCTATTAACGGCATCAAGATCTGAAAACAGTGTATGGTTTTGATCGATGTCATTTTGAACCTCTGTGATCAAATCAGTTGATTTGTATAATGTCTTTAGTAAGTTGTCAATTTGTTCTAAATCGGATTCTAAAGTGGATGACAAATCATACAAATATTGATCTTTTTTTTCACGATTTTCTTTATTTTGTCTGATATCCTCTACGTAAAAAGAGAGTAATATACTTAGCAAAATAACGGAGCCTTCAATAGTATATCTTAGTAAAGATTTTTTCATTATTTCTTAGCTTTTAAAAATTAAAATTTTATAATTATCATTAATTNACATTAGTAAAATACATCTAATAAAGATATTTTAAAGCAAGAAAATAAAATAAAGAATTAATGATTTCTCAAGATGTACCGTCTTATAATTTGTCATATATTTATATTTTTAATATAAATTAATATATTTTTTATATAATTTATATATATTAAAAATTATTTTATATTATTTATATATATATAAATTAACAATTTACATTTCAACTTATGAAAACAAATTTTAACTATATAACTCCAAATATAATGTCCGGAGTTAATGAATTNGATAAAGAGAAAATTCAGCGCTTTAACGATCTACATGCCAAATTTCAAAAAAAANAGAAGACGTTTTTTCGTTATAAGGAAAAACTCAAAATCGAAAAAAATAAATTAGACCATATTAACCAAAAACTCAAATTATTAGATCAAGATCTCGCTCATATTAAAAATACCTATTATTTTAAATGCTCACTGGTTAGTTATAAAACTAGAGGTATTGAATATTTCAATCTCAGCATATTGCGATATAAGCAACCTCCAAAAAATTGTTCATTAGGTAGATCAGCTGTTATGAAAGAGCATTTACTAAAATTCTATAAAACGAATAAAAAGCTTACGTCAAGGATTAAAAAAGATTGGATGAAGTTTATAAAATTTGATTCTAATTTTGGCGATGCGTTTCATCGCATAAGTGATTTAATATTAGATAATCCTCTAAATTTTAAAAACATTACTATAAATAGACATGTTCTTTTTCCACTAGAACCTTTTGAATCTAAAGTGTCTATTCCCTTAATGATGACCAATAAAATGAGAATGAACCTTCGAATGATGGGTTATACTGATGAAGAGCTAAAGCACATGCGTCCAGAAGAAGGATGGGAAATAATTAAAAAAGATAATTTAGAATGAGAGAAAAAAAACAAAGCAAAAGATTGATTCATATTGATTTATTAAAAAAAACGCTAAATGCTCAATCTGAAAACATAACCATTGAACAGCTTAGTTCTATAAAAAAGGTTGTACAGATCTTGGGTTTTATAACTAATACTGAATATTCAAACATGAATAAAATATATGGTCGAAATGAAAATGATCGATTTTTCGCTGATTTGACTGAATTTTTAATTAATGATGATAAGTGGCATAACATAACGAATAAAAGAAGAGAGGAATATGAAAAACTAAAAAAACATTTTCATGAGACTAAAAATCAAGATCTTCAAATTGAAAAATATTTATACTTAATCGAAACGAAAACATTCAAGAAATAANAAATCAATGAGTNAAAAATTTGAAGTTAATATTATTAAAAAAGACTTTCTTGGCTTTGTAAAAACACACTATGTAAGCGCGGAAATTTTTATCAAGATACTTAAAAAGGCAAATAATGAAAAGCCTCTACCCTNTAAACAACTAGTCTATGATAAATGGCTAAGTACCTATACTGATATGAGATATATTGGCTTTGATAATGCNAATGATTTANAATGTAGACTTAACCAAACAGTTCAAGATAACAGCTTTATTGAAGTGCAAGATTTTACTAATTTGTTATTGGATTATGTATTTGATAAGCTTGCTGATAGAGGGTTGATGGATTTCGATGGGGATTTTACGACATTGCATTATATTCTAAAAAGCGATGTGCGCAAATCAACTTTTCAAAATAAAATGTTAATTAGGTGAAGATTAATGAAATATAAGATTTTAGGAAAAACAGGGATGGAAGTTTCTGAGCTTTGCATGGGAACGATGTCATTTGGAGGTCATGCAGATGAAAAAGAGTCTGCTAAAATGTTCAATCAGTGCCGTGATGCAGGAATAAACTTTTTTGACTGCGCTAATGTGTATGAAAAAGGGAAATCCGAAACCATACTTGGCAAACTTATAAGTGGCAGTCGTAATGATTTTGTGATTACTAGTAAAGTTTATTTTCCAACTAGCAATGACGTTAACGCTCGAGGCAATACCCGAAAGAATATTATTAACTCAATCAATGAAAGTCTTATGCGACTTAATACTGAATATATAGATCTTTATTTTCTTCATAGGTTTGATGATCTGACCCCTATTGAAGAAACGATGAGAGTTTTAGAGGATCTAGTTAAAACTGGAAAAGTTCTATATTTAGGTGCAAGCAATTTTGCTGCATGGCAAATTGCTAAAGCAATTGGCATTTCTGAAAAAAACAGTTGGAATAGATTTGAGTGTATACAGCCCATGTATAATTTAGTAAAGAGACAAGCTGAGGTTGAGATCTTACCAATGGCAATATCAGAAAATATAGGTGTAATTAATTATTCCCCAACAGGAGGAGGATTGCTATCGGGCAAATATGCTAAAAACAATCAACCAACAAAAGGCCGATTAATTGAAAATAAAATGTACAAGTCTAGGTACAATGAATCTAAAATGTTTGAGATAGCTGACAAATTTACTTCGTTATCAAAAAAATATGGGTGCTCCCCAGTGAGCCTTGCAATAGCATGGACAAAAGGCCATCCAGCAATAACATCTCCCATAATTGGAGGAAGAAATACTGAGCAATTGAAAGATTCTTTAGATTCAGTCAAGATAGAAATGACAACGGATTTAAGACAAGAAATAACAGATTTAAGTCCAAATCCTGGTGTTGCTACTGACAGAAATGAAGAAAGCACAGAGCATAATTACGGCCAGAGATAATGAAAGAGATAAAAAGATGGTGGCTCGGGACGGAATCGAACCGCCGACACAAGGATTTTCAGTCCTCTGCTCTACCAACTGAGCTACCGAGCCATCCAAATTGAATGCAAAATTAGTTGTAGCGAAGTTGCAGTTACAAGGAATAATCTAAAAGATTTAATTAAAATAAATATGCGGTATTAATAAAAATCTTTTTAGCGCTAACAGATTCAATTACCTCTGATGGCGCATAAGTATCTGATGATATTTTATCCCAATTTGAATTAACTAGCGTTGCATTTATTAAGATGTTTGAACTAAGCGGAAATCCAATGCCAAATGAAATTCGTTCGATGGCTTCCTCTTGCATAGTAGATTTTTCTGGCGAAGGTGTTTCGTTATAACCAGCTCGAAGATTCAAACCAAAAGTATCTGAAATTTTAAATAAGTATTCAGCTCCAATATTTACTTGCATAGTTAGGCCATAATCATTCGCTAAAAATATATTCTCACTTTGAAAGTATTCAAAATCTTCAGATAAATCGTCAATCCCTTTTAAATCAAACTTAGTTTTTGACCAATCTTTCATTTTGAAGCCACTTGAAATAATAAAATCATTTATTTTAAAAGCTAAACCAAAATCTATGACCATAGGAGTTTTTATTCTGTATACATAGTATCCACTCTCATTGACATTGAATTCTTCATCATTATCAAATATCATTTTTTCGTTAGTAGCATGCTGCTCTTCAATATTAATTGTCATGGGAAGTGATAATGATAGCCCAAATTGCAAATTATCAGAAACGATGGCTTTAAGCCCACCAATCAACTTCCACGATCGAATATCTGTTATTAATGTTTGGTCAAGATTATAAGTTTTAAAATCTGAAGGATATACATTGTATAAGTCTTTATCATCTTTTTGAGTAAATCTAAAATCGTAACTTTCATCACCTACTACCCTTGATAAAGAAAGACCTCCAGATAAATTTTCTGCAAGTGCGATGCCAAATGAAAAAGACCACATGTTCAATGATCCGGTATTTGCAATTAATTCTTCTCTATAAAGATTATTTGAAAAGAGCACATTATTGCCATTGATTGGAAATGTAAGACCATTATCGGTGCTACTAAATCCAGAAAAAGAAACTAATTGATCATAGTGAATAAAGCGATTAAAGCCCATTCCTAAAACCAGACTACCCCTGATTGTGGGAATTGGATAAGTTATACCAAAGCCATTTAACCTTCCTACTTTCAAAGGGTTTTCTTTTATCTGATTCAAATAATTTGTACTATTATTATAATCCAAGTTCTGAGTCTCAACATATACCACGCCACTTTTAATGCTAGCTAATCCAGCTGGATTCCAATACATTCCTGAAGGGTCATTACCAAGTGATGTATACGCTCCTCCCATAGACAAAGAACGTGCGCCAAAACCAATTTCATTTTCTAGAAAATGAATAGCCTCAGCAGCAGATTGTGATTTTAGATTTATAAAGAATGATATAAATAATAAAAGTCGCTTTGAAACGATTAACATAGATAAATAGATATTTTAAGAAATATTTTTAATTTCTTCTGGTAGTTCTGCGACCACTACTCGACGAGGATCTGGAAGAACTTGAGGATCGTGTGCTTGAAGCACCATAGGAACGGCTGGAAGAATTGTTGGATCCACTGTAATATGAGGAAGAACTGTTGTTTTGACTTCCAGTATTGGCACTGCGTCTAATTTCAAGATTTGTTTTTGCCTGCTGAGCTCTTTTCTGTAACATTCTTTTGTTGAATTGTCTCAATTCTTCCTCCCCAACAGGAATGAACATTGAATATCCACCAATAGTGTAATTATAACCGTAGGGATTATAGCCATAACCATTATAATAATTCCCACCGTACATGTTATATGGACTATACATGTAATAAGGATTGTAAAAACTGTTATATCCAGCATAACCAGAAAAAGGACTAAACCTATTTTGCATAGATGAGTATGCTAATGGCAATCCAGAACCCTCATCCTGAGCATATCTAGATAGATCCGGTCTCATGACTGTTGCTGAATAATCATTGTAAAAGCTTTGTTCTTCATCAACAATATTCGGATCAGGATAAAAAACAGCAAGCTGGGTATAACATCCTTGCATTACCATAGATAATCCAAAAATAGTAAGTAGTGATGTAACTTTGCTTTTCATCTAAAAAATTACAAATTTTTTTATTAATTCAAAAGAAAAGTCATTTTAATTACTGTTTTATCCCTGCAAGATCAAGAACGAAAGCGTATTCAAGAGCAACCTCACGATATCTTCTAAACCTTCCTGACTTGCCGCCATGGCCTGCGTCCATATTCATGTGCAGATATAATTTATTTTCTCCAGCCCAATTATCCCTCAGTTTTGCAACGTATTTCAGCGGCTCCCAATACTGCACTTGAGAATCAAAAAAACCTGATGTTACCAGCATATTTGGATAGGCTTTGTTTTTTATTTGATCATAAGGTGAGTATGAAAGCATGTAGTCATAATACTCTTTCTCTTGAGGGTTGCCCCATTCATCCCACTCACCAGAAGTAAGTGGAATAGTAGCATCTAGCATGGTTGTAACAACATCAACAAAAGGTACTGCACATATTGCGCCCTTCCAAAGGCCTGGCTCCATATTGACCACTGCTCCTATAAGTAATCCACCTGCGCTACCTCCCTCAATAAATAATTGATCTTTATCTGTGTAGCCCTCATTAATTAAATATTTGCCTGCGTCAATAAAGTCATAAAATGTGTTCTTCTTATTTAGCATCTTTCCATCGTCGTAAGACTTTCTACCGTAGATTTGACCTCCCCTAACGTGTGCTATCGCATAGACAAAACCCCTTTCAAGCAGACTTAGTCTAACTGAGCTAAAATATGGATCAATAGTTGATCCATAGGACCCGTATGCATATAATAATAAATTTTGTGACTCAACTTTCTTTAAGTCCTTCTTGTATACTATTGAAATTGGTACCTTCTCACCATCTCTTGCGATTGCATACAATCTTTCAGAATCATAATTATTTTGATCATATCCCCCTACAACTTCTTGCTGTTTCATCAGGGTTAATTGACCGCTATCCATATTATAATCATAGGTGGAACTTGGAGTTATCATTGATGAATAACTATAGCGAAGAACATTGGTGTTGAATTCCCTGTTTGTAGAAATACGAGATGTATAAGTGCTTTCTCCAAAATCGAGGTACTCATCTTTCCCTGTTTTTTGATGAATTATTCTAAGTCCTCTTAAACCATCTTTTCGTTCATTGATAACTAGGTGGTCTTTAAATATTTCCATATCCAACAAATGAACATCATCGCGGTGAGGTATGACCTCTTTCCAATTTTTTTTGCTAGTTTTGGTTTCAGATGTTTCCATTANTCTATTATTCTTCGCATCCCAATTGGANATGATAAAAAATTTATCTTGGTAGTGATCAATGGAGTATTCATGCTCTTTTTCTCTAGGAGAAAAATTCATGAAATAACCATCTGGCTTATTAGCATTTAAAATGTGGAAATCGCTGACAAGAGTGCTTTGATTATAGATAATGATATAATCTCCTGACTTAGAGCGATATACTCCATTGTAAAAAGTATCGTCTTTTTCATGGTAAACCATTTCATCAGATTTGCTATCAGAACCTAATTTATGACGCCATATTTTTTCAGATAAAAGCGTGACATCATTTTTTGAAGTATAAAAAACGGTTCTATTGTCATTAGCCCAAGCTACGCTCCCCGATGAATTTGAAATAGCATTTTGAATAGTCTCACCAGTGAGCAAATTTTTAAAATGCACCTTATATATTCTCCTGCTAACGTAATCTGTACTGTAGGCCAACCATTCATTATTGGGGCTTACACTCCAACCGCCTACCGCAAAATAATCTTTTCCATCAGCCAAAATATTTTGGTCTAAAATTATTTCCTCATCGGAGTCTAAAGTTCCTTTTTTTCTGCAATTTATCGCATATTCTTTACCAGGTTCATATTTGGTATAATAAAAATAACCGTTACTAAAATAGGGAACTGATTCATCATCTTTTTTTATTCTGCCAACAATTTCTTCGAAAAGCTTATCCTGGAATTTGTTTGTATGATCTAGGTTTTTTTGAGTATANGTATTTTCATTATATATATAATCGACTACTTTTTGAGTTTTTTCATCATAGTTTTCTGCTGTTTTTTGATCATCGGTAAGTCTCATCCAATAATAATCATCCACACGCACATCGTTGTGTTTAATCATCTCGTAAGGTTGTTTTTCCGCAATGGGAGGATTTACTGAGTTATTCATACAGCTATTAAAAAAAATGACTAATAATAAAGTTAAAAACTGTTTCATCGCTATCTCCGCTTTTTGTAATAATATCGCTAATTGTAATTAAATTAAACAAATATGAATCCTAGATAATATATGAAATTACCAACCAATTCCATAATCTTCACCAAAGTTTGATGACCCTCCCCACATCGTTCCATTTTTATGATCGAACCAAATTGCATTGATCGGGCCTGATGTTAGTCTTCGAGTTACAACATTGTAACCTTTAGATCTCAAATCCTTAATGACCCAAGGAGGGGTATCATCTCGCACAACTATTCTTCCAGCTTCTTTACTATGGGTTCCAAAAGAGCTATACATTTGATANCTGTTCACATTTGCAGCTTCTGCTGCTTCTTGCACATTCATTTCAAATTCAACCATATTAAGAAAAAATTGCAAAAGATTTTGATCTTGTGTATCTCCACCTTGAACTGCAAATGACAAAAAAGGTTTTTTATCTTTGATTGCTAATGCCGGTGTTAATGTTGCTCTAGGGCGTTTTCCAGGCTCAATAACATTATATGGATTCTCATCTTCATAAAGCACAAAACTTTGAGCACGCTGACTAAGACCAATACCGGTATTTCCTGCTATGACGGCAGGTATCCAGCCACCACTGGGAGTTATTGAAACAATCCATCCATCTTTATCAGCAGTTTGAATGGTTGTTGTTCCAAGGTTAAACTCTTTTTCCATGCTTGAAAAATCTTGACTACCATCATTTGGATTCAATCGTTTGTTGTCATCTCCCCAATTTTTTAAAATATTCAGATATGGGTTCTTACCTCCCCTTTGAAATTTATATGGGTCGCCTGGTTTTATTTTCGGATCATTTTTTTCACTATCGATCTCTTTGATTCTTGATAAGGCATATTTTTTTGACAACAATCCTTTGATAGGCTCTTCTGGTGGGAAGTATGGATCACCATAATAAAAATCCCGATCGGCAAAAGCCATGCTCATTACTTGGTATAATGTGTGGATGTATCTAGTTGAATTATAACCCATTGATTTTAGATCAAATTCCTCGAGCATGTTCAATGATTGCAACATGGCTGGGCCTTGAACCCAATGCGTTAATTTATAAACCTCAATTCCTTTATAGTCAATCATTACAGGTTCTTCGAGGATAACTTTCCAATTAGCAAGATCTTCCTTGGTGATTAGCCCCCCTTGCTCCTGAGTAGATCTTGCAATCTCCTCTGCAATATCGCCTTTATAAAATCTATCATTTGCTGCATATATAGCTTCTTTTCTAGACATTCCTTTCGCTAGAGCCTGATCTTCAGTTTCTATCAATTTGTTGAGCGTATTATACAGATCTAACTGTCTAAAAATTTCACCAGGGTTGGGCGCTGAGCGTTCGCCTTTATTAACTAAAAAAATCTTTTTTGAATAAGGCCATTCAGATATTCTTTCTTTATGTCTTTCGATCGCGTTAGCGGCCTGAGCTTCCATTGGATATCCTTCTGCCATATCTAAAGCTGGTCTTAAAACTTCTTTAAGCGACATAGTGCCATACTCTGCAAGCATGGTCATTAGTCCGCCTGGTGTTCCAGGCGTCACGGCAGACAATGGACCATACTGAGGTGGATAATTCAATTCTTTATCTTTATAAAAATTGGCTGTGGCTCCGCTAGGTGCAACACCTAGTGCATTTATACCAATAACTTTTTTTGTCAAAGGGTTGTAGACAAGGGCTTGCGTTTCACCACCCCAGCTCAAAACATCATACATAGTACATGTAGCAGCTAGCATTGCACATGCGGCATCTACAGCATTGCCACCATTTGAAAAAATGCGTGCTCCTGCTGTTGCCCCTAAGGGTTTACCTGTAATTGCGACCCAATCTTTAGCATGAATTACTGGTTTATTCGTTCTTTGAGCTGTTAAACAAAANCCTAAACACAAAGTGATTATTATAAAGTTTTTCATCTTTTTCCCCTAATTTGAATTTAATGCCCTCATTGAATACCTTTTTTTNTATACAACTTTGTCAGGGTCTTTTCTGAATTGCTTCTGTTTATCGTCAGATAGCTTTGAAAAATTCATACAATCTTTTGAACAACATCCTAAAAATTCCTTTTCACAATTCTTGCATTGGATAAACAAAACATTGCAGGCATCATTGTTGCAATCCTTGTGATCATCTGATCGCATACCGCACTGATAGCAATTGCCTATGACATCAAAAGTTACTCTTTCACCCATCCTAGCATCAAAAACAAAATTCTTCCCTTTAAATTTTGATTTGATTTTTTTTGATCTAACCTCATGAGCGTAATTGATAATACCTCCTGAAAGTTGATAGACGTCTTCAAATCCATTTTGAATTAAATATGAACTTGCTTTTTCACAGCGAATACCTCCTGTACAATACAAAAGAACAGGATTTTTTTTATGAGATTTTATTAAATCTTTCACTTCAGATAGTAACTCACGTGAAGTTGCAGCATTGGGTGTTATCGCATTTTCAAATCTTCCTACTTCGCTTTCATAATAATTTCTCATATCAACAACAACAGCATTATGGTGATCTATCTTTTCATTGAAATCTTGAGGACTGAGATGTTTGCCAACCACTTCCATATCTACGTCATTGACGTCTACATTGTAAGCAACTATCTCTTTTTTGAGCTTGACGATAAGCTTTAGAAATGAATTTCCATCTTCAATCGCTTTTTTAAACTGCAGTTTCTTTAGCTCTTTAAATTGACTTAAGCTGCTTTTAAAAACGGTCCAATTATGCTCAGGAATACTTAGTTGAGCATTTATTCCTTCGTTCGCAATATAAATCCTTCCTAAAACATTGTTTTTTGAGCAAAGTTTATATAGCCTATCTCTAAAATTCTCTGGCTGATCGATAGTTACATACTTGTAAAATGAATACGTTACTCTTTTAAAATTCTCTTTTTGAAGATCAGCTCTTAGCTCTTCTATACTTTTTTTATTGTAAAGATATTCTTTCATTGTAAATAATAAAATTAAAGTTTTAACTAATTATTTTTTTCAAATTCTATTCCTGAATAACCAGGCATTGTCTCGATCATTTCTTTCCCCATAAGAATNGATGGTGTATAAAAACCTTTTTGATTGTGATCCGTTAAAAGATGCTCAGCAACATGAATGGCTCCCCATGCAGTAACATCATATCCATCCGCAGTGGTAAAACGAGCCACTACTTTTTCTTTTTTTTCATTCGAAACCTCTCCCCAAAAATATGACATAGAGCGTGCTCGTTCCTCATCAGTTGAAGGCTTCCAGGTTTTATCAATTCTTTTTTTTAATAAACCATTAATCCATTTGAATCTCACCAGCGAAAAAAGCCATCTGAATTTTTGAAGTTTCTTGATTGTGTGTAGCGGTCTTGCAAAATAAAATTCGATGTTTGATATTCCTGTGCTATGATAAGCGGTATAAACATCTGCCCAGGGAATGGTCATTGTATTTTGCGGTCCATAGCCAAAGTCAACGTCGAGAGTTTTGTAGGCAAGTGGCACTTTTTTCATTTTACCATTTTCTCTGATCTTGCCTCCTTTGCCCATTCCCTCAACTGCAGTTTTAGCCGTGCCTTTACTGCTTTTAGACCCTTTAGTCGCCCATGCCATTTTTAAGTGTGTTGCATCGGGTAATTTATCTTTTAAATAAGCTGCTAAACAGTCAGTGGGTATTACATCAGATCCAACTCCAGGACATAAGACAATGTTGGAATTAAGTGCTTCATTATCAAGTTTATTGGCGAGCTCAAATATGGATATTTCACCGGTTATATCAATATAATGAGCGCTGGTCTTGAGACAAGCCTTCATCATTTTCTCAGCGGTCTTTGAAAAGGGCCCTGCGCAATTAACAACTAAGGAAACTTCTGTAATGTGAGAAGCAATGTGGCTTACATCATCTATTGAAAAAATCTTTGATTTAAGATGGTACTCCTTTGCTAAGGTTTCAACTTCTTGCGATCTGCCCGCTAAAATAGGCTGCAATCCTCTTTTTTTAGCTAATCTGACCAGCAATCTTCCTGTGTAACCATTCGCACCATAAATCATCCATTCTTTAGATAACATGACTAAAGGTTATGAAAGGATCCTTTAATATAAAATAAAAATGATAGGGATTAATCGATCTCCATATCGCCACCCATATCCATTCCTTGGCCTCTTCGCTGCCTGCTGAAGCGGCTTTTATCTTCCATCTTGCCAAAACGATACTCTATGGATAAACGGATGTTTCTGCTTTGCCATTTTCGTTCTGAATATTGCTCCCAATCCCTTGTTCCATCATCATCAAAATCACCCCATGTTCGAAAACCGAAACCACTCAAGTTAAATGGATCACCGATATTCAAGGTAAGATTCAATCTATCATCCATTAATTTTCTTTTGAAGGACATTGAAGAAAAGTTTAGCGCATTCATGGTTCCAATCGCTATATCAGAGGCTGGCCTATAAAACATAAAGAACATGAACTCTGTCTTGGGATTAATATTCCACATTGTAGTAAAGCGAATTCTTTGACCTTGTATGGTTTTATTATAGTCAGAACCAAAAAGGTCTGAATTGATCTCATCCCAATAAACACTTCCAGATAGCATGAGTCTAAGATTTTTTCTCAAAGTGCCCACGAAATTATATTCAATACCTTTAGTTTTTTCTTCGTCAATATTTGCATAGGTTGCTATGGATGTTCCATCCTCATTCACCTGCTTAAATCGTTCAATCTCATCGGTTGTGTAGCGGTAATATGCGCCAAGATTAACAGAAATACCTCTAGAGAATCGTCCAAAATTAATCTCATATGAATCGGTATACTCTGGCTTTAAAAAAGGATTTCCCTTTCTAAAATTTCTAGCATCTTGCTTTGATAAAAAGGGGTTTAGCTGTCTAGATCTTGGCCTATTGACACGCTTTGAATAACTAGTTTGTATTTGTAATAGCTGAGGAGCACCAAAAGACATGGACAAGCTAGGGTAAAAACTTGAGTAAGGATTCTCAAATTTTTCATTAGTATTAATAAGCTCAGATAGCATGGTCACGTTTTCATACCTACCACCAGCATTCACGTTAAAAAGCCAAATGTTCCTAGANTATTGAACATACGCTGCATGAACTGCTTCCTCATAAACAAATTTATTGGAGTAGTTACTATCAAGTTCATATTGTTTCAATGATTCATTGAAAGCATAAGATAGTTGTTCATTACCACGGTCAGTAATCTTGCTTGATAGTCCAATTTCAAGTTTGGAACCTTTTTCAATTGGTCTAACATAATCTAATTGAAAATCTAAGCTTTTATTTGTTCCATCAGATCCATCTCTTGCTCTATCCACTGAAACATTATCAGTTACGGGTGTGTTGTAAAACTCGTTGTTACCATCATTTAAGCCATTTGAAAGACGCATAAATGAGGTCAGCTTATGTTTTGCATCGCTAAATTTCTTATCATAGTTCATATTTACATCGTAACCATTTCTATCGTTCTTGTTATCAGAATAACGATAAAACTTTTTCTCGCCTGGCCCTTTATCAACAGTATAAGTATCTCCAGAGCTATTTCTAGCTCCATTGCTAATCGTACCAGATAAAGCGAAGGATTGTTTAGGGTCTATGAAATACTCAAATCCTGTTTTAACGAAAAGATTGGGTCCACCTGAAGTTGAACTTGACACTTGATCTAATGAGTTTACCAAACCATTAAAATCTGTTTCTCTCAAGGAATTTCCGGAGGTCTCTCTAATGCCTTCTCTGCTACCTAAATTTATAAATGTATTAAAAACTGTCGTCCTGTAATTAACTTGTCCAGAAATATTTGTTCCACCCAAGTTGTCACCGCCCGTGTTTACGTTGCCATTAAAACCGGCAAATTTATTTTCCTTAAGAACGATATTTATGATACCTGCCATTCCTTCCGGGTCATATTTGGCTCCGGGGTTTGTCATAACCTCAATGTCAGCAATGTTTGCGGATGGAACACTTTGAAGTAAAGATTTGATATCTCCTCCAGCGATGCTTGAAGGTTTTCCATCGATCATAACGTTCACATTAGAACTTCCTCTCAAGCTTATATTATCGTCAGGGTCAACTTCAACGCCAGGCACCTGACGAAGCGCATCAATTGCATTTCCACCAGTAGAGAGTGAGTTTTTTTCTACGTTGAAAACTTTCTTTTCGGCTGTTTGAACAAATAAAGGTCTTTCAGCCTCGACATCAACACCGGCCATTTGGAGAGTGGTCTGTGCAAGAGAAACTGTTTTGAGATCGTATTCGGTCTTATTATCGCCAAAAGGTAGGAATGTAAAAGGTCCTAATTGTTTTTTCTTATATCCTATGTATTCCACAACTACATTATGACGACCAAGGGGTATTTCCTTAATATAAAATTCACCTTTATCGTTGGTAATTCCGCCTGTCATGATAGTACTGCTTCTAGCGTTAACGATTGAGATGGATGCATAAGGAATAGGATTTGATGATGCAGAATCAACAACACTACCGAAAACAATACCAATTTTTGGCGCTTTGCTAGGATCCATCTGGCCTTGACTAGAGCCACCCCAACTACGACCACCTCTTTGCGCAAAAGCGAATGTTGATAAAACTAAGAATGAAAGTAAAATTTTTCGATACATGTAAACTGTGCCTTTCAAGTAGCCGTATTACCCCGATTAGCAAAAATGGATAATTTTTGCGAAAGATAATAAAGCTAAAAAATTTATTTAACAAGAAGTATGAGCGATTTGAGCGTTTGAATATTACATATTTTTAAATTAGACGCACATATTTATGATTAGTTAAATTATTTATACTATTTGTTATTTAACATACAGCAATTTGATTGTTTGCTGTGAATTCTTTGCAGTGAGCTTTAAAAAATAAATCCCAGCAGAAAAATTTGAAGCATCCCATGAAAATATGTGACTACCTTTATCAATAATCCCATTATAAATGCTATCTATTTTCCTGCCAGAGATATCATACACATTTAAATCAATGTAACCTGCGTTGCCATTATTTATATCAATTTTGATAGATGTCCGGCTATTAAAGGGATTAGGGTAATTAGAATGAAGCGTTAAAGATTTAGGCATTATAATTTCCTCAACAGAAAGCTTGGCCTGATCTTTAGGTAAATAATCAATCTCAAAATCGGTCATTAATAGAAATGTTCCTGCAGGTATGGAGAGATCGAGTTCATTTTCCTCAATATAAATTTTTTCACCTAAAGTAGCATGATGCCAATGACCAGCGCTAGGTAAACTTACTGATGTTTTATGGGTTTTAATGTCAAAATTAGAAATTAAAATGGCATTCTCTCCATCCAACGAATATTGAATTTTCTTGATGGAGCTATTTAACCAAGTATCTATTTTTGATTTAGGGTCNGAAAAAATCGAGTGTTTTTTTCTCAAACCAATTAGATAAGACCAAGTATTGTAAATATTTTTTCGATTAAGCTCCTCAAAATAATTCCATTTAATAGGTTTTCTGCCCAGTCTTCCGTTATAATCAATTGAGATATCATAACCCATTTCACCGAATTGCCATATCATTTTGGGGCCAGGAAGCAAGAAAAAGATCGATCCTGCGCTCTTTAATCTTTCCAAAGATGTGTTCAAATTTTTTACGTTATAATTGCCTGTGCTATTACCATAATTCAATGCTTTGTATATAACTCTCTCTTCATCATGACTCTCCATATATGTCACCATATTGGGAGAGCTCCAATCTCTATTTTTAAAGTATGTCCATGATAAGGAAGAGTTATTTCCACCATTATATCCCATGATCGCTTCAGAAAAATTAAAATTTGCATTAGCCCATAGCAAAATTCCATAATCAGCAAGCTCTCGATCCTCTCGGTCCTCAGCTAAATGCTCCATGATCACAATACCATTTGAATTATTGGACCAAACATTATCAGCTAATTGCTTTAAAAGATTTATTCTTTCCTTATCGTATAAACTTCCCCACGCATCACTTAAGGGTTTATAGTTATTTCCAATTCCTTTTGTAAAATCAAATCTAAATCCATCAACTTTGTATTTTTGCATCCAATGATTTATAGTTCGTTTAAAAATTTGCCGAGTATAAACACTTTCATGATCCCAGTCATTACCCCAATGAGCATCTCTATTCGCAAAATTGTGATCTCTATTAAACCATGGATTTTCAGAAGTAGGCTTTCCATCCGTATATAGCCTAACAAAGGGCGAGCTTGAATAAGAGTGATTTATTACAAGATCCAGCAANACNGCAATTCCTCTTTTGTGGCAAGCATCTATGAATTGTTTTAGCTCATCACTAGTACCATAGTATTTATCAGGTGCAAAGAGAAATGAAGGGTTGTATCCCCAGCTATTATTGCCCTCAAATTCATTGATCGGCATTAACTCAATTGCATTAATGCCAAGATTTTGAAGATAATCAAGTGTATCAATAAGCGTTAAATAATGATGATCTTGAACAAAATCTCGCACAAGGATCTCATAGATAATTAAATCATTTTTGCTTGGTGTATTATAGTTAAGCGATTTCCAAATATAATCCTCTTTACCTGGCTGAATGACTGAAGCGATTTGATTTGTCTTTTCAAAGGGATAAGATATGGGATCAGGATAAACAGTTTTTGGAATGAAAATATCATTCATAGGGTCTACTACTTTTTCTGTATAAGGATCTGCAATCCTCAATTTCCCATCCACAAGATATTGAAATAGGTATTCTTTGTTGGATTGAAGATTGTTAACTGTTATCCACCATCTTGTGTCATTATCGTAAGATGTTCTTTTCATTAGATAATTCGAATCTATCTCCCAGTTATTAAAGTCACCTAGAGCGTAAACAAAATCTTTAAATGGAGCATGCAATACCAGCGTGACTGAGCCATCTTTATTGTAATTAATACCATCTTTTACCCCCATAGGCAAAGACTCAACTATTACATCATCATTATAAATAATTTGAAAAGAGAGTGTATCTGATCGATTGAGTTTATCAAAAGCAACAATATCAATAATTCTAATTCCAGGACTGTTTACCTCTAGAGAATAATATATGCTATCGTTAAAACTAGACTTCACATTTGATTTATTAACTGATAGGGTGAGCGAACTTATTGTGCTGCCAGCTGTTTCAGCCTTAGCTTTTATAGCTACGACTGTATCTTGGTCAATGATAAAGGGCTCAAGGTCTGATAACCTGGGAGAAATTAGCGCTAGGTTTATACTGTTTTCATAAAGTGATATAAAAATATCTTCCCCACCACTATCTTTTCCTTCTTTTGAAGCATCTGCGCTTCTAAATACAAATGCTAATTTGATAATCCTTTCCGATGTGGGCACCCCATAATACTCTCGAATATCATTGATGGTGAATTGATATTCATTTAAAGCTATTCTAGTAAGCCTGGTACTATTTGTATTTTGACCCCAACTGGTTTTAACATATTTCCAATCGGAAGGTCTAGTACTTTTGTCAGTAATAACGCCGGTATGAGCATATACATCTCCGTTATGACCTGACAGCCCTTTTGATCCTCGATCAGCGTAAAAGGTAAGAACAATGGGTTTGTCCAAAGATGGAAATAATGGAGAATGCTCAATTACAGGCTGAGCATATACCCCAAAACAGCAAAAGAATATCATCTTAATTAAATTTTTAATTTTCATTTTTTAAAAAAATTATTTCTAGTCATCCAAATAAAATTAAATTTAGCACGCATTGTAACTTATTTTCTAAATATTTGAATGGGAAAAAATGATTAAAAAAAATTTTATTTTATCATCAATAATCTTTTATTTTTTTGGTTGCGGCACTCAAAAACCAATAAACTTCGCTGAGATAACATCTCCTGATGGATCGCTGGTTCTTAAAATAAACAATGAAAAATCTCAATTGTTCTATACGCTTTTTAAAAATGGTAACCAAATAATCGATAGTTCAAAATTGGGTTTAATTTCAGATGCATTTGCCATTGATGAAGGATTGTCTATTATTAAAAAGAAAGAAAGAAGAAAGCATCATACTTGGAAACAAGTTTGGGGTGAGCAAAAGACATTAATAGATCATCATACAGAACTTGAGATTTTGATAGCTTCTGAATTTCACGATTTTCAAACTCTCCTTCGTTTTAGGCTGTTTGATGATGGTCTAGGATTTCGTTATGAGATACCGGAATTAAAAGATAGCGTGCAATACAAAATCATGGACGAATTAACTGAATTTAATCTTTCTGAGGATTCACCTTCTTGGTGGATACCTGCTTATGCTTACCGGCGATATGAATTTTTGTATGCAAAGTCGCTTATAAGTGAAATCTCAAGAGACACCTATTCAAGCCTAGTTGAAAATCTTAATCCTCCTAGAATAGGACCAGAAGCAGTCCAGACACCATTTACCACTCAAAGAAATGATGGGATTACCATCTCCATTCACGAAGCAAATTTAACGAATTATTCAAGCATGACATTGAAAGCTAACGGCACGAAAAATCTTGAATGCGATCTAGTGCCGTGGTCAGATGGAACTAAAGTTTATGTTGATGGCAAGCTTAGAACGCCATGGAGAACCATTATTGTTGGTGACAATCCTGCAAAACTGGCCGAATCGACCCTTACCTTAAATTTAAATGAACCCAACGCCCTCAAAGGTACAGACTGGATTAGGCCTGGAAAATACATTGGTCTATGGTGGGAGATGATCGGCACGAACGAATCATCATGGGGATCCGGGACATATCATGGAGCTAAAACAGATCGCGTTAAAGAATATATTGATTTTGGATCAAAGTATGGATTTGATGGACTCTTAGTTGAAGGTTGGAATACAGGNTGGGACGAAAATTGGTGCTGTACTGGCGATGGTGAAACCTTCGGTTTCTACAACCCACATCCAGAATACGACAGCAAAGAAGTNCATGATTATGCTCAAAAGAAAGGTATAAGGATCGTTGGTCATCATGAAACTGGAACTCAAATTGCAAATTATGAATCTCAACTTGATAGTGCCTTTGCTTATTGTCAGCGNAATGGAATACGTGTNGTTAAAACAGGATACGTTAATGATGGAAGTCAAAATATCAANAGAATNGATGAAAATGGTATGTTGCAAAGAGAATGGCATCATGGTCAATTCATGGTTGAACATTTNCGAAAGGTCTTAGAAGTCGCAGCTAAATACGAAGTTAGTCTTGTAGTTCACGAGCCTATCAAGGACACCGGTCTGCGTAGAACTTTCCCAAATATGATGTCTAGAGAAGGGGCCAAAGGACAAGAATTTAACGGATTCATGTCATCAAAGGATAATAATAAGCCCAACCATACCACCATTATTCCATTTACTCGATTACTATCAAGTCCAATGGATTACACGCCAGGTATCTTTAACTTGGTAGATTATAGATATAATAGCCCTGAAGATCGCAAAATCAATCCGAATCATCGAATACCCAGCACCATATCTAAAGAACTTGCCCTATACGTTGTAATCTATGCTCCGGTCCAAATGGCCGCTGATCTACCTAAAAATTATGAAGGCAATCCTGCCTTTCAATTTATTTTGGATGTACCAACTGACTGGGAAAAAACAAAGGTTCTCAATGGTGAGATCGGTGAATTTATTACTATTGCTAGAAAAGATATAGACAGCGACAGTTGGTATATTGGTAGCATCACCAATGAAAATGGACGCTCTATTGAAATCGAAATGAACTTTTTAAATGATAACGCGACCTATAAGGCGACTATCTACAAAGACCCAACCAATGGAGGATGGATCAACAATCCTGAACAAGTTGATATCATAAATAAAACCTTTACAAAGGGTGATAACTACACGATCGATCTCGAGCCTGGAGGTGGCCAAGCCATACAATTAGTTAGGATCAAGTCCTAATTTGAATATTTTTAAGAAAGCCTTATTGGCGATAATCATATCGCTCTATACTAATTTAGCAGCTGGAATCACTGGAAAGATTTTTGGAACCATTACAGATGCTTCAACAGGAGAGCCCTTGATCGGTTGTAATGTTATTTTGCAAGGAACATCATTTGGCGCTGCTAGCAATTTAGATGGGACCTACATAATCATAAATATACCGCCAGGCAGGTATACTGTTACAGCATCTATGATCGGTTATGCAAAATCAAATGTTACCGATGTCATTGTTCGATCAGACCTTACAACTACGATAAATATCTCAATAACCCAAGAAGCTATATCTGGAGACGAAGTAACTGTTGTCGCTGAAAGACCCCTTATAACAAAAGATCTTACAGCATCCACGGCAATTATTGATGGAGGCATGATCGACAAACTTCCTGTTACAGAAGTAGCTGAAGTTTTGGAATTACAAGCAGGATTTGTGCAGGGTCATCTTCGGGGTGGGAGATCAGGCGAAGTTGCATATTGGGTGGATGGTGTGCCAATGACAGATGTATTTGATGGGGGCACAATAGTGGATGTCAACACTAGTGCCATATCTGAGATGCAAGTTATTTCAGGCGCCTTTAATGCGGAGTATGGGCAAGCAATGAGCGGGATTGTTAATATCGTTACNAAAGATGGNTCAGATACTTTTANNGGNAATGCAACCATTTATGGCGGTGATTTCATATCCAACAGATCAAACTTGTATGACAACATAAATAATATCAATCCTTTTTCTACCCGCAACTTGGAGTTCAACGTTGAAGGCCCAGTTATCGCAGAAAAACTCTTTTATAATTTGACTGCTAGAAATATTTATTATCAAGGTGTTTTTGAAGGCCAGAGATTGTTCAACCCGCAAAATATTTCATACTTTGATCAGGGTGATAATTTCAATTTACACAGGATAGAGATCGTTGGTGATGATACACTTAACCCTGGCAAAGGGGACAGCGCTTTTGTTCCCATGAATTGGAATAGAAAAACCTACCTTCAAGGAAAGCTGATCTACAGACACTCACCATTCACCAAGTTGAAATATACCTTAATAAATGATGATGTATCTTATCAGGATTATAATAGAATGTATCGCTACAACCCTGATGGTAATCTAAAAAGGTATCGCTATGGTATAACTCAATTATTACAATTAAATCATACATTTTCAACCAAGACCTTTTTAAATGCCGGTATTACTCATTTTAAAAAATCTTATCAGCACCGAACCTATGGCAGGAATGACTGGGATCAATACGTTCATCCCAAGCTTTTAAATTCACAACCTTATAGTTTTTTAACAGGGGGAACGGATCTTTCTGTATTTTCTCGAGAAACCAGCACTTCTACTTTTAAGCTAGACCTTACTTCCCAATGGAACTCAAAGAATAAGATCAAGCTGGGCATAGAATTTAGACAACATCAACTCAATTTCAATGACTACAGCTTGCGTCCTCCAGATGAAAAAGCAAGCTTCAATGAATTAAATGACGACCCTTTCTTGGGCAATCCCCAGCGCTTTCCAGACTCAACCATCTATTCGAGCACTTACAATTTTAAACCAACAGAATTCAGTGCATATGTGCAGGATAAGATTGAATTGAATGAATTGATTATAAACCTAGGTGTTAGATTAGATTATTTTGATCCCAAAGGCAAAATGTTAAGTGACCCGTCCGACCCGTCTATTTATAACCCGATAAAACCCTCAAACATATATGAAGATAGCAATGAAAATGGTGTTTGGGATACCGGAGAAAATCCTGTAAGCATCGCCAAAAGAAGTCAATATTGGTTCAAGGATACCAACGCTAAATGGAAGATCAGTCCTCGATTCGGAGCTTCATTTCCATTTTCCTCTACTGGAGTGATACATTTTTCATACGGACATTTCTTTCAAATACCTCGATTTGAGATGCTTTATATGAATCCCGATTTTGACCTAGGGCAGGGGACTGGAAATATTGGAGTAGTTGGAAATGCGAACTTAAGACCTGAAAAGACCATTCAAGGTGAACTTGGTCTGCAGCAACAGATCTCATACAATATGGCTTTGGATGTAACAGCTTACTTCAGGGATATAAGAGACCTAGCTGGTACTAGATCAGAAGAAATTACACTTTTCGGGGGATCTGCTTCTTACAATAGGCTAGAGAATTCAGATTTTGCTTATGTTAGAGGATTAGTGCTCTCATTGAGCATGATTGAGACCAATGGCTTTTCAGCAAGTTTGGACTATACCTTTCAGATCGCAAAAGGATCAGCATCCGATCCTCAGCAAGCCCGAAATGCCATAGCTGGAGGATCGTTGCCTGAGATCCAATTGACACCTTTAGATTGGGATCAGCGCAATACCGTTAATATATCTCTATCTTATGATAGAGCAAATTGGGGAATATCTAGTATTGGTCAATTTGGTTCAGGACTTCCTTATACACCGCTAAGTACTGAAGATATTTCATCACTTGTCCTGAACTCAGGTAAAAAACCACTGACCTGGAACGTAGACCTAAAAGGATATTTCAACCCCAGAGGTGGTTTAAGGCTATTCATCAGAGCTGAAAATATTTTTGACCGACTAAATCCTTACACCGTCTACGATGATTCTGGTGTTGCAGATTTTACACGATGGGAAAATATNGCAAAAAGTCAAAATACGGGTGAGCCTATAAACTCAATATCAAAATGGTTCTTAAATGAAACCTTTTACTCTAACCCTAGAAGAGTGGAATTGGGAATGAGCTATGTTTTCTAAAATTAAGCTATCCATTCTTTTATTTTTTTTATTAGATCTTTCTTTTTCGCAAGAATCATCCGGTCGCCAGTTTAGAAGAACAGGAATTCACAATGGAAATTTGGTTAGAACCGTATTTGGTAATTGGGGTGTTGTTGGTCAGCCATCGAATAAAGGTCCTCGAGGCGCATGGCTGAATGATAACAATGGTTATATCGGAGATGTATCTCCAATGGTAGGCGCTGAGATAACCACTCTTGACACTGCGGGCAATCCAATTACTTTCCGATCTGTGGTTATTTCTCCAGCTAACAGACCTACTAGCACTGGCCCTGAAGAATCACCTGGTGGTAAATCTTGGGGTTTTGAACCACAGTCAGGTTATTTTAATGAAAATCAAGAAANTATAGCGATTAGCACCAATTCAAACACTTGGCCTTCNTTTTGGCCAAATAAATTGAATGANTCAAGCGACCCAGGCTGGAGGAGTTCTTGGAATGGATATTTTGGTAAGGATATTCAAAATATTCAACAAGAAAGTTTTTTCATTATGGATGACAATAATGATGAGGAGTTCAATTATCCTCAATATAATAAGTGGAATGTCGAGTTCAAACCAGACTCTAATAACCTATCGCGAAATGGGCTTGGGCTCGAGGTCAAGGTCCGAGGAATGCAATGGCAACAATTTCTNGCGCAAGATGTTCTTTTCTGGGTCTATGAAGTTACCAATACCAGCACTGTGGACTACACTAACGTTGTATTCGGAATGCTTGTTGGAACCTATGTAGGCGTTACAGGGACTGATGACAGGCCACAAGAATACGATGACGATTGGTCATTTTTTGATGTTCAGAACGATATTACCTATACCGGCGATTATGGTAATAACGTTGATCGTAATCCACGATGGGTTGGAGATGTTGGAATGGTTGGATATGCATTCTTAGAAAGTCCGGGTAATAGCTACGATGGTATCGACAACGATGGTGACTACGATCTCATTCCAAATGCTTCCGCACCATTGTTTGAAAAGAGTAATTTTGATTCAGTCCTGATCAATGCTGGCGATCAAGTCATTTTAATAGACAAAAATTTTAATCGATCTAAATTTACTATTCCCGATCTGGACAGTGTAAANCTTAGCACACGCGGCTTTTCTAAAACCATTTATCCGGGCAAGTCCTATTTAGTTGAAGGAAATATTTTGATAGGATCAAATGGGAAAGAATTATCAAATGACAATGCCTTTGATGGGGTTGATAATGATTTTGATGGACTCATCGATGAAAATTATTTTTTGCATTACAATCAACGAAGAGTTGAGCCTGATGGGACAGTGCTTTTTGACACCATAAACCCCAGAGCATNTATCGATTACATAACTGAATATGGTATGCTNAATAACCTGATTGATGAAAAAAGAGATGACGGGATAGACAATGATGGTGACTGGAATGTTCTTTATGATGATCTGGGAGCGGATGGAATAGCGGAGACTGGTGATTATGGAGAATTGGATGGAAAGCCTACCTTGGGAGAGCCAAATTTTGACCGAACAGATGTAGATGAATCCGATCAAATAGGACTTACAAGCTTCAATTATTTTTCACCAGCAAATCTATATCCAGCTAAAGAAGATGAAGAGCTNTGGGAACAGCTAAAGCCAGGCTATTTTGATGTACCGGCTTCCATATCCGATGGTAAACCGATAGCTGGCGAAGATGGCGATTTCATTTATGGCTCTGGCTATTTCCCCTTGAGAGCNGGACAAACAGAGCGCTTTTCTATTGCCTTAGTTTATGGAAACGATCTCNACGATCTCATAAACAATAAAAAAACCGTACAAGATATTTANAACAGTAATTANCGATTTCCCCCTCCTCCAAAAAAACCATCGATGACAGCNGTTCCAGGAGANGGAAAAGTTACGCTTTACTGGGACAGAGTAGCNGAAGAAAGCCTTGACCCTGTGACAAAAGAAAAAGATTTTCAAGGATATAAGATNTANAGNGCCACTGATCCCAATTTCAATGATGTTCGCAATATNACGGATGCAAATGGACTTATTCAAGGATACTCTACTTTGGCTCAGTATGATAAAAAAGATGAGATCAAAGGATACTTCTATCCTTCTAAAAGTCTTTTTCAAGATACCAAAGGATATTCTTATTATTTGGGTGATGATTCAGGNCTGATTCACTCNTATATCGATAATGATGTTCAAAATGGAAGNACCTATTATTATGCATTAGTTGCCTACGATCACGGCNACGANGAAAANGATATTTTTCCATCCGAGAATTCAAAGTTCATATCAGTTTTACCAACGGGTGAAATTATNACGGATCAAAATACCNCATACATCACTCCTTCATCGTCTTCAGCGGGGTATTCGCTCAACGATACAGTTAAAACAAAACATCAAGGACCTGGCACAGGTTCTTTAAAAATAAATATAGTCGATGAACAAGCGCTTACTGGACATCGCTATCAAATAGAATTCTATGATACTTCCAATGATGGTATAGATAATGACAAAGATTGGGATGTTACTACAGATGACATTGGAAGTGATGGTATCTCAAATACGAATGACATTGATGGATCGGAAGGAAACGAAAAACCCGATGCTGGAGAACCTAACTTTGATTGGATGGATAATGAGGAATACACGCCCATCACGACTCACTATAGCGTTAAAGATCTTGAAACCAATTATGAGTCATTCACACCTAATGATACTTTCTTTGTAGCGCTAAAAAAGAAAAATCTTATATCTAAGAGCATTGAACTTAAAAATAGCACCGGTTTTGTGATACCTAGCTCCGATTACGAAATTGATACTAAGCTTGGTAGAATTAGATCAAGTAATAGCGGCTCATTGGGTTCTGATGAGCACACACTCTCATTTCAATATTATCCAATATTTTTCAATCCATATATACAGCAATCTATATGGAATGACCCCCTAAAGCTTCCATATATAACAGAGAGAGGTGACACAGATATTTTTGATGGACTCTCAATTGTATTCGACAACGATTGGTTTATCACATCAGATGATGAAAATACCTATTGGTGGACAACTGAAGATAATTCTAAATGGGAAAAAAATGACGGAGATAATACGTATTTTTTCATTGTGAGCGCTACTGACCTTGATACAAATTTTGATGGAAAAGTTGATTTAAGAGCAATCAGGGTGCCAAATAAATATGCAGTGGTTTTTTCTGACAAAGAAGATTTTGGAAAATCATATATTTCACTTAACAACTTATCTCCTGGCAATAAGACCAATTTTAAGGTAATGAATTTGACATATAATATCGAAGTGCCGTTCTTTCTTTTTGATTATCCTTTAGCTGAAACTGGAAAGATTAATTCAGGTGACTACATATATTTTTATGATAAAGATTCTCTTGGAATTGATAGATATACCTGGAACATAACTTTTACAAAAAGACAATCCCAAGAAGCAAATACTGAATTTACTTTTGGAGATGGCGACACGTTATTTATTGATTTTTCTAAACCTTTTCGAAATAATGATACATTCACCTTTTTTGGACCAAAACCTGATGTAGATATACCCATGATTTCAAAAGAAATGGATCAAATTAAAGTTGTTCCAAACCCATACATAGTGGGTCATCGGTTCGAATCTCCTCTCCCTCCTGGGATAACTAGTGGCAGAGGATCAAGAAAAGTGGAATTTCAGAATCTACCCTCAAATGCAAAGGTCCATATATATACCTCCAGAGGCCAGCATATTCGCTCTCTTCAACACGATGGTAGACTTTTTAGCGGGACAATTATTTGGGACCTAAAAACAAAAGAAAATTTGGATGTTGCTTTTGGTGTATACTACTATATCGTTGAATCTGATATAGGTGGAAAAACCTCAGGTAAATTAGCAGTGATCAAATGAATAAAGTTATTTGCCTACTTCTTTTGCTAACTATGTCCCTTTGCGCTCAATCGAAAGTTGGAAGCTCTGCTGCAGCTTTTCTAGGATCGGGAGTCGGTTCTAGGGCTATTGGAATGGGAGGTGCTTTTTCAGCTGTAGGTGGAGATGCATCCATACTATATTGGAATCCTGGTGCGATGGCTAATGTTCAAAAATCTGAAGTTCTATTGTCCAAAGCAAACTGGTTGGTTGAAAGTGATCTCAACTTCATTGCCTCCATTATTAAACTTGAGAGAGGTAGAAGTTTAGGAGCATATTTAATGCAATTGGATTATGGAAGAGAAGAAATAACTGATCTAAATAATCAAAATGGCACTGGGCAGTATTGGACTGCAATGGATTACGTCCTAGGTTTAGGTATTGGGTCCAAGCTTTCTGATAGATTCTCTTTTGGAGCAATAGGAAAATTTATTTCACAACGAATCCATTATACATCTGCTTCTACTTTCGCTTTGGATCTGGGGCTTCACTATAAAACAAAAAATGAAAAAGTCCGCATAGGCATGTCAATCGCTAACTTTGGACCAGACCTGATTATGGATGGCAAGGATCTTTTCAAGAAAATAGATATCGATCCTGATAACTCAGGACACAATGAATCTTTAGTGGCAAAATTAAAAACCGATCCTTGGCCATTGCCCTTATTTTTTAGAGTAGGCACAGCCATAAAAATAATTAATATAGATAAACTTAAAGGTACGCTTGCAGTTGACACATTCATTCCTAGTGATGATGTTGAAATTATCAATATTGGGCTGGAATTTACTATTCTTGAGCGATCCAACATTCAATTGGGTTACAAAGGTCTTGGCAATTCTTCAAGTGAAGAGGGTTTGACTTTTGGGGCTGGCACCATGTTCTATGCGGGTGGCTTTGACATTAGATTGGATTATTCTATGCGTACCTTTGGTCTTTTTGGAAACATATCAAATTTGTCGCTAGGTTTGATTTTTTAGTACTCTACTGCTATTTTTTTCTTTTTTTTAGACGCTTTTATATATAGGTTCCAAGCTCGAACTCTGATCATTAAATAATAGAGTTTGTTATATTATTTTTTTAAATAACTAAGGAGAGAGTTAAATGAAAAAATTGTTATCAGTTTTTTTCCTTTTCACCATTTCTATTTCAGCTCAAAGCTACGTTGGCAATATATTAAAGAATTCTAACTTTGATTGTGTTACCGATTCGTGCCAAAATGTTTGGGAACGCTATAGAAGCACAGGGGGGGATGCTAATAGAGCATTTGAAAAGAAGGGTGATATCATGTACGCTTCCCAGAGAAAATACCCATCCTATTGGGGAAGTCATGGATTAAAAATGTGGGGTCATTTTAATGGAGAAAATAACGAAAGTAGCCACTTTCAGACCTTTCAAGATGTACCCGCTGGAAAACAAGTTACTGTTTCAGGAGTAACCATGACCTATAACGAAGATAGGATTACTGGGGGTAATCAAGCATTCTTATTTATCAAATTTTTAGGCGATGGTTATTCATACATTTCTGGAGTTTTCTCTGATTCACTGGACAAAGATTCTCCTGCAGATAAATGGATTCCCTTGCATGCAAACGCCACTGTTCCTTCAGGTGCTAAATATACCCAAGTTGGCATAGGGTATTACCAAAATGCTAACGATGGTGCTGGTGTTTACTTTGATGATATGGTTTCATACATTGGGGACACAAAGATCACCATCAATGTCAATACATCTCACATTCAAGGAATATCACCAAGAAAGCTTGGTTCAATGGTTGATTTACGTGGAGGTTCAGTTGGAACAGGTACGGGTGTTATCGCAAATCCTGCATGGGGCCCTGGAACCAATCTCAAAAGCGCTGGTGGAGATAATTGGATGATGGATATTGCATTGGACAATAACTTGGTTTATGATTTTAAATTTGGCGGTCACATTCCTAATCTTGATGGAACTATATCGGGTTATTGGGAAAATGATTTGCCTGGTGCTAGCTATTCTGGCGATAACTTCAAAATGGATCTATCATCAAATACAGATGCTTCAAAGACAGTAACACACTACCTGGGTAGAGGTCCAAGTAATGATACTCCACCCTATACTGCAAATGCTGATTCTATTGATGTGTTCTTTAGAGTCAATATGTCTAATAACCTAGATTTTAATCCAGCTACACAAAAAGTGCATATGGCCGGTGACCTAGAATCTGAGATGACAGGTGGTGGAGATTGGTCACATGGAATTGTTATGACAGATCTTGGTGGAGGGTTTTATGGATATCACTGGAAAGGTGCAAAGAATGCAGATGCACCTGTTACNTTGAATTATAAATTTACATTAGGCGATTGGAGCGGAACCCATGAAGATGGATTAACCGGGCCTGGTATTGTAGGAGGGAATAGACAAGTAATAGCAAACAGCGATACAACTATTCATTGGGTATGGTATAATAATAATCCTCCGTCACCTTTCACAGCCTCATCTAAGGTGCCATCTTTAACATTTAGAACCAATATTGGTCAAGCAATTGCCAATAATGGATGGAAAGATGGTGATTTAATGCTTGTTAAATGGGGCTACGGAAGAACAGCAGATAAAGTTTACGTTGATACCCTTACTGCAGGAGTAGGTGGTGACTACCAAGCAACAATTGCACCAACTGACAGTCTTCCTGTGGATTCGAAAATAGGTATGTATTATCAGTATTATCGAAGCTCAGGTGGTGCTGATACTAGGGAAATTTTCTTCAATTTTGACACAACATGGAAAGATGTTTCCTTGCAAGAAAGAAGATGGACTACGGTTACNGGAGGAGCTGCTGCTACTATTGTTGACTATGTTCCGTCTAAGACACATGGTAGAAGGTTGCCAGTATTTCAAAACTCAACTAAGCTAGATGCAAATGCTGCTGATACCGATAGTTTACTTGTTACTTGGACTGTTGACCTTAGACCTGCTTACTATCAATTATTGTCATATGGTAGTGACACAGCAGATTCTTTAAAAGGAATCCAGGGTGCAAGAACACTTTACTACAGCGATAGAGACAGTCTATTTAAGTGGGGCGTTTGGATGAATGGTCCAGCGATCGGAGGTTGGAACATTAGAGGAGCGTGGGGAGCTGGTTTGCGAACTGATAGNTTAGCGATGATGCATGATGATGGAACTCATGGCGATGCTACTGCAGGTGACTCTGTTTATACTGTACAATTCAAATACCAGAAAAACTCTACTAATGTTGGAATGGAATTCAAGTTTGGTGTCAATGGTGAAGACAATGAATCAGGGTTTGGATTAAACCATATTGAAAATATTGATNTAAACAATCCAACGGTTGCATCGCAATTTGGCTCAATCAACCCAAATCGTTACAATGCATGGAATTTTGACAAAGGTGCACCTGGAACATTAAGCGTTAAAGAATTGGTAGGCATACCTGATCAGTTTGAATTGTCTAACAATTATCCCAACCCGTTCAATCCAACAACCAGTATTAACTTCAATATTCCAATTGCCTCTGAAGTTGTGCTAACTATATACAATATTACTGGTCAAGAGGTTGCTAAGATACACAATGGATATGCCCAAGTTGGTTCATANAAAGCAGTATGGAATGGAATGGATAATCTTGGTAACAAGGCACCGAGTGGAGTTTATTTCTATGAATTAAAAGCAGAAAATCACTTTCATAAAGTGAAAAAGATGACTTTATTGAAATAGAAATATCTTTTACTTTTTTTAAAAAAGGCCTGGCATTGTCAGGCCTTTTTTTTTGTATTTTATTGCTTATTCAAGAGGATATATTTTAATAGTATGAAAAATTTAAGATTAATTACATTTTACATAATTTTTTTTATAATCGGTTGCGAAGACACCGATCAAAATGAAGATGGTAAAAGCGATATTATTGATGAACAGCCCACTATACCATGCTTGAAAGCCAATCTAGACTGCCAGCGTACGATTGAGCTCACTGATGAGCAAACCTTTACCTTTGACCTTTTTTCTACACATCCTCTGGATAGTGTAATGCTAGTTAAGAATGCTATTATTTTTGTTCATGGTAGAGAGAGAAACTCTAACGAATATTTTAAAACTATGGTTTCTGCCATCGAGTCTTTAGGGCAAACAGAAAATGTTGCAGTTATCGCTCCAAAATTTAAAAATGAGGAAGATGTATATAAAGATTCTGACATTTATTGGTCCTATTTAGGGTGGAGGTATGGAAATAATTCGCAACCAAGCTCTAATGCAACAAGGCATAGCTCTTTTGCTGTCATTGATACGCTGGTCACGAAGCTTGCAAGTAAAACACATTTTCCTAAAATGGAAAAAATAATTATCGCTGGTCACTCTGCAGGGGCACAATTCTCACAATTGTATTCTGCTGGAAATGATTTGGACGGAAAATTAAATGATATATCTATGAGCTATTGGATTGCTAATAGTCAATTTTTTCTTTATACAAATGAAACCCGATGGTCAAAATCAATTTCAGATTTTTCAATCCCAACCTCATGCTCAAATTATGATGAATATCCAAGAGGGCTAATTGATAAAAATACGTATATGAATTCAAACTCAAATATTCAGATTATCAATAACTTATCAAGAAATGTTACGCTTCTACTTGGTGAAGAAGATATTACGAGTTCACTACTAACAACTACCTGCTATGCTACTTTACTTGGTGATAACCGATTTGACAGAGGTTCAAAATATTTTCAATTTCTTACTAAATATTATCCTGGACACAAATACAAAAAAGTTACGATTCCTTCGGCTGGTCATGATCGAAATGAAATATACTTATCGACTGCTGGTTTGAGCTTTATAGATAATGAAATCATTAAATGAATTATAGGTTAATATCAAAAAAAAACTCTGACGTTATTAATATCTTATTATTCATCGTTCTTTTCATTCTTTCATGTGATTCTACTGAATCAGTACAACCATTAGAACAAAATAAAGTTGATCCTTTTATTCAAAATAAAAAGATTGCCAAAACGATTAATTTAGGAAATGCACTTGATGCTCCNAATGAAGGTGAGTGGGGTGTAACATTGGAAGCTGAATATTTTCAAATAATAAAATCAGCGGGGTTTTCAGCTGTAAGATTACCCATTAGATGGTCTAATCATACCCAAGCTAATTCACCATTTACTATTGATGAAAATTTTTTCAAACGAGTTGATTGGGCTGTTCAAAATGCATTAGATAATGATCTTGCAATAGTTATAAACATACATCACTTTGAAGAGATTTTCTCCGATCCATTAGCTTTTAAACAGAAACTATTAAGCCTGTGGGAACAAATAGCTCGACACTACAAAGATTATTCAGATGATATTATTTTTGAAATGCTCAACGAACCGCATCAAAAACTAACATCAGAGATTTGGAATGAATTTATAGCAGAAGGGGTATCTTTAATACGAAAGATAGATGATAAAAGAACTCTGATGATAGGACCTGCTAATTGGAATAGCATTAATAGTTTAAGTACCTTAGAGATCCCTAATGATGAGAATCTAATAATNACCGTTCACTATTACAGTCCTTTTGAATTTACACATCAAGGTGCAAGCTGGGTTGAAAATTCAGATCGCTGGATGGGTACTACTTGGGATGCTACTAGTACGCAAAAAGAATTGATAGATAAAGATATTGCTATAGTAAAAGAATGGGGTATTGGGAATAATAGACCGATATTTATTGGAGAATTTGGAGCCTATAGTAAAGCAGATTTTAATTCTAGATTTCGATGGACGGAGTACATGGTGCAAGTCATGCAAAACAATGAAATATCTTGGTCATATTGGGAGTTTTGTTCTGGTTTTGGAGCATGGGATCAAGAAACAAAAAAATGGAATGAACTGCTTTACGCGCTAATTCAACCNAANTAACTATCTAACGACAGTAAATTTTTCTTTGATTAATCTTCTGCCGTCTCCAATGCTAATAAAATAAATTCCACTTGATATAAATTCACCATTTAGAGACCGGCCATCCCAAATAAATTGATTTTCGCCTACTTTGCCATCAAATAACGTTCTAAAGATTTCTTGCCCTTTTAAATTGTAAATAATCAAAGAAATATTCTTGGAATTAAGACTTTCAAATTTTATTTGAAGTGATCTAAATGTGGGGTTTGGATATATAGAGTGAGAATATATCCCTTCTCCTTTCAATGAAGCTTCAGACTCAATTTTTAACATTTTGAGATTAGAGCCCCCTCTTGCTATTAAAAAGGTTATTGAATTTTGACCTTTAGATAAATTTACAGTTCCAAGATCGGTTTCTGTCCAAACACTATAATCTCCAGTAATAGGCAATTCAGTATTCTCAATTAGTGTTTCATTATTCATCCTAATGGATACCACTCCAGAAGTATTTTCTGAAGAAGATAGCAACTTGAAAGTATAATCATCATTTTTTAAAACATTGAAAGTATATTTTAAAAATTCCCCGTCCTTAGTATGGCTGATGTGATAATCAGATATGGATTGATCGGTGGATGTCTCAATATCTACTCCATCGTTTCGATAGCTCCATCCCAAATTCCAGGGTTTAAAATCAGGTCCAGTATTTCTGTAATCTGCTATATCATAATCAAAATATGCAATTCCTTGCGCGCCAATGTCATAGTTGACCAAAGAAAGTTCACCAGGTATGTTGTAAATATCGTAAGGGGTATTCTGAATCTTATAATTATCATCAAGCAGGGAAGCAACAACGCCTTTTTCAACTTGACAATTTTCAATCTTTAAATTCTCAAGCATATTATTTAATCCCAGCATAGACCTTTTAAGGGACGGCTTAGAAGCTGTTCCACTCCAATAATCCAATATCTCTTTATAAACAGGGTCCATCATCGATATCAAAGGTCCTTTAATGCTGCCAATTTTCTTGTGGTTCCACCAAGCCCAACCAATATCAAATGTCTCCATCAGAGAGCGAACCTCCATAAACCATTCATTGGAATTTTCACCAACCTCACCAAGCCAAAGAGGTCTATTGGATCTATTGCGTAATTCTAAAAGATAATTGATAGTTTGTATAGTTGGCTTGGAGAAAACCATCCATGAATAATAATGAAATGCCCATGCCATATTATCGTCAAAAGCGGGTTCAGAATCTTCAAACGCCCTTGACCACCANTTGCCATTNACAAACANTATTCTTTTGTTATCGTGCAACCTNATCTTATCTCTCATTCTCCTCTGAATNTCTCTGACCGCTTTTCCGTCTCCATGTACTGGTTCATTTAAAAGGTCATACCCNCCTACCCATGGAGTATCTTTGTATCTTTTTGCAATTTCGCCCCAAATTTCTACAGCCCAATCTTGATTTTTTTTACTGATCCATAATCTTGCAACCCCATCCGAGTCTGCATTGTGATCTTGGCTTTGTGATCCTGGTGCAACATGCATGTCTAGTATAACATAGATTTGGTTGTCTGCACACCAACTGATCAAGCTATCCATTATAGCAAAGCCTTCTTCATTATAAGATCCAAGATCTGAACTTAATGCTTTGTAGTGAAATGGAAGTCTTACAGAATTAAACCCCCATTCTGCTAACTGATCAATATCTTTTCTATTTAGAAAATTTTGCTCATACCTTTGAAAGAACACTTTTGCTGAATCAGTGCCAATCAAATTCGTTATTTTGTTTTCTATGTCCGTAGGAGATCCAGCCCCTGGGGTTTGAAGCATGTATCCTTCTCTTACTAACCAACCACCTAGACCCATCCCTTTGAGGATAATTTTCTCACCCTCGCTCGTAAAAATATATTTTCCCGCTGAACGCAAATATGATGCATGCACTGAATTAGTAATAGCTAAAAATAAAAATAACTTAATTAATACTTTTTTCATAAACCCTTACATAATCTATCAGCATTGTTCTTGGAAAGTTTGTACTGTTGTTTGGATTTCCGGGCCAATCACCACCTACTGCAATATTAATTAATAAGTGAAATCTTTGATCAAAAGGCCATGTCTTGTAGTTCCCTTGCTGATCATTTTCAAATAAAAAATATTGGACATCATCAATAAAGAAAGAGATCATATCTTTATCCCAAATTATAGAATAAACATGAAACTCAGTNTCGACATTTGTAATTTTTNTAGCTGANGACCTTTGNGTATTTATCTTATGATTATAAGCTTCTGTATGCACACTTCCATGCACAACTCCAAGATCATAACCAACATGCTCCATAATATCAATCTCACCACTAGATGGCCACCCACCAAAAAGCCAATCTGTAGGTAGCATCCAAATTGCGGGCCAAATTCCTTGCCCGCTTGCCACTTTAGCTTTCACTTCAATTCTTCCATATTTCCAATCACCTTTACCATAAGTTCTGAGTCTTGCAGAACTGTAATATCGCAATCCTCTAGATGATCCAATGCCTTGAGGAACTACCTCGGCTTTTAGAACAAGATTTCCATTTTCAACATATGAGTTGGAGTCTGAATCAGTATAATATTGCAATTCATTATTGCCCCATCCGTGCCCCCCTGTCTCGTGAGACCATTTTGTTAAGTCTAAAGAATCTTGATCAAACTCATCTTGCCATACTATATTCCAACCTTCTATTTCCCAGTCATTTGTTTCATTATTTTGGCTAACTACTTCTTCTTCAGAGCAAGCAATAAAGAAGAGGCATACTGCAAATGTAGAGTTTAATTTGTTAATCATTGGCGAGAAATTTTTGAACCATAATCAATATAGCTGTCGTCTGTGAAAGCAGGAAAACTTGGAACGATGACCGGATAAGGTACATTGCTTTGAGTTGCAAACATATCAACATTTGAAATTGAAATTTCCTCAAACATATCCATATCTATTTTAATCAAAGAACTGTGTTTTATTTGTAATTCATCGATGAATGGTTTGAGTTTTTCATGAATATTATCCGAGGATTCTAATTCGCTTATTTTTAATGCGGCATATTGAAACGCATAAAAACTATCTGACCACAATTGCTCATTTAAAATAATGGAGTTATCCTCATCAAGTTTCATTTCATATGCTTTTTGTGTTAGATAGTAATCTTGAACAAAATCGATTATTGCTAATTTTAATTGACTTGGAAATTCCTGTGAGGACATCTTTCTTTTTCTAAAAACCAATGGATGAGAAAGTATAGACTCCTCAAACTCTTTTATTGTCCATTTTTTTTGATTAATACTAAATAATGGCAATTTTTTAAAATCTTCTCTTAAAGGTTCTAGTTTATCAATTTGCAATATTTCCGAATCCTCAAAAAGCGCCTTTGAAACAGCTGATTCTCTTTCCTTTTCAGAGGTGAAATATCTTTTGGCCAAAGACTCAGCGTATTTAGGAAAAACTTTATCCTCCAATAGTAAAGATTTTCCTTTCATTACATCACTTACATATTCTGAATACAAACTGAGTGCTTTTCGTTCTTTCAAGGTTCTAGAGACTGATTCAATTCGATCTTCAATGGATTTTTTAGTAATATCAACATTATCCTTCCATCCATTTATTCTCATAACAAATGATGATCCATCATTAAGCTTGATCGGTCCAAAGACTTGATTAACTGAAACATCATTACCAGAGAATAATAAATTATCTATCGTATCATCATTTGAATCAATCCAATTAACTTCTCTTTCGGGGATACTGCCCTTAAAGGCGTATTGATATATTTTATCGATCTCTAATCCTCTATCAATTGCACTTGCCACAGAATCACTAAATGCACCTCCTGGAAATGAGAAATAGTTTACTTCATAGGTTCTACCCGCCATTTTATAATAATGCTGAATTTCATCATCAGTTAATTCTACTTTTGAAAAGGCATGTTTATAATAAAGCACTTGTCTCATTGCTTGTTCTTTTCTTCCTTTTAAATAACTATCCAACGATACAATGTTCTTTGATGCTCTGATTTTTTCAGATTCAAGTGCTAATAGTTTTTCAGCAATAAGATTATTTAAAATAATTTTTTTATGATAGTATAAATTTCCCTTACAAAAAATAGGCCGAATGGTATATTCAGCTCTGTTCAAAAAATCTCTTTTAGTTATAGTTCTGTTTCCAACTTTTGCAAGAATTGATAGATCTTCTGATATGTTACTGCGGTTTTCGCAACTAATAAATAAATAAAAAAGGATTAAAAACCGGATCATCGGTTATGAACGTCTAAAAACTAAAACTGACCGTATAAGAACTTAAGTCGCCAAAAACTCCCATAGTGCGATGCGAATAATCAAGCTGGATATATTGATTGTTCATCAAGTTTATTTTTAATCCCCCACCTAAAGTCATTCCAAATTGTGAATCAACCATAAAAAGAGATTTGTAACCTCCTCGGACATAAAAACTACCTTGACCTGCAAGTTTCAATTCGTATTGCGTACCAATATTCACATATTCAGAATTATTGTTAGGGTGAACTGCATCAATTGCTAAAATTATTCTATGCATGTCGGTAAGTATTGGTTTAAGGCCTATACCTATTCTAAAAAAAAGAGGAAGTTCCCATTGACCAGGCCTGAACTGCCCAGGTACGTCAGCAAAATTACCATCCTCAAAAGGCGCAATATCAATTGGGTTTAAAAGATCAATGCCATCATACTGCAATCTGGTTCCATAATTAGAAATACTCATTCCTATTCTTAAACCATCATCTGCTTCACCTGTTGGAGATAAAAAACTGGTGTTGACAATTGAACCTAAGTCCAACGCAAAAGCTGTTGCAGAAGAGTGCCAGATTTTAGATGAAACCAATTTAGCCGTTGCACCAAATGAAAATGATTCAACTATTTTTCTAGAAAAGGTAACACCAGCACTGAATTCATTAGCGGTAAATTTTTCACCTGTTCCGTCTTGTTGTGCCATGGTAGTAACATCCATATCACCATATCCCATTTGAGTAATGCTAAGCGCAAAGGTACCGATCCTGTTTAAATATATGGATGCACCAAAATACATCATATTGATATCTAAAATCCATGGTTGAAGCATAAACGATGTTTCATTCTTATTAACAAATGCTAATGCGGCAGGATTCCAATAAACCGATGAAGGACCTTGAGCAAATGTTACTCCAGCATCTCCCATTGCTGTATTGGCGCTTCCAATTCCAATTTCTAAAAAGTTTGCTGAAGTTGACCCATAACGATTAATAGTTTGAGAAAATGCGGAGGAAAGGCATGTTAAGAGGCTGATTGTTAAGTAAATTCGTTTCATTTTATTACTGCAAATTTTCCTAGTTTTTCATCGCCCGTAACGGAGGACTTAACATGATAAATATACATTCCTGCTGCAATTTCTAAACCTTCACGAGTTAACATATCCCAATGAATTGACCCTCTCTCTGGTGAATTATTAACATTAATCTCATCAACAAAAACACCACTTACGGTATAAATAGATATGACTGACTGCGCTGGAATATTTGTGAAAAGCAATCGCCGTCTTTGATTTAGAAACTGATTTGAAACCGCAGGCTCCATTACATTTGACGCAACATAAGGATTTGGAACAACTTTAATATCTTTCATCTTATTTTGAAGTGAATCAGCATTTAAATCATCAAATGTTTTTACTGTGAACTTAAAGTTATCATTTGTAAAAAATGGTCTTTTGAACTTTACTCTAAATACATCATCAGCTTTTGGGTAAGTGGCAGTTGAAGCGAGTGTAAGATCAATTACAAACACAGTACCAGCCCATTTCTTATCAGAGGTTAGTCCTCCAACTAAGATGCGGTCTACAGAAGAGTCAAAGTCGCCACTTTCATCCACATCATGGACCACTAGGTCCATCATTTCATAGGATCCATCATCTCTAGTGATTACGTTATTTTTAACTTGAAAATTAAATGATTGACCGAGAAGCAATTGATTAAATGGTATTTGCTGATTTAATTCATCTTTTATACCAGATTTACTGATTGTTTGAGTGTTATATGCTGTTTGATCGAAAGTAAACATGATATCATAATCCCACGGCATATAGGCTGATTCACTAAGTGATGGCAATACACGCATTATCCCTGAACCTTGCACCCATCCAGAATTAACATAATCGTAGGCAGGTGATATGAATGGTTGGTTGATAATTAACTGTAAACCATCAAAAATATCAGTTTCAACTGGTAATTCATCATTCAAGTACCAAAAACCGACAGAATCATTTTCAACTAAATTGCTACCAGTGAACTTTACTGGAGATTCACTATAGATCAAATTACCGGATGTTACATTATAAACATTTATTTCACTGGTTGAATAACGAATTCCAGATTCATAATTAGGAATTGTATCGATCGTATCAACACCAAATACAACACTGTACTGATTATCGGAAAAAAGACTTGATTGGGCCAAAATCATCGGTTCAACAGTGCCTCCACCAGTTAAATTGTTTTCATCAACGGTTAGTTCAGGTGAGCGATAACCTGCGGCTGGCTTTGTAGGAGTTACAATAGCAACATTTTTACCTATAGACCTTACGTCCTCGGCTTCATCGAGCTCTATAACAACATTGTTCTCTGATGGAGCTATGCCTGGGCCGATATTGGGAGCACCATAATCGTAAGCAACTAAACCGTAGTAATAAGTACGACCATTCACAACTGAATTGTCTACGAAAACATGGGTTAATCCGTTATCAGTACCCAAGTTATATGCTACACCATTAATTAGGCCAAAGTCGGTAAAGCCATAGCGACCATCTTTAATATCGCATTGAAAGATCGGCTTCATAAATGTGGGTGTACCATAGCCATCAGTTATGACCTCAGCATCAGAAAAGTATTTATCTGTTGCTCTAAATAGCTTATAACCCTCAAAATCATTAACATTTCCTAAGAAAGGGTCTCTTGTTTTGGTGTCAGAGATATTATCCCATGACAATACCACTTTACCATCACCTGGGGTTGCAGACAAAGTAGGCATTTTAGGAGGTTGAGCAAATCTGTAGTCCTTCTCGTAAATGACCTGAACAATGGATTTCAACTGATATAAAGAGGGCGCGGTATGTTCGCTGGAATTCAATCCTTCCAATGGGTCAAAAGAATGTAACTCTGCCATAGAAATTCTTTCGGTTTGGCCACGATAAAGAGGGAACGGGCCAGATGCAAATACTTCAATCAGGTTAGAAATATTATCAATATATACCTCTAGCACTCTTTCACCAATAAGCTGCCACATGGCTTCATCATTTTTAAACCACCATGTATCGCTTGACGAGGCATGACTGGGAACAGGGAACAAGCGAAACGCTGTTAAACCTATCATGTCAGATTCTGAAACATCTGTCTCCGCAAAATTTGGCTCAGAACCAACCCCTTCTTTATAATCAGGTTTATGGTTTCCTTCACCTTCGTCAGGACCGGTATAATTCAACTCACCTGGACCAACACCATCTAAGCCAATATCGTCACCAAAGTATTCCGATGGTTGGTATATTCCATCGCCATTAAGATCTTCACCATCTTCCCAGTCTTGATCTTCGTCTGCATCCCAATGCTCTTTCAAGTCACTTTCTTCAAGTTTATAAAATGACAAGAAGTCCTGCAAATTACTAATTCCTTCAGAGGGTCCAATTTTATTAACAGCAATATTGTCACGCTTCTCATCAACTAAACCATCTTGATCATTATCAATACCATCGTAGGGTACTCCTGGACTCTCTAAATATGCAAAACCCATGGTTCCAGTTGGCAATCCCCCCGCACCGATTCCATTAATATCCCAAGAATAGGACATATCTAACTTGGTATCAAAAAAAGCGAGTTCATCATTTCCATCATTGCCAATCGCATTGTCTGCCCAATAACCAAACGCCACTTCAGTTAAATCATAGTCTGAAATATTTGCAATGTTGTATTCCCAAAAGATAGCATCACGCGCCTGAGGATTATTCCATTGAAATCCACGTGCTTCCACACGAATTCCGAGCCCACCCCATGGTTTGCCTTTGCCTATAGTTACATTATCTTTAAGATCGCCAATAGTCTTTCCTTGACGAGGATAGTATCTAACCCTATCTCCTAATTCAAGATATTCTTGATCTTGAGCATCGTTTGCAACAAAGTATGTTTCCATGTCTGCATATATTACGCCTCTTCCAAAACGACCATCCCATTCACCTTGCCATTTGGTTTGATTTCCAACAGAAGGCCATCCATTTAATGGCCATGAGTTTGGACGGTTGCTCATAGCAGGGTATTCGCCAGTTTCGTTAAAGTAGCCAAATACAGGGTATAATCCATATTCAACTGTGCCTGTAGGGTCAACGTCCATTTCTTCTCGATAGCTAGTTTGAAGATAATAAAGTTCATGAAGATTTTTTCCGGCTGATATGACTGTAGTATCAGTTATTACTTCACTATCAATTAAATTGTTAGGATCATCCTTGATATAAACTTTTGCGCCAATCAACAACCCTATACCATCAACCATTTTTAAACCATTTAAATTGTTGGGCCATCTTGAAACATTGGATTTAGGCCAATCTGAAAGTTCAGTAGTATTCCTAAAATAAAGAAATACTCTATTACCGGTCATATATCCTTCGCGCTCAGCAGCGATATCACCAGCGGGATCTTCAGGTCCTTCATAAACCCTCCCTTGTCCAAACAACAAAGTGATGCTGAAAAAGAAAAATAAAATATTAAAAATTTTAATCAAAAATTCATTCCTAATGAAAACTTGACCAATCGGGGAGTAGAATACATNGAGGGATTTTGAACTCTATCTAAATANTCATTAAAATTGCTTCTATGGCCAGCAAGATCAGTATCTTTGATAACTGCGGTATATGCACGACCAGTTTGTGAGTTTACAGACTCCTCATTTAATCTATCGAANAGATTATAAACTGCAAGNCGCATGTTTAGTACATAATCTTTATATATCGGTAAATTATAATANGTCATTAAATCAGCAGAAAACTTAGCNGGCCTGTAATCGTTATTTGGGTAAAGGTTGATTCTAGAAAGTCTACTTTCCTCGATTGGGGAAAAAGTATAAGGAGATCCTGAATTGTAATAACCAGTTATAGATCCTCCAAATGCGCCCACATTGTACGCTAAAGTAGCATTAAAGGTATGTCTTTGATCCCAGCTCATAGGGATAAACCTATTAACTGGATCCATGCTAGCACCAGATCTTGAAAAAGTTTGTTGAGGATTGTCAGCATTGCCTTTTGTATACTGTAGTGTGTAATTGACCCAAGCTGAAATTGGTCCAGAATGAGCGTCAAGTTTGACTTCTAAGCCCCTTGCATTACCATAATCCTTATTACTATAAAGTCCATACTCAATTTGATTGTAAGTGCTTATAACTTTGGTGCTCAGCAAATTATAAATATCCCTATAAAACAACGAAACTTCTAAACCGGTACCAGGAGCCAATTCTTGCCATAGCCCAAGCTCATAGGTCACCGTCTTTTCTGCTTTTAATTCTGAATTACCCATCGTGGTTGAATAATCATTGGGAGCTATTAAAAATGAATTNTTTTGATATAATGAATACATGGAGGGCATTTGAAAGAAATGTCCATAACTAAAATGTAAAACNGCTGCATTGCCAAGTTGATAAGCTAGACCAAACCTAGGGCTAATTTGCACTTGAGGCTCAGCATTTGGGTAACTAGACATCATCGAATCAGGCAAACTTAATTGGTTTGCCGGGTTTCTACGATCGGAAGGTAGCTTTGTATTGGGATCAAAACGGTCATAACGTAAGCCAAAATTAATTACCATTGCGTTAAACTCCATTTTGTCCTGTATATAAAAAGCCATCTCTTTTGGAGCAACTTCGTANACATCGCCATATAAAGTTGAGTCACCAAATATCTTAGGTGCATAAAGTGTTGCCTCTTCAGCAGTTCCAAAATATTCGTTTCTTACCTGATGCCAAGCATTGTCAATTTGATAATTGGTCATATTAAAACCAGTTTTAACACTATGATTTTTATTAACTTGCCAATTAAAATCAAATTTCAAGTTAAANTTATCTATAGTTCTCTCTTCGTGGTTTTTTTCCTGACCTCCAGTAAAAAAGCCTGGTCCAAAACTTTCAAGATATTTATCATGAACATAATTACTATCTAGGGGATTTTCATAAAGATAACCACCTGAATAATTTTTCGTACTAGACACCTTCAGATCATAGAACATTTTATTGGTGAGCAAGTGATTCCATTGGAAAGTGAAAAAATTGGTTTTACCATAACCAGCACCCATACCGTCTGGATTATATTTAAAAGCATGATTATAGCCATGTCCTTCATCCTGATCGATTGATAACATGGTAGCAAAACGGATTTTATCAAATAAATGGAACGAAAGTTTTCCTAGNATGGTAGTTCCATAATAACGATTCATACTAACATAAGATGAATCACCTGTGTTTTGGGTGACCCAGGATAATGGATCATCGCTATAGTAATTACTTTGATCCGTAACATTGAATCTTCTTATTCCATTTAAATGGTTCCTATTGACTTGGTCCCTTACATTGAAGAAGAAATGGATTCTGTCTTTAAGGATAGGTCCACTTAATTGAAATTTGTAATCTTGATTTCTGTTCAATATGATTTTATCTAATCCAACAAAAATATCAGAATTATCTGTGACGTATTCAGAAAATCCCGAGGAAAATGAACCTTCGAATTTATTTGAACCATCTTTGGTGATTGCATTTACTACGCCACTCATTGCTCTTCCATACTCAGCATTGAATGTGCCAGTGATAACTTCTAAATCTTCTACTGCTTCAGGCTCTAGTTGAATNGTAGATGAAGAACCACCGAATACTTCATCNACCTGAACTCCATCAATTAAGTAAGTAACTTCAGTATTTCTACCACCTCTAAAATTACCATTCACTACCCCTGCTTGCATTCCAACTACTGCACCAATATCCTCAATAGGTAGTTTTTGCATTTGATCGGAAGAAATATTTTTAATGGTAGAAGTTTGGTCTTTCTTGGTTGTGATAGCATCAACTTCGACAACAACTGTTTCGCCTTGTATCACAGTTGGTTCTAAATTTGCGTCAATAGTAGTAGTTCTGTTAACAGAAACTCTTACATTCTCGAGCCTTAATTGTTTGTAGCCTATCATATCTACAACAAGAGTGTAGGTGCCCGGCTTAATATTTATAATATAATATGAACCGTCTAAGTCTGTTGCAGCACCAAAGGCTGTGTTTTGCACTATGACGTTGGCAGCTATTAAAGGTTCATTTGTAGCTGCATCTTTTACGATGCCTGAAATTTTACCAGTTGTTTGAGCAANAGTTAAAGANGTAAAAACNACAAAGGATAATATTTGTCTTATTTTGTTCATTTATNGAAGATTAAAGTTTACAAAAAATGGGGCGACAAAATCGCCCCATTTTTATTAATTCCCCCAANATTTCAATGAAANTTATTTCATCAAAATCATTTTTTGNGTTTTAGTGAANGTTGGTGTTTCAAGTCTGTAAAANTAAACNCCTGANGACATTGTTGANGCNTTCCACATCACTTTATGTCTACCAACTTGCTTATACTCATTCACTANGCTTACTACTTCTCTACCTAAGATATCGTAAATCATCAATTTCGCTGGACCAGCAATACCNATAGAGTACTCAATTGTAGTAGTTGGATTNAANGGNTTTGGATAGTTCTTCTCTANAGANAAAACATCNGCAACAATATCTTGCTCAGTTGAAAGCTTATTGCCATCTTTATTGCCAAGGAAGGTNTAAGTCCAAACCTCGGTTGTTTGATGNGCGCGATCATTATCGAGCTTAGATAGTGTTGTNATTGCATCCAANCCTGAGCCNGAATCATTATCATGAATCAAAAGCTCAACNGGTANCCTATCTCCAACTTTAGGTNCATANAGTGAGTCAGGTGTTGAATTGGTTCCAGCGCTTGCATCCCATCCAGATACTTTCAACCTTAAACTGTCTAAACTAATTCTAAATTCAACAGTATAATTTGCTGTCTGAGTGGTTCCATTGTTAGAATGGAAATAGTGACCATCACCATTTTTCGCTANNTCACCTCCGCCATTATCTGAAGCTGCAGCGCTTTGTGTGAAATATAGCTTGTAGTCTGGCTTTGCACCTCTTTTTANACTATTATGCTTTGGTCCTCTAGCATCATACAAACCTAAACACATTTGCAATNCATCACCTGTCCACCAACCACCTCCAGTATTGGCTGTATCNCTAACAACAACATTGTCAATNATGTCTGCNGCCATATAAAGCATACTNTCATCCATCGCNATGTAAAATTTNCCACCAGTATCATTAGCATCNTCAAATGTTCCNGCTCCNCCACCNGCGGTTGTTACATTTGGAGTTCCATATGAGTTTTCGGTAGTTCCTACAACAAACGGGACAACGCTTGACCATTCAGATAAATCGCCATCTGCTTTAAAATCTGTAGGAGCTGTAGGTGAAACAATTGGAACACCTCTTCCAAAATTAGATACAGGAGATGTGCTTGCTGAGACCGTACTCTTGTTTCCATTTTCATCTTTCGCGACTACTGCATAATAATAACTTCTGTTATAAATATTTGAGAGCGGTACAAGAATATCATGATTTGCTGTCTTTTTTCCTTCTTGCACACCAAGCTGAACTAAATCGACATGTTTGTTAGTTGCTAATGAGTCAGAAACAGTATCTGTAAAAGCAACTTCACTCGCATAAACATCATAAGTCTCACCGGCTTCTCCAGGTACATCATCCCAAACTACCGCATTCAAATATTGACCTGGAATAGCTGTTACGCTTTGTGGTTTTGCAGGAGGTACAAAGTCAAATACTGGAGAACCAGTCCATACATCAGTCAAGTGTATAACTTCTCCATTAAAACCTGTACCTTGTGCAATAAATTGAGCAACCTTAACATTTGATGTATCAAAACCTGATGTGGTATTATCTCCATAAACAAAGTCTTTGAGAGGCAGCTTAACTGTTTGCCATGCACCATCAGCTGTTATGCTGAATTCATGGACTAATTTTCCAGAACCAGCTTCAAACTGAAAGCGTGCATTAGTTCCAGAATATTTAGCTGTTTTGTATTTGAATTGTAATGTATCAGTGGGCCATTCAAAAGTCATGTTAGCATTTGGACTTAAATTAAAGCCATATCCTGTTACACCCCAATTATAATCACCAAGAGTCCATTTTAGAGCATTAGTAGCTGAAGTTACACCTGCTCCAGTGACTAGCTCAGACGCAGAGCCTCCCCATGTGAAAGAACCAGCAGAATTTTTAGGTCCTAAAGCTTTACCATTAAATAAGACCAATGGAATTTTCTTTTGTCCTTTAAGCATAATATTATCAAATAAAATTGTGCCACGAGTTCTATCACCATCGCCGCCGCCGCCCATGGAAAATTCTATCGACCAGCCTTTAATTTTATCGGTATCAAGTCGTTCATTGCCGGGAATTCCAGCCCAACCAGTTCTATTAAAAGCGGTTGGTGCGCCAAATTCGCCAGGATTATTAACTAAAGGGATAGTTACAGTTTTCCAACCACCTGTAGCGGAGTCAGTAATACCAGGAGCAAATGAATAGTAATATTCACCTAGCGCTTGACTTCCAGTGTAATCATGAGCTCCATCTATTGTACTGTATTCAATTAAGTTAAATCTTATAGTGATGCTGCTAGATTGAGTAGCAACGCCAGCGGAATCGACATAATATTGGTAGGATAAAGAGTCAAATTGTGACCAATCGTATATGCCATTTAATGTGTCAGGATGCATATGTTGTAATTTAACATAACCTCCCCATCCTTCGGTATCATGGGTAGAATAATCTACTCTCATGTAACCATTTGAATAGGAAACATTTGCATAAGAAGAGTCTTTGCCAGAGCTTCCTTGGTGTTCAAAGTGTCCACCTTCTGTTTCATTTGCCGCTTCAGCGCCACCCGTGTTGGCCCAATATTGCCAGTAAGTAGTGTCTTTTGGAAAGTCAGCTAAAGAATTGATAACAGGCGTAGCATCTTGGGTCCATGTTCCTGCAGGAATGGTCCTGATAGGTTTATCATCAGATGCTAATGTGCTCTTCCAAACAGTGCCATTAAAATTTGTATTGATTTTGTTGGGACTACCTTTACCTGAGCTAATACCCCAAAAACCATCGCTATTGTCACCACCAACATTGTTTTTTGAAAAATCTTTTAATTCCAATGAAGGACCGGTGCCATCGTGACCAGAGCTAGAAGTGCCCCAACCATTGCCAGAACCAGACCCATCATCATAATCAACACTATCAACAGTAACTGAAGAAGAATTAACCAAGGTGATATCTTCGCCGGAATTGCTTAATGCACCGTTATCGGAACCTCCCCAATCAAAATGAGGGTCAAACCCATTATCAGCTTTAAAACGTACACTATCTCTTGCGAGTATGACGTATGCTCCAGGAGCTATTGCGGCACCACTTGGAAAGGTGAATGTTATACCTTCAACAATTTTCCAGCCACTCATATCTACTGACTCTTGCCCTGCATTAAAAAATTCTATCCATTCACCGCTATCATCGGTGTCTGATGCGCCATTAACTTCATAATACGGATTATACATGATTTCATTAATAACAACCTGCGAATAGGATAATGATACTGTGAAAATGGTTAAATATAAAAATCTTAACGTTTTTTTCATTTTTCCCCTCTCTCCTGAGAATTGTAATTTTCTATAAATAATAGATAAGACTTAATAAAAATTATAATATTTAATATTAATCTTGTAACAATGTATTATTAAATAATTATAATTTCAACAAATTAGAGACTAAAAAATTTAGTTTTATATTTAATTAAGCTGTTAAACGTATAAAAAAGGGGTTTAAACAAATTTTATGAAAATTTTTACAACAATAATTAGCTCATTNACCTTATTTTTCTTGAGTGCTTGCTCAAATAATGCTGAAGCTGTAAAAGCAAAAAATATAGCTTTTGTTGATTCATTAATTTCAAAAATGACTGTCGAGGAAAAGCTTGGGCAGATGACTCAAGTAGATCGCCAATTTTTGAATGATATTTCAGATGTTTCAAAATATGGTTTTGGATCCCTTTTGAGTGGTGGTGGAAGCACCCCTGAAGTAAACGAACCAAAAGCCTGGGCTGAAATGTATGACAGTTATCAAAAAGAAGCTCTAAAGTCAAGACTTCAAATACCATTATTATATGGAATTGATGCTGTGCATGGGCATAACAATGTTGTTGGGGCAACTATATTTCCTCATAATATTGGACTGGGCGCTACTCGAGATCCAAAAATAGTGGAAGCCGTTGCAAGGGCAACAGCTTTAGAGGTAGCAGCAACTGGTATAGATTGGGATTTTGCTCCTTGTCTTGCAGTGCCTGATGACTATCGTTGGGGAAGAACATACGAAGGTTTTTCAGAAGATACAGATTTAGTTACTGAGCTTGGTGGTGCTGCAGTCAGAGGATATCAATCTGCAAACATCAACAACCCAAATAGCGTGCTAGCATGCGCTAAACATTTTATAGGTGATGGAGGTACATCCTTTGGAACGGGATTAAATAAATTAATCGATAGAGGTAATTTAGCTGTCTCTGAAGAAGAACTTAGAAAAAAACATTTACCACCATTTCAAAAAGCTATTGATGAGGGAGTTGCAACATTTATGGCTGCTTACAACTCCTGGAATGATCTCAAATGCCATGCTAATAAATTTCTACTTACAGACCTATTAAAGGATGAACTAGGCTTTGAAGGGTTTGTAGTATCTGATTGGGCAGCCATTGAAGAGATTCCTGGAGATTATAAATCAGATATCATTACATCAATTAATGCAGGTATTGACATGGTCATGGTACCTGGTGCAGAAAAATTCGGAAATGAATCCTATGAGAACTTTTTAAAACTATTTAAAGAGTCTGTAAATGAAGGATTGATCCCCATGAATCGTATTAATGATGCTGTAAGAAGAATTCTAATGATCAAAAAACAATCAGGCTTATTTGAAAGACCGTTTAGCGATCAGAGTCTTTTGACCTACATTGGTTCACAAAATCATAGACAAATTGCTCGCGAAGCTGTTCAAAAAAGCATGGTACTTTTAAAAAATGATAATGACATACTTCCTCTCCCTAAGTTGGGCAAAAAAATTATAGTTGCTGGAAGGGGAGCAGATAATATAGGAATGCAGTCAGGCGGTTGGACAATTAGTTGGCAGGGTGAAATGGGTCAAACAACAGATGGGACTACAATCTTAGATGCTATTAAGTCCTCTGTTGATGAAGGTACAGTTGTGGAATACAGTGAAAACGGCAAAGGGGTTTCTGGCGATATAGCTGTTGTTGTTGTTGGAGAAAAGCCTTATGCTGAAATGGAAGGCGACAAAACAGATTTAAAACTTGCAAAAGAAGACCTTGCTGTCATCGCTCGTTTTACAGATAAAAATATTCCAGTTGTGGTAGTTTTGCTGTCTGGAAGACCTATGATAGTTACTGACGAAATAGATAGGTGGGATAGTTTTGTAGCTGCATGGCTACCTGGAACTGAAGGTTCAGGCGTGGCTGATGTGCTCTTTGGTGATTACAATCCAACAGGAAAATTATCATTTAGCTGGCCAAAGAATATGGATCAATTTCCTATAAATCCAGAAGATGATCATTTGTATAATTTTGGTTATGGTCTGTCTTACTAGAAATAGATAAATAATGACACATAGATTAGGGATAGACCTTGGCGGAACAAAAATTGAAGCAATAATAATTGATGAACAATTCCAAGTTATAAAAAGAGAACGCGTTGCTACCAAAAGAGAGGAAGGATACGCGGCTATTCTTGGTAGAATCGTTAAACTGGCAAAATCCATCATAAAAGATATTCATGATATTGAAAGCCCCATAGGAATATGTACTCCTGGTACTATTGAGAGCGATACAGGGTTACTGAAAAATAGTAATACCGTTTGCCTCATAGGTAAACCTATTCAAAAAGATATGGAGAGAGAGCTTGGGATCCCTGTTGTTATGGAGAATGATGCCAACTGTTTTGCTTTAGCTGAGGCAACCATAGGCGCTGCAAAAAAATATAACGTAGTTTTTGGAGTTATCTTAGGAACTGGCTGCGGTGGAGGCATAACTATGCTCAGAAATATTCACCGTGGCGCAAATAGAATTGCTGGCGAATGGGGACATCATTGCTTAATTCCAAATGGTAGAGAATGCTATTGCGGAAACAGAGGTTGCACAGAGGCATACATTTCTGGCACAGCTTTGGAAAAAGAATGGTTTGAGCTTTCAGGTGAAAGATCAAGAGTGACCGACATTATTGATACCGGTAACTACAAAAATCATCCTGAATGGAAAGAAAATTTTTTAAAAAATTTTGGCAGAGGATTAGCAAATGTAATTGACATACTAGACCCGCATGCGATTGTTATTGGAGGGGGCTTATCAAGTATAGATTTTTTATATACGGAAGGGAAGGAATCGGTATACAAAGAAACATTTAGTAAAATAGTTAGAACACCAATTCTTAAGAATAAACTGGGAGATTCGGCAGGAGTATTTGGCGCCGCTATGCTTGCGGATATATATTGAAATTTTCAAAGTGGATATATAATCTTCGTTTTGAGGAATATTTAGTAATTTCTGTTCTATTTATTATAAGCGTAATCATATCTTTTCAATCTATTAAGCTATTAAATATTTGGAACAAAAAACTCAACAATGAAAATAAATTTTCTAGAGAATTTAGAGCAAGCCCAATTCCCTTGTTTGGGCTAAGCATCATCATTTCCGCTATATTGTTTTTAATATTTGGAGATTTCTTTGTAAATCTTTTAAAAGAAAAAATAAATTAACTATTTTTTCTTATTTCGCCTCATGTTTAATAATTTCCAAGCAGTTTGAGGTACTCTTTCAAGCTCGTTAAATTGTCCAGCTCCCTTAAGCCACTCTCCTCCATCAATAGTAACCACTTCTCCGTTTATGTAGCTTGCCTGATCGCTAATTAAAAATGTTGCAAGATCTGCTAATTCAATATGCTCTCCCATTCTTTTCAATGGTATTCTATTTTTCATTTTCTTTTCAATTCCAAGTCCAGGAGGAGCTAATCTNGACCATGCTCCTTTAGTAGGAAATGGACCAGGCGCTATTGCATTTGTTCTAATGCCATATTTCGCCCACTCAACAGCTAGCGATCTTGTCATGGCAAGGACTCCTGCTTTTGCACAAGCTGAGGGAACCACATATCCAGATCCTGTCCATGCATANGTAGTAACTATATTTAAAATGACTCCTTTTTTCATTTTTCTCATGTGTTTACCGATTGATTGAGTGCAATGAAAGGTGCCGTTTAGAACAATATCAACAACGGTTTTAAAAGCATTTGAACTTAGATTTTCCGTTGGACTTATAAAGTTTCCAGCCGCATTGTTAATTAAGATGTCAATTTTTTTAAATAAACCAATGGCTCTATTTGCCATTTCTTCTACTTGCTCAGGATCTCTGACATCGCAAGGAATAGGTAAAACATCAACTCCATGAGCTTTTAATTCTTCAGAAGCATCTTGAATGACCTCTCTTCGTCTACTTGTGATAACAAGGTTTGACCCCAATTCTGCAAACCGGTTCGCCATTGATTTTCCTAAACCAGTACCTCCACCTGTTATGACAATTGTTTTTCCTTTTAAAAGATCATTTTTGTACATAATTAACCTAAAACCCTCTTTAAACAAAAAACCCCTCTTAAAGAGGGGTTTTTTAAAATTAATAAAAGTTATTAATTAGCAGTTCCATTATTATCATCACATGGTGGGGGAGTCACTGTTGCTCCTGTATCTGGCTCACCTTGTCTTAATATTGTAACACTTCCATCTTCATTCATGGCAAAATCATCTGGCATTAACCACCGCTCTTGACCATCAGGGGTTGATACCATAATAGATCCGTCCATGTCATTGGTCATAAATACACCACAATCTCCTTGTTGGCCACCACAACCATTTACAGCCATAACTAGAGCTCCAAAAACCTTACCTGGATCTTGCTCGCCAGATTGAACTGCAGCCATCATAGCATCTTTTCCAACTTGGGCACACTCATTCCATTGTTCTTCATCATATTCACCACTTTCTTGGGCTTCTTGTTTAGAGACAATTTCTGCAGCATCAAATGCCGCTTCATAGCTACCAGTTTGTTCATATGTTCCAAAAAAAGCATCCTGAACTGCAGGGCTAGGACCTCCGCCCATTTCTCCATTGTTTTCTCTATGAGCTGCATTTTCAATCATGTCTAATTGTCTCATATAATCATCTACCATACCCGGATTGACTCCTTGTGCTTGAGCAAATTGTAAAGCGGTTTGTTTAGCTTCACCTGCAGCGCCTTGATTATCAGGAGATTCATACTCAGAATGAGTTGCCTCTTCAACGCCTTCAGCTAATTCCATCATATAATCAGCGTCACCTTGNTTTAATCCATCTTGAACCATCTGNTNAAGCATTCCCTTAAGACCTTCCATCATATGGTCTAATTCTGACATGCCTTCATGATCTCCACCGTCATGGTGCTGGCCACCTTCATGATCTCCACCGTCATGGTGCTGGCCACCTTCATGATCGCCTTTTTTGTAGCCATCACAATCACAATTGACATCATTACCATCAGCATCTTGTGTCCATACTCCGAATTCATCATCACTGCCTTCAACCATATATCTATCATGGCCTCCGCAAAGGGCTAGGCAGTTACCATCAAAATGATTTTTACCAACTGGAGGACCTCCTTGATGAGGTTGACCGCTTCCTTGGTATTCACCTTCATCACCTTCATCGCCATACATAGCTTGCATTACTTCACCAAAGGCTTGACCTGGGTCCATACCGTTTTCCATAGATTCGTTGAAAACCTGCTGAGCTTGAGATTTTTGCTGTTCGAATTCTTGTTCCGCAGAATCATCCCATTGGCCACCATCTTCTTCAATTTCTTGCTTGGCAACTTCCTTTGCAGCCTCTGTTGCAGNATCAAATGCTGACTGTGGATCTTCGTTAGATTTTATTGCAGTGAAAAAAGCTTGCTCTTCTGGTGGTAGGTCACCAGAGCAAAGTTGAGCTGCAAACATGGTTGCACCAAATACGTCTCTAGCTTTGTCTTCCATATTATCTGCTTGAGAATTTTGCAACGCTTCTTGCATTGCCTGTAAAGCTTCATTCTTACATTTTTCCCATTCTTCAGCGTCATAATCTGGATCGTTAGCTTCAGCATCGGCTTTAGCAACTGCTTCAGCTGCATTAAATGCTGCATCAAAATTTCCTTGAGTTTGCTGAAGAGTTTGAAAAAACTCTTGAGCGCCTGGTGGCATATCTTGCTCATCATGATCATCTGCAAAAGCACCATTAAATAACAATAAAGTAAGTGTTAATACCCCACTTAGCATTTTTTTTGTTAACTTCATTTCATCCTCCTCGATGATTACCAAAATCCAGCGAAACATCTGAATTTGTAAATTCTTGTATAATCAAATTTTAAAAGTGAATATAATATACAATTATAATATAGCTTGTGATTAAACGCACAATTAATTTTTATTTTTTAATAATCTCCCAATTTCTGCAGTTTGCCTATTGAATTCTTTGTCAAANGCTGAATAATAACTATTTATCTCATAAAAATATCTTGCGGCTTGACGGTCCACGACAAAAGGCCCTTGCCTTAAAACGCCAGGAGACGGAAATAATATTTCTACTCCAGGGCGAAAATATTGAAGAGATAGCTCTAAATCTGGATTTAAGTCCAGCAACTTCTTCAATATCAAAACTTCGTAAAGTCTTCTTTCGTATTTATCTAATTCATCTTTAGTGATTAAAATAGTAAAAACATCTTCAGCGGGACTACTTCCCAATTTATTTAATTTAGCTAATTCATTTTTAAATGACTCGTTCATTTGTATGTAGTTAACTTTTGCTGATGGCCTTACAAATGGCTTTTCTAAAGTGGCTTTACCTCTGACCGAATAGGTTAGTTTAAGTGCTTTTCCATTAGGAATTTTTTCAATATCAGGAGCAAGGGGCTCTACTTCGAATCCAGCGGGATCATCATCAGATTCTTTAAAATAGATGACTTTCTTTGGATCAATATATTCAAAATAATTGGTTCTATTTATTATGTCTAAGAGCATCTTTTTGACCAAAACTGATTCGCCAGGTATTTTGCCCTCTAAAAGGCTTTTATATGGTTCCTTTACAAGTAGTGTTTTGTCCGTTAAAACTCTCCTATCAACCTCAGCAATAATGTCCTGAAAAACAGGGCTTTCATTTATAAATGATAAATCAAACACATCCTCTCTTTTGACTCTGTAAGAATTAGGAAAAGAAAGATTGTCAACTTGATCAAATCGCTTATCATCCTGAGGAATTACTCTGCTAAAATTATCTTCTTCCTCCGTGATAACATGAGGAGTTATTACTACAATTACTTCTTTTTTTGCGTCCTCTGTACCGCGAACAGAAAAAAACAATTTTAAAAAGGGTATTTGGGAGAGCAATGGAACGCCACCTGTATTACGACTATCTTTTTCACTAATCAGACCTCCAATAATAAAAGGGGTATTATTTGCAACCCGAACAAATGACTGAACTTTTCTGTTGTTAATAATTGGTGCTGATTCAACATCGCCCCCTGTTGCACCAATTCTTTCTTCCGTATCACTGATAATTGTCTCAACTTGAATAGTAACACGTGCTCCATTTTCACTGATCCTTGGTCTCAAGTTTAAGACTATTCCCACAGGAACATAGTCTACGCCTCGACTGCTTGAGATTTGAGTATCTGTAACTTTAACAATCGGTATTTGTTGGCCAATTTGAATTCTTGCTTGTCTGCCATCTAAAACAAGAACTGAAGGTTTTGATAAAATATTTGCAGCTTTGTTGCTGACAAGCGCTTCAATATTTGCTCTAAAGTTGGCTCCACTTCCTAATAAAGTTCTATCAAGAACCATAGTAAATGGTGATATTGAGCCGCTTTCAGGGGGAGGGAAATCCGCTGTGAAGCCGGGTGCAGCGCTAGAAAAATCTACGCCTAATTCATCCAATTTATCCGAATTTATCTCCAATACAAGGGCTTCAATAGCAATTTGGCTGGCAGGAACATCAATTTTGTTTTGGATTAGGTCAAGAAGCTCTGCATAAGAACTTGTATCGCCAGGTTTATGGCCAACCATTAATCTTTGCAAAGGCTCACCGCTAGTAGTATTATTTAGGACGACTCCACCAAGATCAACTCCCAAAGATTTTCTAGTTGCAGCTTTTTTTGCACTACTTTTTTCAACCAANGATATGGTTTCCGTATCTGGCAGCTTCATAATAACAGGAAGCGCTCCTGGGGCATCCAAACTTGCAGGTTTATTAGAGAAGACAGGAGTAAAATTATTTTCACCAGCAATTTCACCTTTGGTAGATCTGTATTCTACGACGTAATACCCCATGGTTTTCAAAGTTGCAAGAGCGCGATCGGTTTGGATATAGCTCAATTTTATCACTTTGTACTCTAAGCTACGAAGAGATCCTGCTGGTCCAGAAGGAAGATTGGAAGATCGAACTACAGGTGAAGGTGGCCTCCTTATAATTGATGCTGGAGGTCGCTGCTGGGCCACAACTATTTCAAAAAATAAAATAGAAATAAGTAATAAGTAAAAAAATCGNATCATCGTGGAACCACTAGTTTTATTGGTAATGAAACATTCAAACCATTAAAGGAGGCAGTGATTAGGCCATTTTCCTTATAATTATAGTAATAACCACCAGAGCTAGTACTATAAGTTGAAGTGGGGACAAAAGAAGCTAAAACTTCAAATGATGAATCTTTTTCATCAGCAATTGACAATGTACTAAAACTTGAAGCTAAAGATATCCCATATGTATGCATATCAAGAGTACCACCGACTGCATCCATTTTCATAAGCATTGTTACAGATGAAGATAATGAATCTTTATGAACTTTTCGTTCTAAGTTAACGGTAACTTTTGAAGCGCTATTAAGATAAACAATATCAGGATCAATCTTAAGAGTTAATCTAAAACTCTCGTTTTCTTTAGTATCTTTCTTTTCTGGTTCTAATATATCATCACTACAAGAAATTGAGAGTAAACNTATTAAAACATAAAGGATGTTTTTCTTTAGAATATTATATATAGTAAACATTNAAATTTCGATATTTTATGACAGATCATTATATGAACAATATTTTTTACATGGAATAGATATATCATTTTGAATGATTTTACAAAAAATAATAAATACGATTTAAAAGATGTTCTGTATTAAAATCTAATAATGATATTTAACTAAGTATTTACTAGTTACAAGTATTACAAAATTATTGAAAAAACAATTAGATGCCAGAAGATAAAAATAAAGAGGAAAACTTTAAGTTAAGTATGCAAGATAAGCTTTCTGTAGATAGCTTATATAGGTGGTCAAAATTTGTATCAATATCCACTATTGTTCTTGGTTCCATTACCTTTTTATCAATTTTTTTCTTAGCTATTCCAACGGCAATAATCGGCATAGTTACGATTGTTATGGGTGTAAAGCTTAACATAGCATCTAATCATTTACGTTATGCTGTACAAGTTAACAGTAAAGAAAGTATTTTCATTGCAGCTGATCATTTGAGACAATATTTTACTTTCAATGGAATTATAATCATTATTAGTATGATTTTTCTTATCATAACTGCTATCATTTTTGTGCTTTTTGCAGGAGCAATAATTGATATATTTAATCAGAGTGGATTTGATTATAACATCAGTATTTAAGACTAATCTAAATAACAGAAAAAATTGAAAACTCTAAAAAAAATTGTCAATATTAAACCTGGGGAAGGAAAAATGGTTCTGCTGTTTTTCTTATTTTCTTTCTTTGTTGTTGCAATGGGTCTTGTTGCCAAAACTGCAAGGGATGCATATTTCTTAACCGATTACGACAAGAGCCTACTTCCTTTGATGTTTGTTGTTATTGCAGTAATCATTGCACCTTTTTTGATTGTATATACTAAAATTTCAAAAAAAATTCCTCAAAAAACTTTATTTGTATTGACCTGTATAATTTTCGCTTCAACCTTTGTAATCCTTCAGCCTTTGATGAACGGATTAATCATTCCTTTGACGTATGTTTGGGTTGAGATAGTTGTAGCTGTCATGCTAATTCAATTTTGGACCATTGCTGGAGAATCATTCCAACCTCAGCAAGCAAAGCGGTTATTTGGTATTGTTGCTGGTGGGGGCTCGCTTGCCGTAATGCTTATTGGTATTAATTTAAAACCATTTGTTACCTTTTTTGGATCAGGCATGCTTCTTTTTCTAGCGGCTTTCTTTCTTGCTGTCGCGACAATAATAGGCTTTAAGTGTCTTAATTACATTCAAAACGAATCAACNTCAAAGCCTCTAAAAAGTAAAGCAAAAACAATAAAAAAGAAAAAGCAAGCTGATCCTTTCATTGTCGGAATCGGTAGTATCGTTGCTTTTTCAGCAGTAGTGACTGTCCTTGTAGACTACCAGTTCAAGATTATGGCGAGTAGTGCGTACCCAGATTCAAGCGACCTTGTTTCATTTTTTGGAACATTCTATGGCATATCTGGCGCAATGTCCATCATTATGCAATTTTTTATTACAGGCCCAATTCTATCACGATTCGGTATCTTGATTGGTCTATTGATTCTTCCATTTTTTCTTGTAGCGGGTTCAACATCATTTTTTCTTGCTCCTATGGTATTGAGCGCAAGTTTTGCTAAATTTTCAGATCAAACATTTAAATTCACAATTAATAGTTCATCATTAGAGCTTTTATGGTTGCCCGTACCAGCTGATGTTCGCAAAACAATAAAGCCTCAAATAAGTGGAACTTTAAAATCGGTTGCTGAGGGTGTAGCAGGGTTAGGAACATTCTTTCTTGTAAAATTTATCGAACTACAATTTTTAAGTCTTATATCAATTGGGGCTATTGCAATATGGATTTTTACTGCATTTAAAGTAAAAACGAACTATGTCAAACAACTTCAAACAGCGATAGCTAAAAGAGAGATTAATTTTGAAGAGCTAAATATTGATGTGCAGGACGCTGCAATGGTTAAAACCATTGAAGATACGCTAAGTTCAGATGATGCAATAAAACAATTATTCGCATTAGAGATAATTGATGGTCTTTCTCTTTCTCCTTGGAAGAAGACTATAAAAAAACTTTTCAATAATGGATCAGTAGAAATTAGAAAACGAATTTTAGAGTTATCATGGGATGAAATTGATATTATAGATGATGAGGACATCATTCAAGCTATTAACAAAAACGATGACGTTTCCCCAGACGCTATTATTGCTGCTGGAAAAAGAAGAATTGAAAAAACATATCCAGATATTGAAAAATACTTAACTGATAAAAATGAAGAAATCGTTGCTGCATCAGCAGCGTCNATTTTATTCATTAATTCTGGTNCAATTATTGAAGCTGAAAAGATTCTTAATGATTTAATATCGTCTTCTGATGAAAAAACTGCTGGAATAGCGCTTAGAAGGCTGATTGATAACAAGACAATCCTGACAAACAAAAAATTGATAAAATTTCTTAAATCTAATAGTGAATATATAAGCAATGTAGCCTTATCCATTGCAGAAAAAAGACTAGATGAAGAATTAATTCCATCTATAATGTCAAATCTCAATCTTCCTAAAACAGCACTACAGGCACGACAAACCTTAAAAAAATATCAGGATACAGTGATTATTGATCATTTTGAAAAGTCACTATCATCTGAAGAAACAAAGCGAAAGCTATATATTGGTATTTTGTACGCTCTNAGNGANTATCCATGTGATAGATCTATAGAGATCCTTCTTANTAAAATGAATGATGATGATCAAGAAGCCTACAATGAAATTGTTGATTCTTTGATTGCTATTGCTCGTTCGCACCCCATACAAGAGAAAAAACTTGAGGATATTTCAAACAAAATACAAACTACTGCAAACAAACTTTATTACAATTGCGAACTCATCAAGCTCCTTCCAGATAATAAGCAAAGTTTTTTGATGAAAGATTACTTAACCAATGAAATTCAAAATACGCTTCCTACTTTACTAAAACTTGGTGTCATGGATAAACCTCAGACCCCTATAGAGTCCTATATCAATACAATCAGAACTGGTGATAATGCCAAGCTGCCGTTTCTTCTAGAGTTCTTTGAAAATATTTTCTCCAAAAAAGAGCGCGCTGTGATCAATCCCCTAATTGAAAAAATAAGCATTGAGGAAAGAAGTGATATTGGCCACGAACATTTTAGCAATTTACCCAGAGATCTAGACAAGGAAATCTCAAACCTTATCTTTTCAAAAAACAAATGGGAATCTGCAATCTCATTAGATTATTGTATTCAATCAAAAAGGGAAGAGATTTTGAAAAATTTAAAATGGGAACAATTGCCAAGATCAAGAGCAAATAAAGAAATTATTATGAGAATAGCCAAAGATAAAGGCTCCCTGAAGAAGCTTATTCCATCAAAGCTATTTGAAACAAATTCAAAGGAATTAACCATGTATTCAACTTTAGAAAAAACAATTATCCTTAAATCTGTTGAGCTTTTTAAATCTATACCTGCTGAAAACCTATCAAAGGTTGCACAAATAACTGAAGAGGTTAAATACAGCAAGGATGAGCCAATCTTCTCAGAGGGTGATTATGGTGACTCTCTCTTCATTGTTGTAGATGGTGAGGTTAAGATACATAAAGGAGAACAGGAGCTTGCTATGCTCAAGAAAGGAGCATGCTTAGGAGAGATGGCCCTTTTGGATGATGAACCAAGATCGGCAGATGCAACAATAAAAGAAGAGTCAACTTTGTTTAAAATTGAAAGAGAAGGTTTCTATGAAGTAATGGCAGGACAATCCGTAATTATGCAAGGCATTATAAAACTTCTAACCGGCAGACTTCGCGTGGCAAATGAAAAATTAATGTCGAAATAAAATCTTAATCTTTTTTTGGCAGTATCTTTTCTTCAATATTTTTTATTGTGCTATCTTTCATCTTTTCCGTTGCCTCGCTGGTAGATTTTTTCACACTCTCCACTCCACTTTGTAAATTTTCTTTTATATCATCCAAAGAAACCTCTTTCCCGCTCCATATAGAATAAGCTATCCACAAAATAAATAATGCGCTGAATACCAATACTATCTTCAAGAGTTTTTTTAAAACACCAAGGAGGATAATAATTGAAAAGACAACTGCTATGGCCAAATAAATTGGTTCATTTGAAAGAGTTTCAATTAAGTTTTCCATTGGCTAATTCTTGTTCATCCTCTTTAATTTATTGCGATTTATTCTACCTGTTCTATTTTCATACTCATTGATCAAGCTCATAATGCGAGGGTCGTCCGGTAAAGAAAATTTCATAGTATCCACTCTTCCTTCCTTTTTAGAGATATTTCCATTGCTAAAAGAAATTTTTACTATTCCAATTTGATAGCCAGATTTTCCTGCTTGAACGACCAAAGTATTATTAAACTCTTCAGGTGTCTCAAACAGGGATTGACTGTGTGAACCAACAATGAGGTCAACATCTTTTAATTTTTTTGCCATCTCAAAATCTTTATCAGCGCCTTGGTGAGTTAATAGAACAACTATATCAGTTTTGTTTTTTAATTTGTTCAGTTCACTATTTATTTCTTGATAAGGGTCCATTAGATCAATCTTTTCCTTTATTTCTTGTGGATAATACTTAATTGCATATTCGTCCAAGATTCCGATAATTCCCACTTTCAAACCATTGCGATTGACAATAATGGATTTAACACTTTGCTCTGTTTTAAGATTAGTGCTAACGATCGATTTATCCATAATTTCAATAAACTGTTTAAGATTTTTTTGATCCATCGTAATCTCTTGATCTCCTAACAAAATAGCATCATAAGGTAGCAAATTGTATGCTTCAGCCATTAAACTATCTTTCAAAAACTGCTTACTCATTGTGAAGATATCACCCGAATCAACTAATATCGAATTAGGGTTTTTTTGCATGAATTCTCTAACAAAAACAGAACGTTTTTCAACTGCACCATAGGGCTTATCAGGGCAATAACAATTCTCAAGTGCTCCATTGGTATTATTAGTGTGAAGGATATAAATAACTTTTTCTTGGGCTTGCAAACCTACAGAAAGGGTTATAAAAAGACTTTTGAAATGAAGTTTGATTAGTTTTATCAATTCCAACATACTTAAAATTCAATGTAATGAAGTATTTAATCAAAACATTTTTATTCATTTCAATAATTTTTGCTCAATATCCAGCTGACTCACTCTTAATATTGCCTTCAACAAGTAAAATTGAGAGAATGTTGATCAGTCCAATCTCAAAATGGCAGAGGATTTCTTATGGCTCTCCTGAAATGAATTGTCAATTTTTTCCTAGCTGCTCACAATACGGAGCAATAGCTATCAATAAAAAAGGTCCTATTTTAGGACTGTTTGCTACTTCCGATAGAATAATTAGGTGCAATCCCTCAGCAATGAAAAACCACTCAATAATTGGTGGTAGTTTTTATCAAGATGGAAGAATAATTGACATGTTAAAACCTGATTATATAAATAATGAAAAATCACCAGTCATTGCTGGTATATTATCAACAGTGCCAGGCTTAGGGAGAATATATTCCAAAAAATATGTTGATGGGCTCTTTGGCTTTTTATTGACCTCGATAGCTTATCAAACTGCTATAAGGAGCAATAATAACAATTCTATTTTAGCTCCCTTTTTTATCTCTACAGCTGTAGTTCTTCATGGGGGTGAAATATATGGTTCCTATAGAGCAGCAAAATATCATACTTCAAAAAAAATTAGCTATTAGGTCTTGATTAAAAAAATATACTATTTATCCATCCTAACTACGCTATCACTTTCTGCTTTCCTTTTTTATTTAAAAAAAGAAATATATTTGATCATTTTTATAGGCGCTTTTATTCCTATTCTTACAAGTTATCTCAATATTAAGTTAATTGATATTATATCCTCTAAATATGATCATCAAATCACTGCTAAATTCAATGCAGCGCAATTTTTTATAAAATCTATATTTGTGATTTCACTAATGTTTATTGGTATTAAAGAATTAGAATTAAATATTCCAATTTTCATCGGTTGTCTGTGTTCAGTATGGTTCATCTTTCATATAATGGAGGGTTTTTATACAAATTCATTGATAAAAAAAAATAGCCGATAATGCATTTTATTATAAAAATTTTGTATTGTTAAATTAATAACATTGGGTGGATTAGTTTATTTGGTAAAACAACGTTCTCGTAAAGCGTAGAGACGAGTTCGAGTCTCGTATCCACCTCATTAGAATGATAAACAATTAAAAAATTATATGAATTACAAATTGAATTGGAGATAAAAAATGGATACTAATTTAGCATTAACAATTATTGGTTCAGTTATGACCGTGATTGGTGTTTTCTTTATTGCTGTACCAAAAGTTGTAAATGAGAAAACTATAAATGGCCTTCCTAGCGAAGCGGTCAATATTTCCGCTGTATTTCGTTCTGCCAATGGTGGTCTAGGTCTAGCTTTAGGAATGGTAGCGATTTACTCTAGAAATCTACCATCTGAGTATGCTGAAACAGTCCTTCTTTCTTTAGGCACAGGTTTTATTTTAGTAAATTTGGCATTATTATCCGGAAAAAGATTTGAAGATGAACTACCTGTTCCACCAATGATCATTTTTCTTATTCTTACATTTATAGCTTATTACTCTGCATTAGCTTAAACCAAATTAAGAAAATCCAACCTCAAGAGATATTAATTCAAAATTAATTTTTTCCTACTTTTCAGTTAAAATAAATCACCCTTTACTAAAGACAAGGGGGTGAACCACCGCCACGTAATTTATCACAACGCACACCGCTTTTATGTGATATGAGGTACCAGCCTCCACCATAATTCCGGTCTACTTTGGAATTATTAAAAAGTCTTAACTGATGGTATTCATGTGAGCAGCTATCATCCAAACATGTTCAGTGTATTTCTACTTCGATCAATACTATATCTCCAGAAAATGAGGTGTTTTGGTAGAAGTTTAATGTTTTACAAGTCATAACTAAGGAACCAATTAATCCTGTAGAGTTGATGATAGGGGGAATATTTTGTATTACAGGAGGGATTATAATCTGGACAATGGTTCTTGTAGTCAAGATCGGTGTGGATGTTTCTGGAAATTTCTGAGATTTAGCTAATCCAAGTTTTATTTAATTAAAACTTAATTTTTTCTTTTATTTTTTTTACCAAACCTATATTTCCTTCTACTTTTTTTATTTCTGTTCTTTTTTCTTTTTCTATTTCCGCCATGAAACTCTTTATCATCAAGATCAACTGAATTCCTGTAGTAAGATAGATACCTATTAAATTCAATTGAAACGAAATGCTTAATGAGCTCATCTCTGTCAAGCCAGTTTAGCTTTTCATATATGTAGGGTAAGAACTGTTCTATTTGTTTTTCATCTACCCTTACATTTTCAATCTGATCTATAAGAGCATATAAGCGTTTCCTGCAAACATCTAGCCCGGTAGGAGTTTTCTTCTTAGTAAATTTTATACTGGACGATCTTTCAATTTTTTTTATTCTATACATTTCACGCCCATTTATTATTGCTATAGATATGCCATTGTTTCCAGCTCTTCCAGTTCTTCCACTCCTATGAACATAAATTTCTTCATCATCCGGTAAATTATAATTAATTACATGCGTAAGATCATCAACATCCAAACCGCGAGCTGCAACGTCTGTAGCAACTAAAATTTGCAAATGTCGATTTCTAAAACGCTGCATCACATCATCTCTTTCACTTTGTGATAGATCTCCATGAATAGTATCCGCATTATATTGATCGTTCATTAATTTGCTAGCAACTTCTTTGGTCTCTTTTCGTGTCCTGCAAAATACTATTCCATATATGTCTGGGTTTAAATCTGCTACACGCTTTATTGCTTCGTACCTATTCTTCTCGCTTACCATATAAAAATAGTGTTCAATATTTTCTGCTCCCAGGTTTTCTTTTGCGACAGCTATTTTTTTAGGTTCTTGCATGTATTTTTTAGTAACCTTGACAACTTTTGGGGTCATGGTTGCAGAAAAGAGTAAAACTTGTTTTTTAGAAGGTGTTGATTGAAAAATACTTTCCAGATCATCTTTGAATCCCATGGAAAGCATTTCATCGGCTTCATCCAAAATAAAACGTTCTATATCTTTAACGACTAATTTTTTTCTTTTAATCAGATCTTTTACTCTACCAGGTGTACCAACAACAATTTGTGTTCCTTTTTTCAATGATTTAATTTGCTTGTCTATTCTTGACCCACCATAAACAGGCAATATCTTCATCCCATCAATATATTTAGAATAATTCATCAAATCATTACTGATTTGGATGCAAAGCTCGCGCGTGGGGCATAAAATAAGAGATTGAACATCAGAATTCGATATATCGACTAGGTCAAGTAAGGGCAAACCAAATGCAGCTGTTTTGCCTGTACCTGTTTGAGCTGAAGCAATTAAATCTTGCATCGAACTTTTTAAATGAGGAATAACTTTATCTTGAATTGGAGTTGGTTGATCAAATCCTATCTCTTTAATTGATTTTAAGAGTTCTTTTTTTAAAGAGAATTTAGAAAAAGAAGCTTTGTTATTTTTTTTTAAGTTTTTCATCTTGCTAAGCTCCAGCTTTTACCTGCTCAGATGGTTAGTGCTTAACAATTAGAGAGGAGTTAATTACAATTAATTATGGAAAAAGAATTCGACCTTCTTTTTTATTTTTTCATTTAAACTAGCTTCAACAGGGCAGGTTTTAGCAGCTCTTTCTAGCTTCTTTTTTTCTTTATCGGATAATTTTGATTTAAAGAACAATTTTATTGTGATACTTTCAATCATCCTTGGGCTTCTACTCATAGTTTTCTCAACTTCAGCAGTAGTTCCATCGATATTTATATTATCTCTTTTTGCCACTATGCCCATTATTGTTAACATGCATGAGGCTACTGATGTAGCTACTAGATCACTTGGAGCAAATGCTTCCCCCTTGCCATTGTTGTCAATAGGAGCATCGGTAACTATAACATCACCAGATTGAATATGAACCGCTTCTGTTCTTAAGTCACCTTGGTAGGTTACTCTTGAGATCATTGATTTGACTATTCTATACTTAGGAGATCTATCTCAAAAATTAGAGTCGAGTTCGCTGGTATAGCTCCCATATTTCTATTTCCATATCCCATACTAGGAGGAATTGTTAATTTTCGTTTTCCACCGACTTTCATCCCTATGAGTCCATCATCCCAACCTTTGATCACTTGACCGGCTCCAACGGTAAACCTAAATGGAGACCTTCCTGGATTCAATGACGAATCAAAAACATTGCCATTGGTTAATGTTCCCGTATAGTTCACATTAACGATATCATATTGTTTTGCCTCAGCACCTTCGCCAACAACAAGATCTTCTATAACTAATTCTCCAGACATATTATTTTCCTTACTACATCCTACAAATAGAACCATTAAAGCTATTGCAGGTATTTTCCAGTTTAGTTGCACGATTAACTCCAAAATTTGTGTGTAAAGTTTACATCAAAAGATGTTTTGAATTAGCATTAATTTACAGCAATAATTCATGGAAACAATTTTCATCAGCCTCGCGTTACATATTTACATCGCTTAATTCGGGGTTAAGCACTAATTTTTAATAAAAAGAGATTGTAGTACCAACAAAAAGTGAAAACTAAAGTAATATTTTCAATTTTTTTCATTATGACAGCTGATTTTACTTTTGCTGAGGAGAGACTAAGACTTGAAAAAGCAGATCTTCTTGAGAATGTTACTGTAGACGGGGTTTCAATGCAATACCTTAAAGGCAATGTTATTTTTCGAAAAGGAGAAATGGTATTAAAATGCGATTGGGCTCGTTTTAATAGAAAAACTGAACAAAGCTTTTTATATGGAAATGTTTCCACTCAAAAAGATGTCCAAAAAATGACCTGTGATTCACTTTTTGTGGACTCCCCAAAAGATCTTATGATTGCTTACAGCAATGTTGATTTTGTTGATACGACTTACAGCTTAAATTCAGATATACTTCACTATTTTTCAGAATTAGACAGTGGTTCAGCAACTGGAAATGCAATACTTATCCAAGACAAACAAACCATAAAAGGAGATGCAATAGAATACAGAGAGAATGAGCTCAATGGTGGTGTGTCATACATTTCGAGAGGCAATGTGGAGATCATTGAAGATGAAAGATTGGCGATTTGTGGAGAAGCTATATATAATAGGGAAGGCGGAAAGACTGTTTTGCGCATAAATCCTTTAATAAATGACGGTGATCAAAAAATCTCTGGAAGTGAAATCTTTCTCCAGTATGAGGATGAAGAATTAAAGGAAATTTACATTCCTGAAAAAGCCCAAGCACAAACTCTTTCTAGCGGTATAAGAGAAATAATCAATGTAATGGGTGGTGACTCTACAATAAATCAAGAACCGTTGAGTTTTTCAGATGATATGACAGGATCTATATTGAGAGGATTTTTTAAAGATGGCGAGCTAGATTCAGTTAGGCTTGAAGGAATGGCAACTACGTTGTATCATGTTTTTGAAGACTCTATCTATCAAGGTAACAACAGAGCATCAGGTGATACCATTGTCCTTAAGTTTGGAGAAGATGATTTAGAATCGATATTTATTAGTGGAGGTTCTGAAGGAACTTACACACCTGATAGCTTAGGCTCTGGTATTGATGGAAAAGTAGTTTATCAATCAGATAAAATTGAATACAATATGCAAGATGAATCAACTGACCTGTTCGGCGAAGCAAATATCGATTATACGGATATGAACCTTAAAGCTGGTTTTATCAATGTAGCGTGGAGAAGTAATCTATTAAAAGCATTGCCATCATCAGATAAAGATTCAACCATAACACCATTCAGACCTACCATGATAGAAGAAGGAAATGAGCCAATGGTTGGTGATACAATGATTTATAATCTCGATACGCAAAATGGTAAAGTTATAAGAGGCAAAACTAAAGCCGATGATGGATATTACCACGGTAAAGAGATTCGAAATCAAAATATGGACATTTTCTATATTGATGATGCCATATATACAACCTGCGAATTAGAAGAGCCTCATTTTCATTTTGATATGAATAAAATGAAAATGATCAACAACGACAAAGTTGTCGCACGACCTATCGTTCTTTACATTGCTGACATTCCTATTTTTGGTCTACCTTTTGGTGTCTTCCCTCATCAAAAAGGACGAAGACATTCAGGTTGGATCATGCCTTCCTATGGAACTGACAATCGATGGGGAGGGTATATAAATGGTTTAGGTTATTATTGGGCCATTAATGATTATTTCGACACGAAACTCACCGCAAGTTTTTATGATAGAGATGGAATCACACTCAGGTCGCAGAACAACTACTCTAAAAGATATGCTTATAATGGTAGTTTTGATCTAGAAACTAAACAAAGGTTCTCAAGCTCAACTCCAGCTGCTGACAGAGATATTTTTAATCTAGGCAACAACAAACAAAGTGATTATGTATTAAGATGGAATCACAGGCAAAAGCTTAGAAATAACCAGAGCGCATCTGTTAATGCAAGTTATTATTCTAGCGGAGACTACAATAGACGAACTGGTCTCGAACAACAAAAACGATTAAATCAGCAAGCAGTCTCAAATGCAACCTATTCAAAAAGGTGGCCAAAATCTCGCAATAGCCTAAGTGTTAATTTATCATCAAGAAGAGATTTAATGGCTAACGAAAAAGTCGATCCCAATTCTGTATTCTACATCAACCCCTCTCGATCAGATCAACAAATAAACATTGCAAACAATACATTTCCACAGCTAGCATTTTCTCATTCTCAAAGGGCAATATTTCCAACCAAATCCAAGAATAAAAAATGGTACAATAATATAAACTATAATTACTCGTCAAGATTTACCAATAACATGAAACAATACTATGAATCTGAAACCTATACAATAGATGATTCTACAGATAGTTACAGATGGAAAAATAATTCTGACGGAACTTTACTAACCGAAACATTCTCTGATTATATCTTTAGTCATAGTTCTGGCATGAACATGTCAGCAAAGATATTCAAATATTTCAATATATCGCCTAGCCTTTCCCTTAAATCAGATTGGTTAAATCGTTCATTTGAAGGTCAAATAGATTCATCTGGAACTATACTAAAGAACGAGGTCAAAGGATTTGCCACCAGAACTACAGGATCGTTCAACATCAGTATGAATACACAGATTTATGGTTTGCTTCCAACTAAAATAGGCAAAACTGAAGCAATTCGTCATGTTATATCACCCAGCATAGGATACTCATATCGCCCTGATTTCTCAAAAGATGTTTTTGGCTTCGATCCTGGATATTATCAGGTAATCCAACAAGACAATGGCGAAATAGCATATTTTGATAAATTCTCCGGCACACTTGCTGGTGGGACTCCCAGAGGAGAAAGCCAAACCCTCAACCTTTCTGTAAATAATGTTTTTCAAGCAAAAGTAGTTGATAATGATATTGAAAAAAAGATTGACCTATTCTCATGGAGGTTTAATACTGGAAAAAACTTTGTATTGGAACAATTTCAATGGAGCAACATCAATTCGTCAGTCAGAGCAAATGTTAGTAAAAAACTAAACTTAGATTTTTCTATGACACATGATTGGTATGATTTTGATAAAGATAAAAATATACGAATTAACAAATTCAGATCGGTCAACGGGTTGCCGACTCCAAGATTGATCAATGCTCGATTTTCGACAGGATTTAGATTTTCCGGAAAAAGGAATAGCCCTATTTTAGACCAAGAAGAGACTTTAATTACAGAAGATACAACCGCTTACGAAGAAAGGGTTGATGGTGCAAACTTAGCAAGATCAATGAATGAAAAAGATCGAAAGGGAAATATTAATTCAGGCAATCTATGGACTAGCTCCGCAAGTTTTAGTTTTTCCTATAATAATGCGAACCCTAACAATCCTCAAAAGACTTTTTGGATGTCAACCAATTCGACAATTCAAGCAACTAAATTTTGGCGCATACAATACAATGCTAGATTTGATCTAATAAACCAAAACTTAGTAAGCCATACTTTTTCTATTTACAGAGATCTGCATTGCTGGGAAATGAGTATTAATTGGACACCGAATGGATATGCATCGGGTTTGTATTTGAGAATAAATGTCAAATCACCAAGCCTCAAGGACCTTAAGTTTGAGCAAAGGGGCGGTACATTTAGCAGACCATCGCTATTTGACCGTTAATTAAAATTGTATAAAATCAAGTACTTGCAATGAAGACTAAATCAATACAATCTATTAAAGGAACACAGGATATCCTTCCAAGTGAAGTCCATTTTTGGCAAGAAATGGAACGTAAGATATTTGAAGAAATGGCGCTTTTTGGGTTTAGTGAAATCCGCACCCCCGCTTTTGAAAATACAGACCTTTTTTCAAGAAGCGTAGGAGAGCAAACAGATATTGTATCTAAAGAAATGTATACCTTTGAAGATCGCAGTGGAGGCAACCTAACATTAAAGCCTGAAGCAACTGCATCAGTTGTTCGCGCTTTTATCCAGCATAATCTTGATAAAATCAATACTCTCACTAGGCTTTTTTATATTGATGCATTATTTAGAAGAGAAAGACCGCAAAAAGGGCGCTATAGACAATTTCACCAATTTGGTGCAGAGTTATTTGGCTCGGAGCATCCAGAGGCTGATATAGAGATTATCTCGCTTGCATCATCAATCTTCAAATCTATTGGAATAGATGAAATTACCTTGAAGATAAACACCATTGGTTCCAAGAGCGCAAGGGACAATTACAAAATTGAATTGAAAAGATTTCTTAAACCCCAGTTTAATAAACTTAGTGAAGCAAGCAGAGAAAGATTTGAAAAAAATCCTTTAAGAATACTTGATACCAAGAACTCGCAAGAGCAAGAAATCTTATTGAATGCACCTCAAATATTTGAATATTTATCAGAAGACGATAAAGCTCATTTTTCTGAGGTTAAGATGCATCTTAAAGGTTTAAATATCAACTTTGAAATTGATCCTTACCTTGTAAGAGGTCTTGATTATTATAATAGAACTATATTTGAATTCATCTCAAACGAGATTGGTTCCCAAAATGCAATTTGTGGGGGAGGAAGATATGACTCTTTGGTAAGTCAATTAGGAGGTAGCGATACGCCTAGTATTGGTTTTGCAGCAGGAATGGAAAGGATTTTGTTGGCTACTTCAAACAAGGAAAGGGCGGAAAATATAGATTGCTATATAGTTTGCATGGGGAACAAGGCACAAGACTGGGTATTAAAATGTGCAAATAAATTACGTTCTATGAAATTCTCAGTGTGTTTTGACTTGCTTAAACGTTCGCTTAAATCTCAAATGAAAGAAGCAAATAGATTGAATGCAAAGCACGCTATCATAATTGGAGAGAATGAAATAAAAGATAATAAATTTCAAGTAAAAGATTTAGACACTGGTAAACAGCAAGAAGTTGCATTCGAACATATAATCAAGTATTTTAAAAATTTATGATCAATAAGCACTTAACTTTATAAAAAAAACACAATAATTTTTAAACATGGCAAACAGTAATTCAAAACCTCTTTTAATCGTAGAATCTCCATCAAAGGCAAAAACGATATCAAAATACCTTAGTGGAGAATATAATGTGATAGCTAGTGTTGGTCACATAAAGGATTTACCTAGAAAAGAAATCGGAATCGATATTGAAAATGATTTTTCTATGATCGAAAATGTCTTAGACGATAAAAAAGAGTTTGTCAAAGAACTAAGATCTATGGCCAAAGACACAGACAAGGTTGTTATCGCCACAGACCCTGATAGAGAGGGAGAAGCTATCGCCGCTCATATTGCTAGCGAAGTAGATAATGAAAAAATAACTAGAGTGCAATTTACAGAGATTACAAAAGAAGGGGTTGATGAGGGCATGAACAATCCCCGTCAAATTGATAAGGATCTTGTTGAAGCTCAAACCGCCAGAAGAATCATAGACAGACTAATAGGCTATAAAATATCCCCAGTTCTGTGGAGCACTTTAAAGAAGAATATGAAATTTGTGAGTGTGAACTTATCAGCTGGAAGAGTGCAATCAGCAGCGCTCAAGATAATGATTGAAAGAGAAAGATTGCGCCAAGCATTCAATTCCGCAACATATTATGACATAATTGCTTCCTTCAAAAGCGGTAACACCGAATTCAATGCTTTATTGAGTAAAATTGATAATAAACGAATAGCAATTGGAAAAGATTTTGACCCCAATACTGGTAAATTGAACAATGAAGATGTAATTCTCTTTTCAGAATCGCAAGCTAGTACGCTAATTAAAGAACTTGATAATGGCAATTGGACTGTAACAGATGTTGAAGAAAAGATTGTTAACTCCAACCCAAAACCTCCATTCACTACTTCTACCTTACAGCAGGAAGCAGCAAGAAAATTAAGATCATCGGCTAAAAAGACAATGCGCGATGCACAACAATTATATGAAAAGGGTTTTATTACCTATATGAGAACTGATTCTACATCCCTTTCTGAAGAAGGGATAAATGGAGCAAGAAATTTAATTTTAAAAAAATATGGGAATGAGTATTTACCTTCAACTTCAAAAAGATACAGCACCAAAGTAAAGAATGCACAAGAAGCGCACGAAGCGATCAGACCTGCTGGAATTAACTTCGCTACTAAAGAAAAAGTTCAACAATCTCTTGATAATGATACTGCCAGGCTTTACGATCTCATTCTAAAGAGAACGCTCGCCTCCCAGATGAAATCTGCAAAAATCAAACGCGTTTCAGTGTCGATTGAAAATGGCAAAACACTTTTCAAAGCGAATGGAAAAGTCATTTTATTCCCTGGTTATATGGCGGCTTACGTAGAAAGCTCTGATAAAAGAAATCCTTCCCATGATGACCAAGAAACTATTTTGCCACCACTTAAGCAAGGCGAACTTTTGAATTGTGAGAAACTCTTGCCCAATGAACACCAAACTAAGCCACCCGCAAGATTTACCGAAGCATCTTTGGTCAAGGAGCTGGAATCTAAAGGAATTGGAAGGCCGTCTACTTGGGCTAATACAATCGATACAATTGTTCGAAGAACCTATGTTATGCGAAATCAAGGCAAGTTGACCCCCACATTTCTTGGCATGGCTGTAACTCAATTGCTGGAAAACCATTTCAATAGCTTAGTTGATAGCCAGTTCACAGCTGAAATGGAAAATAGGCTTGACGCTATTTCTCGCGGGGAGCTCGATTCAATACCTTTCATGAAAGATTTCTACTTTGGCAATAAAGACAATATAGGTTTAGAAAAAATGTTAGATGAGCAAATTGATATTGGAAAAGCTTGTTCGGTCCAACTGACCATCGATGANGANCCTATCGAAATTNGAGTGGGTATGTATGGTCCTTTTGTCAGAAAAGGTGAGGTTCGAAAATCAGTACCAGAGGATGTATTCCTTGGAGATCTGAACGTTGACAAAGCACTAGACATATTGAACCAAGAAATAAATGAAGAAAAAGAACTAGGCACTGATAAGGAAACTGGAGAAGTTGTTTTTTTGAAAAATGGACCCTATGGACCCTACGTTCAATTAGGTGAATCAACAAAAAGNAAGGCTATCCCNAAAGGAACTAANTCTGAAGAGATAAATTTANATTTTGGACTNAAATTGCTAGAGCTTCCGCGAACATTAGGAAAACACCCAGAGACTGGACAAGATGTAAAAGCTGACTATGGAAGATTTGGTCCTTATGTTTCAGCAGGTAAAGGGAAAAATGGTAGAATTCCTCANAATATGAGCCCTCTCACNATCGAGCTTGACCAAGCATTAGNACTTATAGGCAAAAAAACTTCTGGTCCGCAAGATATTCGAACGGTTGGAGATCATCCGAAAACTGGTGAGTCTCTTGTTTTAAAAGAAGGTAGGTATGGTCCCTATATATCTGATGGNAAAGTAAACGCCTCCCTTCCAAAGGGTAGTAGTGTTGAATCTTTATCTTTAGAAGAAGCTGTACANATCATTGATAAAAAAAGAACTGCTCCAAAGAAAAAGAAAAAAAGAANAACCAAAAAGAAATGAAGTTATTTCTTGCACTTTTTTTAACATTTGCGATCGATATTTTTGGCGAGACCAATAATAATCAAAAAATCATTGAGGTGGAAAAAAGTCTCATGGCAGTATGCTGTTATAGCGGAACAGTGTATGATCATGGAAACAAAGAAATGGAAGAGCAGATACTCCGATTCGTAAATCAAGGAAAATCAAAAGAGGATATTCTAAACTTTTATACAGAGAGATATGGAGAAAAGGTTCTTGCTCTACCAAAAACTGANGGTTTTAATTTATTTGCATGGATTGCACCAATGATGATAGCTGTTTTAGGGTTCACTATAATAACCGTNTATATAAATTCTAAAAATGATGTTGAAGAAAATCTGGAATTTTCAAAAAATAATTCTGTNGACTTCAATGAACAAATAGAATCGGATCTAAAAGATCTTGATTGAATATTATGAGTATTGAAAAAATAGTTTCACTCTGCAAAAGAAGAGGGTTTGTTTTTCAGAGCTCAGAAATCTATGGAGGCTACGGAGCTGTTTATGATTATGGTCCTCTCGGAATTGAGTTAAAAAATAAGATATCCCAACTATGGTGGAAATCGATGACCCAACTTCATGATAACATTGTAGGTCTAGACAGTGGAATATTNATGCATCCAGAGATTTGGAAAGCTTCTGGGCATGTTGATGCATTTAATGATCCTTTAGTTGACTGTAAGCAATGTAAAGCTCGTTTTAGGTCAGATGAATTAGTTGACGAAGAANCTGCNACAANAGACTGGTCATCTCTTCAATGCCCAAGATGTGGAACAANAGGGAGCTTAACAGAACCTAGGCAATTTAATCTAATGTTCAAGACTCATATTGGACCCATTGAAANTGAATCAAATNCTGCATANCTAAGACCNGAGACCGCTCAAGGCATCTACGTTAATTATCTATTAACTCANAATGCTATGCGGCTTAAAATTCCATTTGGCATTGCACAAATAGGCAAAGCATTTAGAAANGAGATTGTTGCAAGAAACTTTATCTTCAGAACGCGTGAGTTTGAGCAAATGGAGATGCAATATTTCGTAAAACCTAAGAATGATGATAAATCAATGGAATATTGGAAAAATGAAAGATATAATTTCTATTCCCTGATCGGGATTGATTCTAAAAAAATTCGCTTAACCGAGCATGGACCCAATGAATTGGCTCATTATGCAAAGGAAGCTTGGGACATTGAATATAAATTTCCCTTTGGGTGGTCAGAGGTTGAAGGTATCCACAACAGAACCGACTTTGACCTGCGGATGCATCAAGAACATTCAGGGAAAAAAATGGAGATCTTCGATCAAGAGAGCAATCAGAGATATTTACCTTATATTGTTGAAACTTCTGCTGGTTTGAATCGAATGATGCTATCAGTGCTATCAAACGCATTTTGGGAGGATACANATAATAATAGAACTGTAATGAAATTACATCCAAGAATCGCTCCTGTGACTGCAGTTGTATGCCCACTCACAAAGAANGACGGTTTNCCTGAAATAGGTGAAAAAATCATTAATATTCTAAANCCTAATTTCAAGGTAATTTATGATCAGCAAGGATCAATCGGAAAACGCTATTATCGTCAAGATGAAGCAGGAACGCCATTTGGAATTACAGTAGACCATCAATCAAAAGAAGATGATACCGTAACCATAAGAGACAGGGATACTCAAACTCAAGANCGAATAGAAATAANCAATCTTTTAAAAGTNATGGAAAGAAAAATAGAGGATTATATATGAGAAACAAACATTTAAGTTTTCGTTCAGGNAACCCAGCGCTAAACGCAAATACATTTGCAAGTNATGCTGGTAAAGGNTCACAGACAATGACCATTATGGGTACCGTTAACAAAACTGCCTTAGCTTTGCTTCTTCTGATGACAACAGCGCTATTTACTTGGAATTTACCTGCAGGTGATCCCAGGGCTAGTGGCTTGATGGGCTTAGGTTTCATTGGNGGATTCGTACTTGCAATTGTGACCGCATTTAAACACTCNTGGGCAAGATTTACTGTACCCCTTTATGCATTATTACAGGGTCTAGCTCTTGGGAGCTTGTCAAAAATATTTGAATCAATGTATCCTGGCATTGTTAACCAGGCTGTAATGCTCACTTTNGGCACACTTGGCTCTTTATTGTTAGCATATAAATCCGGATTAATCAAAGCAACTGAAAATTTTAAACTTGGAGTTGTTGCTGCTACTGGTGGGCTCTTCTTTGTTTATCTGCTTAGTTGGATTCTTGGTTTTTTTAATATTGCAGTTCCAATAATCAGTTCTAATTCTAATATGGGAATTCTCTTTAGTGTTGGAGTTGTTGTTATTGCTGCTTTAAACCTTGTTTTAGATTTTGATTTCATTGAAGAGGCATCTGAAAGAGGAGCTCCAAGCTATATGGAATGGTACGGAGCTTTTGGTCTATTGGTTACATTAATATGGCTTTATCTAGAGATTTTACGTCTTCTTGCTAAATTATATTCAAGAAGAGATTAATTTTTTAATAAATAGGACTTTAGCTCTGAAGAAAAAATTAAACTGGAACAGACTTACCCGCAAAACACATTACTGGGGATCATTTATAATTTTTCTTCCCATCTCAATTGTGCTTGTGACAGGGATTCTTTTACAACTAAAGAAGAATTTAGATTGGATTCAGCCTCCGACAATGATTGGAGAAAATATTCAAAATCTGTCTCTTTCTTTTGATAAGATTTTAGATATATCTCGCTCTGCAAGTGAAGCTAATATTAACTCATGGGGAGATGTCGATCGCTTGGATGTTCGCCCNAATAAAGGAATTGTAAAGGTCAGAGCTAAAAACAACTGGGAAATACAGATCGACACCTTTACNGGTGANATCATCCAAACAGCTTACCGTCGATCAGATATAATTGAAAAGCTACANGACGGTTCTTGGTTCAACGACAAGGTAAAACTTTNGGTATTTTTTCCATCGGGAGTTATTTTACTAGGATTGTGGTTTACAGGCGTATATATGCTTATTAGACCGTATTATATTAAATTAAAGCGAAGGAAGAATTAAATGAAAAAAGTNATTCTATTTNTTTTCATTTTCGCTTTATCATGCTCNGANAATAAATATGATTTTATAATTGAGAATGGTTTGATNGTAGATGGAANTGGAAAATCTTCTTATGTTGCCTCAATATATATAAAAAATGGCAGAATTTCACATCTTGGAAAAAGTCTTTCAAATGTAAAAACAAAGAAAAAAATAGATGCTTCAGGAAAAATTGTTAGTCCTGGTTTTATTGACATGCATACCCACTCTGAAAGAAATAGTTTAAATCATCCTTTGGTTGAAAATTATTTACAACAAGGTGTTACAACTATGGTTGGCGGCAACTGTGGCAGCTCCCCATTTCCTATCGAAGATTTCATTNATAAAACTCAATNAGAAGGTATAGGGCCTAATTTGGCTCTCCTTATTGGTCATAATACTATTCGTAAAGAAGTTATGGGAACAGAAAATCGACTTGCTAATTCCGNTGAACTTGAAAATATGAAAAAATTAATCGAANATTCTATGAAAGAAGGTGCCTTTGGCATGTCCACAGGTTTAAAGTATATACCTGGAGCGTATTCNAACACTGATGANGTTGTGGCATTAGCTAAGGTAGTNTCTAAAAATAATGGGTTTTATGCAACCCACATGCGCGAAGAAGGNGTTAGCGGCTTNATTGAATCAGTTGAAGAAGCTATTAATATTGGAAGAAAGGCATCNATTCCNGTNCAAATTTCCCATCACAAAGCGGTTGGCCAACCCATGTGGGGGCAATCAACACGTACTCTCCAAATGGTTGATGATGCTATAAANGAGGGGCTTAATGNAACGGTTGATCAATATCCNTATACNGCTACGAGCACAAGCTTAACAATTATTTTCCCAGCATGGTCATTGTCAGGTGGTCATACAGCGCTCAAAAAAAGACTTAAAGATAAGAAAGATAGAAAAAAAATAAAGGAAGGTATTGTTTGGAATATTGTCAATGATAGGGGTGGTGGTAATCCTGCTAGTATTGTTATTTCAGATTATTCGCCAAACCCAAAANTAAATGGAAAAAATTTAGCNGAGGTTACGACNTTAAATGGATTAGACCCTACTCCATCCAATGCAGCAGAGGTTTTGATGGACATGGTTTATGTTAGCAATGGTAGAGGGATATATCATTGCTTAAGTGANNAGGATATAGAACAGATNATGAAACATCCGCTTGTAATGCATGCTTCAGATGGTGGTACAGTAGAATTTGGCAAAGCTAAGCCCCACCCTAGAAACTATGGTACCTANCCAAANATATTAGGTGAATATGTCAGAGATAGAAAAATTTTAAGCTCAGAGGAAGCGATCCGAAAAATGACTAACCTGCCCGCATCAGTCTTAGGATTAAAGGATAGAGGATTGATTAAAGAAGGTTATTGGGCAGACATTGTTATATTTGATGCTAACAAAATCAAGGATAATTCTACTTGGGATGATCCACATCAATATCCAAGCGGCATTGACCTTGTGATGGTAAATGGTAATATTTCTTTAGAAAAAGGGGTAGCTTCAAAAGGATTACATGGAAAGGTCTTAACACATGCTAACTAAAAAATCATTNAAAAATCTCATGTTAGTTTTTTTAGTCATGATATATTCATGTGAACGTGAACAACCCATTTTTGGGGAGAATGGCATGGTTGTTTCAACTAGCAGGCAAGCATCACAAGTGGGGATTGATATTATGAAAGCTGGAGGCAATGCAATTGATGCTGCAGCTGCAGTTGGGTTTGCATTAGCTGTGACATCGTCATCAAATGGCAATATTGGTGGGGGCGGTTTTATGACCGTTAAATTAGAANANGGAAACTCATTTACATTAGATTACAGAGAAATGGCTCCAGAAGCTGCGAGCAGAAATATGTATCTTGATGGTGAAGGAAATATTATCAAAGGTAAATCAAGATATACCCATTTTGCTGCTGGTGTACCTGGGTCTGTAGACGGTTTATTAAAAGCTTGGAGAGACTATGGATCTGGAAATATTTCAAGGGAAGAATTATTGGACCCAGCAATAAATTTGGCTGAGAATGGATTCAAGCTATCTAAATACGAAGCAGAACGTTTTAATAAAAATAAAGATAGGCTCAGTAAACACCCTGAAACCAAAAGAATCTTTACAAGAGATGACAGAGAATGGAAAGAAGGAGATCTATTTTTACAAGAAGATTTAGCNAATACNCTTAAAAGAATTTTAAAAAATGGAAGAGATGGGTTTTACAAAGGCNAAACAGCCGACTTAATTGTAAAAGAAATGGAAACTGTTGGAGNNTGGATAAGATNNNAATGANCNAGAAAACTATGTTTCAAAATACAGAGATCCCGTAAAGGGCTCTTTTATGGGTTATGATATATTATCCATGGGACCTCCTAGTTCAGGAGGTTTATTAGTAATTCATATGCTGAATATGCTTGAAAAAGTAATTGAGCAAAAAGGTTCTGATCTTGATCTATCTTACAACTCAGTTAAATATATACATACTTTGACAGAGTTAGAACGAAGAGCATATGCTGACAGAACTGAACATATGGGAGATTCAGATTTTTGGGATGTACCACAGAGAATGTTCTTATCAAATGATTATGCGAAAAGCAGACTGCAAGATATTGATTTTAACAAAGCGACATCATCAAAATCTGTAAATCACGGTAATCCGTACGCCAACCAAAGTGAAGAAACAACTCATTATTCTATTGTTGACAAAAAAGGTAATGCCGTATCTGTAACTACGACCATAAATGCAGGCTATGGAAATGGGATAACTGTAACTGGGGCAGGCTTCATTTTAAATAATGAGATGGATGACTTCTCAAGCAAACCAGGAGAACCAAATATGTTTGGTCTGCTTGGTAATGAAGCAAATGCCATAGAGCCTATGAAAAGACCTCTGAGCTCAATGACGCCCACTATCGTACTAAAAGATGATACTCCTTTTTTAATTTTAGGCTCACCAGGTGGTTCAACTATCATAACAACTGTAATGCAAAATATTTTGAATGTTGTTTTGCACGATATGAATATCAAAGATGCTGTTTCATCCCCAAGAGTTCATTCGCAGTGGCTACCCGATATGATTTTTCATGAAAAAAATGGATTGAAAAATAGTACTATATATAAGTTGAAGAAAATGGGTCATGATATCAGAATGAGAAGTTCAATCGGTGAAGCAAATGGAATAATGATCAATGAAAAAGGTTTTTGGGGTGGAGCAGATAATCGCGGTGAAAATACTGCTATAGGCTACTGATCTAAATTCTTTTAATTAATTTGTAAATTAACTTTATCATATTTTTAGAGGATTTGTTTGCAACTCTAACTACTTCATTGTGATCTAAAGGCTTATCAATAAGTCCTGCAGCCATGTTTGTCATGCATGATAGGACCAAAACATCCATCCTTAATTCACTTGATTCAATTACTTCAGGAACAGTGCTCATTCCAACGGCATCACCACCTAGTCTGATTAAGTCCTGCACCTCAGCTGGAGTTTCATAGGATGGTCCTTGAGTCCAGCAATACACCCCCTCATTTAATTTAATTGAACATTCTTTAGCACTTTCTCTAGCTTTATTTATTAAGCCATCATTGTAGTGAGGCGAACCTTTCCAAAGCTTTGGGTCTTTATAACCGTTTCTATAGGTGCAATCTAAATGACCATTTATAACTATTAATTCTCCAGGTTTAAATGATCTATTTAAAGCTCCTGAGGAATTTGTTATAATTATTTTTTGTATACCCAATTCGTAAAAAACCTTTACTATAGAAACCACCTCTTGGTATGAATAACCTTCATAATAGTGAAATCTACCTGATGCAATTATAACTGGAATGTCATCCAAGTTTCCAGCCACCATTTTACCATCGTGTCCCGCAACCGTTGAAACAGGAAATCCATGTAAATCCTGATAAGAAATTTCTATCTTATTTGTTAATACATTAGATATTGAACTCAATCCAGACCCTAATATCATGCCTAAATTTCCAGAAAAGCCTGATTTTTTTACAATTAACTCAGCTAATAAAGGAAAATGCATTTAACTTACGCTTTTAAAGCCAATTGACCGCAGCCTGCTTCAATACTAATCCCCTTACTCCATCTTACAGTCACGTTAAAAGGATAGCCATCTAATGCATTAACAAAATCATTAATAACTTGATTGCTGGGTCTTTTATAGGCTCCGTCTATTTCATTGTATGGAATTATATTTAATTTGCATGGCAAAAACCTTAAATGGCTTGCCAGTCTTATAGCGTCATCTACAGAATCATTAATGTCTTTCAATAGTACATATTCAAAGGTGATAAATCTTTTTATTTTTTTATAATAATAATGAGCTGAAGAAATAAGATCCTGTATGGGATATTTTTCAGTTATTGGCATAATTTTTTTTCGAATTTCGTTTGTAGATGCATTCATGCTGATAGCTAACTTAAACTTGTGATTATCATCCGCGATTTGTCTTATTTTGCTTGCAATTCCAGCAGTTGAGATAGTTATTTTTCTAGAACCTATATTGAATATATCTTTAATTCTGCAAGCAGCCTCAATAACATTCTTGTAATTCAAAAAGGGTTCACCCATCCCCATAAAAACAACATTAGAAATTCTTTTATTTGATATTTTTTGTAAATAAATGATTTGACTAATGATTTCAGCTTCGTTAAGATTTTGTAAGAATCCCAACGAAGCAGTCGCGCAAAATTTGCAATCTAATACGCACCCAGATTGGCTAGATATACATACAGTATTTCTTTTTTTAGTTGGCATTAAAACCGATTCAATTTTATTTCCTTTCATAGTTTGCATGATGAACTTTTGAGTCATGTTGTCATCTGCTTTGGAATTCGCAATAATTTTCAAAGGGTACAATGAGTTAGTTTTTTCAAGTTTTTCTATCAAGCTCAAGGGGAAATTTTTCATCTCTTTCCAGTTAGAAACATGATTTTTAAATACCCAATTATTAATTTGACTTAACCTAAATTTTTTTTCATTTAAATTTGATAAAATATCTATTTGATCTTTTTCGCTAAGCTCGATAAAAGATTTTTTATTTATTGATGAAGAGACTTTCATTTATTTTTGATTTATTATCATATGAATTACATTAACATTGTTTAGACATTTTTAGACACGTAATTTTAACTGTTTTTAAAAATAAAAAAGGCTTTTAAATGAATAAAGGTAATGATAAAGAGACGCTCAAAAAACTAGCGAAAGTTAAAGAGCTATTTTTTCTTGAGATTGAGAAAACGATAATAGGGCAAAAAGATGTACTAAATCACATCCTAATTTCATTATTATGTAATGGCCATATTCTCCTAGTAGGAGTTCCAGGTCTGGCAAAAACACTAATGATTAAAACTCTTGCTAAAATGTTAGATTTAGATTTTAATCGTATACAATTTACGCCTGATTTAATGCCCAGCGATATAACTGGAACTGAAGTAATTGAACAAAATCGATCTACAGGAAAACGTTCTTTTAAGTTTTTTAAAGGACCTATTTTTACCAATATTTTACTAGCGGACGAAATTAATCGTACACCCCCTAAGACTCAATCAGCTTTGCTAGAGTCAATGCAAGAAAAGAGGATTACCTATGGTGGAAAAAATTATGAATTAGATTTACCATTTTTTGTTCTTGCAACGCAAAACCCAATCGAACAAGAGGGTACATACCCTCTTCCTGAGGCTCAACTTGATAGATTCATGTTTAATATCATGGTTAACTATCCTACGAGAAATGAAGAAGTTTCAATTGTGAACAGCACAACATCAAATATTAATGTCAAACATAAACCAATAATTACAAGAAAAGACATTATTGAGTTTCAATCCTTTATTCCAAAAGTACCAATTGCTGAAAGTGTGGTTGAGTTTGCAGTTGACCTTGTTAATTCTACGCGACCTAACAACAGATCTTCGTCATTCGCTAATAAATGGATTGAATGGGGGGCAGGGCCTAGAGCTTCCCAATATCTTGTTTTGGGAGCAAAAGCCAAAGCGCTGCTTGATGGAAAATCATCTCCAAGCATCAAAGACATAAAATCTCTTGCCCTGCCTATACTAAGGCATAGGATTATACCAAATTTTAATGCTGACGCTGAGGGCATGAAGGCAGAAGATATTATAAAAGAGCTTTTAGAATCATAAATTGAACAAAACAAGAAAATACTTTGACCCTAAAACAGCTGCAAAGCTAAGCAATTTACCTCTTACAGCCAGGTTAGCTGTTGAAGGATATTTAATTGGTCAACATAAAAGTCCGTACCATGGTTTTAGCGTAGAATTTTCAGAGCATAAAGCTTACGGAATTGGCGATGAAATTAAACATATTGATTGGAAAATTTTTGGCAAAACTGACCGTTATTATGTCAAGAGATTTGAAGAAGAAACCAATCTTCGATCATATATTTTATTAGACACCAGCAAATCTATGGGATTTGGAAATGGCTCAATTGATAAAATTACCTATGGAGCTTTCTTAAGCACAGCATTATCCTATTTAATGCTAAAACAAAGAGATTCTGTTGGATTAGTGCTATTCAACGATAAAATAACAAGATTTTTACCTGGCAAATCATCAAAATCTCACCTTAACATAATTATGAACACCCTTGGTAAAATTGAGCTTGGCAATAATACGAAGATAAAACCTATTTTAGATCAAATGGCACAAAGAATAAAAAAAAGAGGGTTAGTAATACTTATATCGGATTTATTAGACGATCCTGATGAAATAATGAAAGGTCTTAGCCACTTCAAGCATAATAAGCAAGAAGTAATAGTATTTCACATTTTAGATAAGAAAGAGTTTGATTTCGACTTTAAAAAAAGAACAAAGTTTATAGATATGGAAACAGGAGAAACAATAACAACTGACCCTTGGCATATACGTGAATCCTATAAAGAACGGTTTGATTTATATCAAAAAAAATACAAACTAGGCTGTAGAAAGCAAAAAATAGATTACGTCCCGCTTTTTACAAACCACCCTTTAGATTTTGCCTTAAGTGAGTANCTAAAAAAAAGAAAAAANACTTATTGANGTTTATTTTTGATTTTCCGCTGAAATGTTCATTTTATAATCTATCAGCTTAAGTGCTTTTGCATACTGTTCTTGATTATCGGCATCAATTTCGTTCAAAGATCTTAATTTAGATCTTGCTTTTTTATACCACCTCTCAGCTTGAAAGTAATCTTTTTTGAAATTTTCTTCAGTTCCATTAAAATATTTATCACCTAATTGCTCATATAAAGTCGCCATNCCTAAAAGCGCTTCGAAATCTTCTTCATTTAAATAATAAGCTTCTTCAAAAGCAATGTCTGCATCATTATAATTNTNCAACTGCATGTTTAAGACTCCAAGATTGTAGTATAGGTCAGCTTTTCTGTTCTTGTCTTGTTCATTTTCAATTGCAGATTTAAAAGTTTCAATAGATTTTTCTTTTTGATCATCTTCATAGTAAAGCATTGCTAATTGCCTAATTGCATCTGAATTGGCTGGATCTATGCTGATAGCTTTTTCAATATATTTTATAGCTGATTTNTTCTCGCCAGTTAATGCANAAATTTGACCCAGGCTATAATTAGGTTGAAAGTCATTAGGCGATGCATCCAACGCTTTTTGAGCGCTTTCAATTGCCATCTGATTATTTCCTGCTTCATAATATGAATTTGCTAAAATAAGATATGTTTCGTTTGAAAGTGGGTCTATCTCAATAGACTCTTTAAATAAGGTTATTGCTTCATCTAGAAGTNATTTATCATTACTTCCTTTAAAATCATTATATCTCCTAACGGCATTATTNTAACTTTCAGTCCANAACATATTTCTATAATTTTTGGTGACCTCAGAAATTGGTCTTCCATTTTGTGCTCTAGCTGCAGGATTAATGGCAAGTGCCTTATCAAACATCTTATTCATTTTCTGCCACTCTCTTTTTTTGGAGTGGACATAATAACCAATATCAACCATTACGGCTGCATTTTCAGGTTCTACCTCAAGAGCTTTAAAAAGATANTCTTCGGCTTTTGCCCAATCTTTATCTTGGATGGCAACTTTTGCAGTACTGTATTCAACAGATGATCCACATCCGACTACAAGTATTAAANATGAAAATAAAATAAAAAATAATTTGCTATTGAAGAACATTTATCCCTCGATTTTTATTAAAATTATAGTGNTNAAATTATATACTCCAATTGGCTCAATCAAGAACTTAGAGTTGAATATAAGTTGGATTTTCTTTTTTCTAATTCTGAATCTGAAACATTTAATATGGAACTTGTACCAAATCCCTGAACACAAAATGAAGCTAATGCAGAGCCATTAACTAATGAATCTGACAAAGTGCCCCCTTGTGCTAAAGTTGATATAAATGCACCGCCAAAGACGTCGCCTGCTCCTGTTGGATCAACAACATTAACTTTATATGCACCAATCTTTATTTTTTCTTCATTGCTAAAAAGTTCTGCCCCTTGGCCTCCTTTTTTAACCACTACTATCTTAAGACCAAGATCCAAAAATAATGATGCTGAATCATAAATAGTTTTTTCCCCGCTAAATAAACTAGCCTCGCTTTCATTTATAAAAAGTATATCTGACGAAGCAAGCACATTATGCAAACTATCTCGAGCAATATCAATCCAAAGATTCATTGTATCAATTGCAATTATTTTGTTCGAATTCAAGCTTTGATCTATAACGAGTTGCTGTAAGTCTGGATGTATATTAGCTAAAAAAATATGAGAATGATTTTGATTGCTTTTTGATAAAACAGGCTTAAAATCTTCAAATGCACCTAAATCTGTAAATAATGTTTCTCTGTCATCCCAGTTTTTTAAGTATTTACCACCCCAACTAAATGTTTTGCCTTCTGAAATAGTTAAATCCTCAAGATTATTTGAATATTTTTTAAAAATTTTCATNCCTTCTTTTGGAAAATCATTGCCTACTATTCCAACTACAGCAGTCGGGACATTTTCGCCTGAAACAACAAGTGAATATGTTGTTGAGCCGCCTAATATATTCTTACGACTATCAAATGGCGTTTCTATTGAGTCAATAGCTATTGAGCCAACAATTAATAATGTATTATTTTGCATTAAAATCTCCAAATGTTATCATATATACACTTTAAAGTTAAATACTTGCTGCAATAAAATTCGTCATGTAATTTCAATAGCTATGTCACTAAAAACCTACGCCATTATTACAGACGTTCACGGAAATTCATCATCTTTAAAAGAAGCAATAAAAATAATTAATAAAAGAGATGATGTAGATCAAATCATTTGCTTAGGAGATTATTTTGCTCTTGGGCCTGACCCAATGGGCTGCTTTAAGTTACTTGAATCACTTTCTAGCTGTGTTTTCCTTAGAGGAAATCACGAGCGCTACCTTATTGAAAATCTTTGGGCACATGAAAGGCCAAACCTTGAAGGAATGTCCCCAGATGATCCAATATGCAAAGAAATAGTTCAAAATGAAAAATGGACGGCAGAAATGATTGGAGAAAAAGGTAGAAATTTTTGTAATAATACACGAATTGCAGAAAGACAAATTATTGATAATACACTGGTTGAATTTACTCATGCATGGTATCAGAGAGATGAAATACCTCCTACGATGGATGAAGCTATTGCNTGGAAAAATCATATTTCTAAAGCTAATAATAAAATTAAGCAATTTATTTTTGTTCATGGACATACCCATTTGCCCAGAATAGAAGAAAAAGGAAATTTAAAAATTTTGTGCCAGGGTGCAACTGGACTACCTTTTGATCAAGACCCAAGAGGGTCAATTGCTTTTTTAAAAGTTGGTATGGAGTTTAATTGGGAAATAGTCCGATTTGAATATGATAGAAAAAGATCTATTGATATGTTAGAAGATATCAAGCCACCATTTTATAAAAATCTTCAAAATACTATTCGATATGCCACTATCAGGAATGATATTTAATTAAATAAAATTATTCATTATTAACATGGCTTACTTTGATAACAGCGCAACTACTCCNATTCATCCTAATGTAGTTAAAGCAATGAATGATTCAAACGCTATTCATTTTGGCAATCCATCNAGTGTNCANTCTAAAGGCAGNAAAAGTAAAGCATTGATTGAAGATTCGCGTATTGAAATAGCAAANTGCATAGGGGCACTATCAGAGGAAATTATATTTACAGGCAGTGGNTCTGAGAGCAATAATATGATTCTCTGGTCAATGCTTTACAATAATAAAAAACATGTTATAACATCATGTATTGAGCACCCTGCTATTACAAAAGTTTTGATTAGCCTTGCTAAATTTGGAATAAGTTTTACGGAATTACCAGTTGATAAATACGGTATGGTTAATCCAGACGATCTCCTCAAAGAAATAAGAGAAGATACTGGCTTAATATCAATCATGATGGTTAATAACGAAATAGGAACTATTCAACCAATAAGTGAATTAGCATCTATTGCAAGTGAGCATAATATCCCGTTTCACTCAGACACGGTCCAAGCACTAGGTAAGGTCCCAATATTGGTTAATGAATTAAATTGTGATTTTTTAAGTTTCTCAGCTCACAAATTCTACGGACCTAAAGGAGTTGGCTTTTTATATAAAAAAAAGTTTAAAGANATTAAATCCTTAACTATTGGAGGTAGNCAGGAANGTGGCTATCGGGCAGGAACNGAAAATATTTCNGGCATTNTAGGNCTGGCAGTTGCATCAAAATTAATTAGAGAAAATCTACCTAAACGTATAAATCACTTGAAACATCTTGAAAAAAGATTTAAAGGAAATTTAAATAATATTAATTCAAAAATTTTTTACAATGGTCATCCTAAAATACGCGTCCCTGGCCTAATTAGCATAACTATTCCTGAATTTCGTAGCGATATCATGATGGCAAAATTAGATAGAGAAAATTTAGAGGTTTCAAGTGGATCAGCTTGTGGCTCTGGCTCAATAAAACCATCAAAAGTCTTGCGTGAGATAGGCCATAAGGATGATATTAATATTTGCACACTCAGAATTAGCTTTGGCAGAGACAACTCTTCAGATGATGTTGATCGTCTAACAAATGCTATAATTAATATAGTTAATGAGTAAACCAATAATTGTCGGTATTAGCGGCGGCGTTGATAGCTCAGTTTCAGCTTTTACGCTAAAAGAAAAAGGATATGATATAGAATGTATCTTCATGAAAAACTGGGATGGAGATGAAGAATCATGCACATCGGAAGAGGATTATAAAGATGCCTTATTGGTTTGCGATAAAATTGATGTACCATTAAGAACAGTAAACTTTGCTAAAGAATATTGGGACAATGTTTTTCAATACTTTCTTTCTGAACATTCAAAAAATCGAACACCCAATCCAGATGTAATCTGTAATAGAGAAATTAAATTTAACTCTTTTTTAAATTATTCGATTAAGCTTGGAGCGAGGAAGATAGCAACTGGTCACTATGCACAAATTAATAAAAAAGATGGACTATACACTCTCCATAAAGGCAGAGATAATGCAAAAGATCAAAGCTATTTTTTATGCTCTCTGAATCAGAGAGCTCTTTCTAGAAGCATCTTTCCTGTTGGTGATATTTCTAAGAATAGAGTTAGACAAATTGCCAGAGATAATAATCTTCTTAATCATTCAAAAAAAGATAGTACTGGAATATGTTTTATAGGAGAACAGTCACACTTTAAAAAATTTCTGAAAAAGTACATTCCTGAAAAGCCAGGCTTAATAAAAACCACAGATGGAATTGTTTGTGGTGAACATGAAGGATTGATGTATTACACAATTGGACAAAGAAGGGGGCTAGGAATAGGTGGCGGGTATGGCTATAGTGAACTACCATGGTTCGTTGCTGATAAAATTATTAAAGAAAATGTTCTAATAGTTGCTCAGGGTCATGATCATCCAGCCCTATATCATTCTACTCTAACAGCATCCAATTTTAATTGGATTTCAGGCACGCCTTCAAAAAAAAATAATTTAACAGCAAAAATAAGATATCGCCAAAACGATCAAAATTGCAATATCGCTCTTTTAAGCAAAGATAAAGTTCATATCAAATTTAATGAGCCTCAATTCGCCATAACGCCTGGCCAATTTGCTGTATTATATGATAATAATGAGTGTTTGGGGGGAGGAATTATTGATAATAGAAAATAAAAAAATGTTTGGAACTAATATAGGCATTTATTAGTATTTTTTATTATGAGATTACTAATTAAAACTACCTTGATTGTAATGCTGTCTTTAAATTTTTCTTATTCTCAATTAAAAAATAGCATAAAGTCCAACAAAATTCCAGTTAACTCAAAAGGATTATCTCATGCTCAAGTAGCTTCGTTTCTTAATCCAAATAGATTTTCTATGAATCAAAACTTTGGAATGAGCATGACAAGCTTTAATGGCCAATCTATTTCATTTGGAACATATTCAAATCAGTTGGAATATTTTATAAAGGACAATATGCGTTTAACTACAAACATTGGAATATCCTACCCAATGAGCGGTTCATCTCCACTCATGCAAAATAATTTTATAAGCCCTAATATATTCTATGGTGCAAATTTGGATTACAAAGTAAGCGAAAATATGTTTTTTAATTTTTCAATAAATAACTACCAATATAATACAAATCGTTTTTCAAACAATATTTACAACTATAGTAGATAGCTAAAGTGGCAAAGATCAAGCGGAATAAATCTCCTAAGTCCCTAATATCTAAAAATAAAAAAAATAAATCCCAATTTAGTGGTAAGATTTTAAATGGAGGAATTGCTTTAATGACAATTCTCCTAGTAGGTTTTATTTTTTCCTTTTCAACTAAAATAATTCAAAATGGAGATATTGATAAAGTTCAATTTCCAGCTATGTCTATTTCTGAATCAGCTGAGGAAATATATGAATCCAACCCCTTGCTTGACATTGATATAGAGATTTTAAATGGCTGTGGTGAGCCAGGCCTTGCAGCTAAATTTTCAGATCTATTAAGAAAAGAACGCATAGACGTAGTTAGATCAGAAAACGCAAATCATTTTGATTACGAAAAGACAATTTTAATTCAACGTACCGAAAATGTGGAAGGGATGAAAATTGTAGCCAAAGCATTAAATCTAGATATAAATGATAAAAACCAAGTAATCACACTAGTTGATTCAAATCTTGATGTTGACCTTACTCTCATAATTGGTAAGGATTATCGAAACATTCCAGCTATTCGCCGCTACATAAGTAATTAATTTGATTAAAAAGACTAAAGCCGCTGAAAAACTAACAGCGCAAATAGTAGAGCTTGCACTTGACAAAAAAGCTGAAGATATAATTTCAATAAACATTGAAGAAATAACGACTTTAACTGATTCATTTATAATTTGCTCCGCTGACACAGATATCCAAGTTAAAGCTATTTCAGACAATATTAGAAAAAATACGCCCTTCAAGCCTATTAGAACAGAAGGCTACGAGCATTTAAAATGGGTAATATTAGATTATATAGATGTTATGGTGCATATTTTTAAAACAGCAGAAAGAGAATATTATAACATTGAAAGGTTATGGGCTGACGGGATAGTTAAAAAGCATCAATGAGTGAAGCGGATAAAAAAATTCTTATATTATTAGATAAAGCGTTTAAAAAGCTTAATTACCAATCATTGCCTCAAATTTCAAAGACAAAGAACCAAAATTATGGCGACTACTCATCAAGCTCCCCATTGTCGCTAGCCAAAGAAACAGGCCAAAGTCCTATAAAAATTGCTAAAAAAATTCAACAGGAAATAAAATTTGATAATAATTTTATTGAAAAGATATCAGTAACAGATCCTGGATTTATCAACTTTAAAATTTCAAAATCATTTTATCAAAAAATAATAAAACAAGTACTCTTGGATGATAAATTTGGATCTAATAGATCCAATAATAAAAAAACGGCAAATGTAGAGTTTGTTAGCGCTAACCCAACAGGACCACTCACAATAGGACACGGAAGAAATGGAGTTATAGGTGACATTATATCAAATATTTTAGAATGGAATGGTTATGATGTTACAAGAGAATATTATTTTAATAACGCTGGAAGGCAAATGAGNATTTTAGGANAGTCTGTTAAGGCTCGATATTTAGAGCTCATTGGAAAACNANTNAACTTTCCCTCNAATGGATATAAAGGAGANTANATNAANGANATTGCTTTAAAAATACTANAGGAAAAAGGTAATNAGCTNTCANNTAAAGANGATAGCATATTTAAANCNACTGCNGAAAGNCTCATGTTTANTGATATAAAAAAAACACTTTCAGACTTAAANATAAATTTTGATAAATATAGCAANGAAAAAGATTATTATGATAATGGCTCAATCGATAGAATGCTGGATGAATTTAAGCAAATGGGCTACATTTATGATANGGATGGAGCAACNTGGTTCNATTTTTTAAAATTAGGTCATGANCAAGACAAGGTTTACATTAAANAAACAGGAGAACCTACTTATCGCGTTCCAGATACTGCCTATCATCGTGANAAAATTGAAAGAGGNTTTGATCTTATCNTTGACATTTTTGGTGCAGATCACAAAGATGCATATCCCGATGTAATAAGCGCTCTTAATGCATTAAGCTATAACACTGATCATATTAAAGTTGTTATTTATCAGTTTGTAACATTAATCCGCGACGGAAAAAAAATGAAAATGTCGACACGAAATGCTGATTTCATAACAATTTCTGAACTAATTGATCAACTAGGGAGTGATGTTGTCAGATATTTCTTCATTATGAGAGGGGTTAATTCACATCTTAATTTTGATTTAAATCTAGCAGAGGATCAATCCGATAAAAATCCTGTTTTTTATCTTCAATATGCGCACGCAAGAATTTGCAGCATACTCCACCGAGCAAAGGATTTTAATAAAAAAGATTTTAAAAATTTTGACTCAAGTCTACTTAATAAAGAAAGTGAATTAAATTTATTAAAACAAATAAGCGAGTTTCCAACAGTTATTAAGAACGCCTGCACAAAATTAGAGCCTCAATCAATATCTATTTATTTAAATGAGATTGCTTCAGATTTTCACAAATTTTATAATGAATGCAAAGTCATTTCAAACGATATTGAAAAGACAAAAAGCCGACTCGCCCTAATAAGTGCGACTAAAGTAGTTTTAAAAAATGGCTTATCAATTTTAGGAATAAGTGCTCCTAAAAAAATGTAATGTCTGAATTTTTAAATATAGAATTACAATATTTAATTTTTTGCCTTTCAACGCTTTTTGCTGTTATAAATCCATTAGGCATTACACCAATATTCGTTGCTATGACTGAAAAATATGACAGTGAAACACGGTCCAAGATAGCAAGAAAAGGCATTGTAACGGGTTTAATAATCTTAATTATATTTACTTTGCTTGGTTCAATAATTTTTCAATTCTACGGTATTACTGTAGAGGCATTCCAAATTATGGGTGGTATAATTTTTTTTAGAAGTGGCATGCGAATGCTGGATGCAAAAGTTGGTCGATCAAGGACTACAGAATCTGAAAGAGAAGAATTCAGAGATACTGATGAAATAGCAATTAGCCCCATAGGTGTGCCTTTAATTACTGGACCTGGAGCAATTACTGGTGTAGTTATTTTGTCTGGGAAAGCACCAACTAATTTTTCAGTTCTGGTTTTACTTTTTTCCGTTATCCTTAGCATGTTCATCTTTTATTTTATCCTAAAAGCAGGTAATTATATTGGCCAAAAAATTGGAATTGCAGGAATGAGAGTAATCGAAAGAATGATGGGCTTAATTTTAATGGTTATTGCTGTTCAATTCATCATCAACGGCATTGAAACAATAGCCAGTAGAATAATTTAAAAGGTTATGTGGAGGCGGGGAGAATCGAACTCCCGTCCGAAAAAGAATGAAAGTAAATATCTACACGCTTAGTCATTCAGATTTATTTCATTTGTAATTGTTCTGATGACCCAACTATCACAAACTAAGATTGCTTAAGTCTCGTTCTTCTGTCGCAAACTACAAAAGAACCAGTCCATGTGATTGACGTTCTTTAAAAAAACCATAGACAAATTTAATCAAGAACGGGCCAGCTTAATTAAGCAGCGGCCATGTAGCCGTAATCGGCATTTATGGTTTTCCCAAGAGATTAACGAGCACTTGGAGCTCGACATGCCATTTAAAATCACGCATTTCCCGTCGAAACCGATCGCCCCCATTTTCAAAAAACGTTTAAAAATGAATAAGGCTCTGAACGCCAACCCAGAGCCTTATCACTTTTTCTATTGTCTATCTCTTCTTTCAAATTCACAAAAAATCTTAATAAAAGAGACATGCATAATATAAACGTATAAAAAAATTAGAGGCAATAAGGAATGTTTAAAAATTCAAAAAAATTTAGAAAATTCTAATCACACTCATCGCCAATTCCATAAACGGCAATAAGTCCATCCTGAACAATTTTCCATGAAACTACAGAATCTATAAATCCAGGTTGGAATGTATCTGACCTACCGCCTCCGATAAGAGTGTCGAATGGGCATAACCATCTTAATAGCGGCAAAGAGAACTGACCTGTTATTTCATTTCCATTATTGGCTGTAAAAATAACATTTTGCCTGTAAGTCTTAAATACGTTGTCAGTATTGTTGATAATATTGCCTGTAAAATTTAAACGTACGGACTCTGTTTCGCCGAACCCACCTCCTGTGATGATCAACCTAAAGCTAGAAGCATCAAGATCAATTTGTGGTAATGTGTCATCAAAACTATTTGCGGAATCATCATTATCACCACATGCAAAAAAGAGTGTAATTAATAATAGATACTTTATTTTCATGTTATAATTTACAAGGTGTTATATCACTTTGTACAATAAAATTAATCAAAAAAAAATGAAGAAAGCTATTATTCTGTTATCAGGTGGATTAGATTCTGCAACATGCCTATCCATTGCTTTAGATTTAGGTTATAAATGCTTTGGTCTTTCATTTGATTATGGCCAAAGGCACAAATTCGAACTTGATTGTGCTAAAAAACTTGCCAAACATTATAAAATAGCTGATCATAAAATCATGAAAATAGATCTTCGCTCATTTGGGGGATCAGCGCTTACTGCAGATATAGAAGTGCCTAAACATAGAGATGTTGATTTACAGAAAAATCAAATACCAATTACTTATGTTCCTGCAAGAAATACTATTTTTTTATCTTTTGCGTTAGGTTATGCCGAGGTTATCAACTGCAACGATATTTTTATAGGTGTCAATGCCCTTGATTATAGTGGCTATCCAGACTGCAGACCAGAGTTCATTGAATCTTTTGAAAAAATGGCTAATCTAGGAACTAAGTCTGGTATCGACAGCGGTAGCATTAAAATTCATACCCCCTTGATTGATTTAAAGAAGTTTGAGATTATACTGAAAGCAAATTTACTTGATCTTAATTTCAAAATGACCCACTCTTGCTATGACCCTGATGAAACTAATGGTAGATCATGCGGACATTGCGACTCTTGCATTCTAAGGTTGGCTGGATTTAAGAAAGCCAAAATAGATGATCCTATAAGCTATGATGAATAAGTATGTATCTTGTTAAAGAAATTTACTATACAATTCAAGGTGAAGGATATCATGTTGGAAGGCCTGCTGTTTTTTTAAGGTTTTCTGGTTGTAATCTTTGGAGCGGACATGAAAAAGATAGAAAAAATGCGATTTGTAAATTTTGTGATACGGATTTTATTGGNACANATGGGGATGGTGGTGGAAAATTTGAGTNTCCAAAAAAACTTGCANACTCTATTAAAAAATTTTGGCCCAAAAATTCAAAAACTAGACCATTTGTTGTTTGTACGGGAGGTGAACCACTATTGCAACTAAATAATGAATTAATAATGGAAATACGCAAAGTAGGATTTGAAATTGCAATTGAAACAAATGGAACTATTTCTTTGCCCAATAATTTAGACTGGGTTTGTGTCAGCCCTAAAGCTAATACAAAATTAATCGTCACTGAAGGAGATGAGTTAAAACTTGTTTATCCTCAAATAGGTTCCACTCCGGAAGATTACAAACAATTAAAATTTGATCATTTTTATCTTCAGCCANTGGATAATGTGAATAAAGTAGAAAATATTAAAAAAACATTGAGATACTGTTTCAAAAATCCCCATTGGAAGATTAGCATTCAAACACATAAATTTTTAAACATACCATAAGCATATTATAATGGAAATATACAAGGATATAACATTTGAAGCCGCTCATCTTTTGCCAAATCTACCGGATGGTCATAAGTGCAGTAGGCTACACGGGCACTCTTTCAAATTAAGGATTAGTGTTGTTGGGGATATTGATAAAAAAGTTGGGTGGGTAAAAGATTTCTCAGATATAAAAGAAGTTTTTGATCCAATATATGATCAACTTGACCATAGATACTTAAACGATATCAAGGGTTTAGAAAATCCGACTAGTGAAAATATAGTAATCTGGATTTGGAACAAGCTAAAACCATCTTTACCGATTTTGTCTTCGCTTGAATTAAAAGAAACTTGCACTACGGGTTGCATTTACATAGGTGAAAATGCCTAAACCTGATGGTAAATATTTTATTTTTGATGATGAGGGTTCTATAAATGCAAACTTTTTAGAAACATTCTCTTTTGATAGTTCAGATCAATACATCAAAACTGAGACCAATGAATTTAGCGCGGTTTGCCCATTTAGCGGATTGCCAGATATTGCAAATGTAAAGATTGAATATTACCCTGAAGGTGGTAAGTGCATAGAGCTTAAATCTTTAAAATATTACTTTGTTAGTTTTAGAAATGTAGGTATTTATCAGGAAGGTGTAACAAAAAGAATTTACGATGACCTTAAGCATGCATTAAAAACGTCAAAATTAAAAGTAACTACAATCTATAATACTAGAGGAGGATTTGATACAACATGCTCTGAAGGTGAATTAAAGTAAATTTTTTTGATTAAAATAAATAAATATATGTTAATTTTATAACAAAAATTTTAATGTTTTTGATCCGGTAGCTCAGTTGGTAGAGCAGTGGCCTTTTAAGCCATTGGTCGTGAGTTCGAGCCTCACCCGGATCACAACCAATAAAAAAACCCGCAAATTTTGCGGGTTTTTTTATATCAAATATTTAAACAATAACCTTATCTTATTTTTTACATACTGGGTAGTAACATTGCTGCATTTTGCACCATTCGAGATGGCCCAACCCAAAACATCCTATATTGGGTATTATCAACTAAGTAAACTACCTTTCCTTTGCCCATATCCTTAACGCCTGCAAAAGTTTTTCCGGATAATTTTTTCCTATTTTCAATAGATGCATATCCAGCCACTTTTAACTTTCTATAATCTTTATGATAATAACCTACAGATTGGAAAGAGAATGATGGCTCTATAGCATTTGTACTCTGTTTTAACGTGTACAATCTTTCAGTAAGCCCAAAAGCCAAAGGATTCGAGTTATCTAATATGCCATAAAATGCAGTTCCTGGTATTCTTTTTAATCCTAATGTATCAGCCCTATCTTCAAATTTAGTGTAAGCAATTGGTGGCACTTCTTTTGATTCATTTTTTTCTTCTTTCATGAAATGAACATCATTAAAGTTGTTTTTGCTTGAAAATAGTTCGGCACTTTGCTCAGTTGCAACCAAGACACCTCCATCGTTTACCCATTTTTTTAATTTATCCATAACAGTTGTATCGATACCTGATCTTGTCCCGGGAAAAATGATAACATCATAGATATCCAGATCAATATTTCTCAATCTTTCTGTACGAAGCTTTGATATTCCATATTGCGTTTCCACATCCATTAAAAACCATAACTGCCCAGCAGTATAAGAGCTAAAGGGCCTATCAACCATCAAAGCTACTTTGCTCTTTTTAAGCGGAATCATATTTGAAGAACCGAGGTCGACTCCTTTCTTCATCCGACCTGTTTTAAAAGCATCTATGATAACACCCGACTCTTGAGCAATGTTTTTCATATCCTCTTTAAATGCATTGGTCTTATTTAGATTGCGACCAACCAAAACCACTAAAGATCCTTTGCTGTAGTTACGATTACCATTATTGAATTCTTTTCTAGCAGAACGAACTTTATATCCCTTTTGCCATAATTTGGATAATGCTCTAGGAGCATGTCTTTGCTTCCAATCAATTACATATGCATATGCATTTTCTACATCATTAAACCCTTCCTGATTAAAAAGGTCTGTTTCAATTGCGATAGTATTTGCAATAATTTTATTTTCAGACCAAAAAGCATCCAGGTTGTAAGCAAGCGGAATTGACCAGGTCGACATATCGTACATTATAGAATCTTCTATTTCCATCTCTCTTTGAAACAAAGTATTTACAAATAAATGTCTAGGCTGATTACCATAAATGATGAAGTCGCCTTTTTTAAAAACTTTTCTACTTGATTTACCAGTCTCATAATCATAGGCTTTATTTACCATAAAATCTGAGGTAGCTTGTTCGATCTCAACTCCATGGAACCGCATCAAATTTAAAACATCATATAAGTAGCCATCCTGATTGTCTGGTAAGATATATGCTTTTGATTTACTCTTATTGGTATTTTGTTTAAAAGAATCAAAAAGATACTGATTCAATGTTTTTCGATTTCTAACTGCGGCTGAAAGCGTTGCAAAGGATGTTTCATAGTGATCAAATATGCGTTGTCTTAGAGTTAAGACGTAACCATCATCGGTCTCAACTGCCCTCCCGCCTCTTGAATGACCTCCTTGCTCAACTAACATACCAATAGAACCCATCAAGCTTGGATATGATGAACCATAACCAGGGTAGAAAAAATCAAAACCCTCTCTGGTATAGTAGGATATTTTGTGCTTATCAAAAGAAGCAATGTGTGCTAATCCAAATGTATCTGATAGTGCCTCATAGGCATCGGGCAATAATAAGTTTCTCGGCGTTGTGCCTGGCATGGTGAAATAATTTCTATTAAATCCCATTTCATGATAATCAACATGAATTTGTGGCAACCATTTCTGATAAACTTCCATCCTACCTTTCGACTCTGGGTGTACTGTCCACACCCAATCACGATTTAGGTCAAACCAGTAATGATTGGTTCTGCCTCCAGGCCAAGGCTCATCATGTTCATAATCAAATTGATCTATATTTAAAATCTTATTTTTTGCAGATTTATACCAATATACATAACGATCTCTTCCATCAGGGTTGAGGCATGGAAATAATATCACCACTGAATTATCGAGAATATTTGAAGTTTCAGAATCGTTTGATGCTACCAGACGATAAGCAACTTGCATGACCGCTTCAGTGCTTGAGGCTTCATTTCCATGAACGTTATAACTCAACCAATAAATTCCAGGATTTTCTTTTATAATTTTTGATGCAACACTTGATTTAATATTGCGTGGATCGGATAGCAATAAATTATTTTTTCTTATGTTTTCAAGTCGTGAAATATTCTTTTTAGATGAAATTATTAAATATTCTAAAGACCTACCCTCATATGTCTTACCATAGGAATTCATAATTATTTTATCCGAATTGGAACTTAGATATTTCAAATAGCTCACTACATTCGCATACAACGAGTATTCAGAACCAAGTTCATACCCTAGATATGTTTCTGGCGAATCAATATTTTTATCAAAGTCTATTCCTGGAGTAAATGCAAATCTATCATCGATTAATTTTGTCTGACCAAATAAACCAAAGACAGAAAAAACAATTATGCTAGTAATAAATTTTTTAACGGTCATAGTATCCTCTTTCTAAACGCTATTAATATCTAATACGGTTTTAATTTTATAAAAATATTTCTTAATCACAATAAAATCCAGCACGGCACCTTTGCTATATTTCAAAATAATTCGGTAATANTTTTGATCTTCACTTTCGCTATTTTTTATATCAAAATCATGATACTCACAAGAAATAATTTGATCAAGATTAATATACATTTCATTATTATGCTGTTCGAGCTGACTGTCTCTCAACGATGATTGTTTAACTGTTTTGATCTTTACAAAATTCATAATTTTTATTCCATCAACCTCTTCACTAGACTCTTAACACCGCTAGAGGCTTTCTTTGAAATAAGCTCAATATCATTTCTATTTAAATTAGATTTTGATTCTGGGTCTATATAGAATTTTTTTACATTATCGCTAACATAATCAATTAATCCAGATGCAGGATAGACCGTGAGCGAAGTTCCAATGATTATGAAATAATCACTCTCCTGTACTACGTTTATTGCTTTTTCCATCATTGGGACTGGCTCACCAAACCACACGATATGTGGTCGCATTTGCGAACCATCATCACACAAATCGCCCAAGTTGATTTCTGTTCCAACTAAATCGTATAATTTAGACGAACTAATAGTGCTTCTACCTTTAGTAATTTCTCCATGCAAATGTAGAACATTATTAGAACCAGCTCGCTCATGCAAATCGTCAATATTTTGGGTAATGATTTTAACTATATACTTCTTTTCAAGCTCCACTAAACTGCGATGCGCAGGATTTGGTTTAGCTTCATAGATTTGTTTTCTTCTTTCGTTGTAAAAATCTAGTACCATTTTTGGGTTTTGACTCCAAGCATCAAAAGTGGCAACCTTCTCGATAGGGTAGTTTTCCCAAAGACCATCAGAAGCTCTAAAGGTTTTAAGCCCGCTCTCAGCGCTGATACCTGCACCTGTTAAAACTACAATTCTTTTCATTTCAAAAATGTAATCTTTTTTGACGAAACAGAGTTATTATCATCAAAGTGTATAATATAAGTACCCGAGGAAAGCTTTTTTGGCCTCCAAATGAAATCAAATCCGCCCTTATCCAAACTGCCAAGATTATATTCGTCTATTTTTCTACCATTTGTATTGAACAAACTTATTTTCAATCTTGTTGATTCAAATACATTAATCTTAATTCCAATTTTTGCATTAAATGGGTTTGGATATATTTTTTCAATTGTAAATTTTTTGGGCAAAATAATTGCGGCCGAATCAACTATTGTTTTTCCTGAACCCCAAATTGAATCAACAAACTCTGGATGGTCAATAAATGGGTTTCTGTTTTTTTGGTAGGAATAAATCACTTCATTTCTATTTCTCTCAAATTCATCAACTGGATCAAAACTGTGCCAATCTAAGAGTGCTTCTAGAACGCCATGCTTTGGCAATTTTGAAGAAACTGTGAATACATCATTTACGATTTCTAAGTCAGGGTTTCCTTGGCTGCCCTCATATCTTGTAGACATATAGAACATAATTCGCGCAATATCGCCTTTAACTTTATCCGGAGGCTCCCAGGTCGACCCATTTGATTTACATTCTGTAGTACCACCATATCCTTCGGCGGGAGATTTATCAATTACTATATCCCCTCCATAATCAAAATCTTTGTTGCCTCTTGTAGAATTGATAGATATATCTGAAGGTTTTAAATTGTGAACATCAGTACCAATGCCAAAGCTATTGCCAAAATCTCCGCGACTTTTTGCCCATACATGTTCTCTACTCCAACCTTGTGCATTGTTATACTCTTGCTCTGCATTAACACTATATCCTGCATAAATGAGAATAACATTATCAGCATTTTCTGGATCAGCATCCGATTTTTTTAAAATATCCCACGTATCAACGTTGCTACTAGTATAGGGAAAAGAAGTTTGAGAACTAATTATCTTATTAAGATTTTTTTTTAATTCTTGTCCAGATTTACCTTCAGCTTGATCATAATATCCAATTGGAATCTGTGAAAAGAGAGTGCTGGTTATTATAGCTAAAGCAAGCAGTCTCTTCTTTAGTAGTTTTTGATTAGGGATTGCTTGCATTATCGTAGGGTATAGATTTAATGTTTATAATAAATATTATTTTAAAATAAGTAATTATGGAATACAAAAAAACATCAGATACCTACATTTCTCGCTCATCTACCCTTGAAAGAGATTATTACACAAAAAAGAGCATCTTTAAAAAAGAACATAAAAATATTTTTCAAAATGATTGGATTTGTGCTGGTCATATATCTGAGTTTTCTCAATCAGGATCTTTTAAAGTTATTAATAATAGCAATGAGAGTGCGCTTATAACCAAAGACAATGATGGCTCTATTAACGCTTTCTACAATTTATGTAGGCATCGAGGCACAAGAATAAAGGATGAACCTTGTGGTAAATTTAAAAATAACATCAGATGCAATTACCATGGATGGAGCTATGATCTTAAAGGAGAATTAATATCTGCTCCGCATATGAACAAAGTGGAAGGGTTCAAAAATAACGATTTCCCTTTGCATCAAATACCTTTAAAGATTTGGGAAGGGTTTATTTTTTTAAATTTTAATGACCAGGCAAATGATTTTGATAATTTTTTTAAACCAATACAAAACAAGTTTAGACAGTGGAATATTGCTANCCTAGAAATTGGAAACACGATTGAATACCAAATAAAATGTAATTGGAAATTAATTATTCAAAATTATTCTGAATGTTATCACTGCCCTATTATTCACCCTAAACTCTCCGCCATTCATAATTATCTTAGTGGACATAACGACCTATTTAGAGGACCTTTTCTTGGCGGTTATATGGAATTTAGTGATAATAAAGAAAGCATAACATCAACGGGAAATCTTTGTTGTCCTCCCATAAATACTTTGAATGAGGATTCTTTAAATAAGGTTTATTATTATTCTATTTTTCCAAATCTTCTTTTAAGTCTTCATCCTGATTATGTCATGTATCATATTATTACGCCGTTGAAAACTGATAAAACATTAATAAGTTGCGGTTGGCTATTTTCAGAAGGGGTTGTTTCATCAAAAAAATATAACTTATCAGAAGCAATAAATTTTTGGGACCAAACCAACAGAGAAGATTGGTATATTTCTGAACAATCACAGCTTGGCATAAATTCAAAAAAATACCAACCGTCTCCCTACTCTACACAAGAGAGTTTGCTAGCTGCATTTGATCACTATTATTTAAAACGAATTAATAAGTAATTAAAAAAATTTTCTAAAATTTTAATTAGTGCACCTACATTAAGTAAGCTTAAATTTTGACTTAGTTTAAATAAATTTTTTTAAAAATTCATGAAATCCAAATATTCAAACTCAGAGTTTTCTAAGCGCCATATTGGTTCTAATCAAGATCAAGTCAAAACGATGCTAAAAGAGATTGGATACAATTCAATGGAAGAGTTTATTGCAGAAACAATTCCTAATCAGATACGATTTAAAGGAAAATTAAATGTTGGTGATAGTATAGACGAATATGAATTAATCCATTCATTAAAAATGATTGCTTCAAAAAACAAACCATTTAAAAGTTATATTGGAACAGGCTACTATAACACAATCACTCCAAATGTTATTTTAAGAAATATTTTTGAAAACCCTGGTTGGTATACCGCATATACACCCTATCAAGCTGAAATTTCACAAGGTCGTTTAGAAGCTTTGCTAAACTTTCAAACCATGGTCATGGATATGACAGGTATGGAAATTGCAAATGCTTCTCTCCTTGACGAAGCAACAGCGGCAGGTGAGGCAATGGTTATGATGTCTAGAGAAAACCCAAATAGAGATATTTTTTATGCAGATCAAAATTGTCATCCACAAACCATAGAATTATTAAGAACTAGATCAGAGCCTGTTGGAATAAATTTGGTAGTTTGCAAAATTGAAGATTTTGACTTTAATGACGATGTTATTGGCGCGCTCATTCAGTATCCCTCAAGCGATGGAAAGATCTTCTCATTTGATGATATTTGTCAAAAAGCTCATAACAAAAAATCCTTAATCGCAGTTGCAACTGACTTACTAGCCTTGGCACTTATTCCTTCTCCTGGCGAAATTGGAGCAGATATTGCTATTGGAAGCTCTCAACGCTTTGGAGTGCCTGTAGGTTTTGGCGGTCCTCATGCAGCTTTTATTTCTGCAAAAGAAAGGTTTAAACGAAAAATGCCTGGTAGGATGATTGGCGTATCCGTTGATAGCAAAGGCAATCGAGCCCTAAGAATGGCCCTTCAAACAAGAGAGCAGCATATTAGAAGAGCAAAGGCTACTTCAAACATATGTACAGCACAAGTGTTGCTTTCAGTGATGGCAAGCATGTACGCAGTCTATCATGGCAGGGATGGTATCATATCTATAGCGAATAATATCCATGAAAAAACATCTCTTTTGGCTAGCTCATTGGTTAAATCAGGGTTTAAAATTGTCCACGGCCAATTCTTTGATACTATAAGGATTGAACTTGAAAAGAATCAGAGCAAATTAGTAAAAAAGGAAGCGTTAAAAAATCATATTAACCTGAGATATTTTGACAACCATGATATAGGTATTTCGCTCGATGAAACAGTTAATAATAATGATATAATTGAGATACTGTCTACGTTCAACGCAAAAATTACTGATTCGGTTAATTATAGTATAGAGGTCAAAAGAAATTCCGATTTTATGAAACATCCGGTTTTTAATTCTTATCAATCTGAAACTGAAATGATGAGATACATTCATAAACTTGAAACAAAGGATTTAGCTCTCAACACAAGCATGATTTCATTAGGTTCCTGCACTATGAAATTAAATGCGGCAACCCAGATGATCCCAGTTTCTTGGAGTGAATTCTCTAATCCTCATCCTTTTGCGCCCCTAGATCAAAATGAAGGATATTTAAAACTCTTCGATGATCTTTCTAATTGGCTNAAAAATATTACTGGGCTTGAAGGGTGCTCTTTGCAACCAAATTCCGGTGCTCAAGGAGAATATACTGGTCTTTTAACAATCCGAGCTTATCATATTGATAAAAAAAATACCGAAAAAAATATTTGTTTAATACCGGAGTCAGCGCATGGTACAAATCCAGCTAGCGCNGTAATGGCAGGAATGAATGTAGTTCCAATAAAATGCGATTCAATGGGCAACATTGATATTCAAGATTTAAAGGATAAAATTCATTCNCACAAAGATNAAATTTCTTGNATGATGGTGACCTACCCTTCAACCCATGGTGTTTTTGAAGAATCAATTAACGAAATATGCGATTTGATTCATAATGCCGGTGGATTGGTTTATTTAGATGGAGCAAATATGAATGCAATTGTAGGACTATCTAAAGTTGGGGATCTTGGAGTTGATGTATGTCATATTAATCTACATAAGACATTTGCTATTCCGCACGGAGGTGGTGGTCCCGGAATGGGACCCATATGCGTTAAGGAGCATCTCATGCCTTTTTTACCTGGTCATCCTATTACCGGTCATACTGAAAAATCAATCACCGCTGTCAGTGCAGCTCCGTTCGGAAGTGCAAGTATTTTACCCATTTCCTGGTCCTACATAGCACTTTTAGGTAACAAAGGTTTAAAAGAATCAACTGAGATAGCCATTCTAAATGCAAACTATATGGCAAAAAGGATCGAAAAGCATTTTCCTGTTTTATATAGAGGACTTAGCGGCAACTCAGCTCATGAATTTATCATTGACTTAAGAAATTTAAAGTCTGAAACGGGTATAAGCGATGAAGATGTAGCCAAGAGACTAATAGACTATGGATTCCATGCTCCAACAATGTCATGGCCTGTCCCAGGAACACTTATGATCGAACCGACAGAGAGTGAATCTAAACAAGAAATGGATCGTTTCTGCGATGCCATGATAGCCATTAGAAAAGAAATAGATGATGTTGTGGAGGGAAAGATTGATATCAATGACAATCCCTTGTCCAACGCTCCACATACTGCTATTGAAATAATGTCAGACAACTGGGAACATAGCTATTCTAGAGAAAAAGCTGCTTATCCTGCTGATTGGCTTAAAGATTATAAATATTGTCCAACCGTATCAAGAGTTGATAATGCTCATGGGGATAGAAATCTTATTTGCTCATGCCCTCCAATTGAAACTTATTCAAAACAATAGCGTTCCAATTCAGTAATGTTTAAATTTCTTAAAAATGATGTATTAAGAATACTTGATGAGACTCAAAATGAGAGGGTTAAGCTTGAAGAGCATAGACTCTATTATTCTATTCAATCAATAGATGATTTGAAAATTTTTATGGAAAATCATGTATTCGCTGTATGGGATTTTATGTCTATCCTCAAATCATTGCAATCTCAACTAACATGCACATCTGTTCCATGGATTCCATCTGAAAAAGGTACGCCAGCAAGACTTGTTAATGAAATAGTGCTAGAGGAAGAAACCGATATTGATCAATATGGTCAGCATGTCAGTCACTTTGAGATGTATTGCAACGCTATGGTTCAAGTAGGTGCCGATACAGGACCAATTGATGAGTTTTTATTTAATCTTATTAATAATCCATTGCCAGTTGCTATGCAAAAATCAAGAATTCCAAATCCCGCACTTGAGTTCGTCAGTAGCACTTTTAAGAGCCTAGATAAAGCCCCCGCACACGTAACTGCAGCTATTTTTACTTTCGGAAGAGAGCAGGTCATTCCCGATATGTTTCGATCTATAATCTCTAAAATGAATAGAGAATTAAAAGGCAAGCTGAAATCTTTTTTATATTACATTGATAGACATATCTCTTTAGATGAGGATGAACACACCCCTGCAGCTCTAAAAATGGTAAAAGAAATTTGTGGAAATGATGAAAAAAAGTGGGAAGAAGCGACTGAAGCTGCGCAAAAAACAATGTCATGCAGAATTCGTTTTTGGGATGGAATTTTATCCCAAATTAATTCTACTTAATTTAAAAAACTACCTACCAAATAGTTTTTGACACTATTAACTATATTTACACTTTCAATACTATTTTTAAGATTTTCTTTTGTATTTACCCTCACAGGTAGATAATTATCAGTATGGCCAAACCATTGATTGTCAATTTGATACTCAAACAAAACCTCTCTAGTGCTTCCAACAAAAGATTTTTCAAAGGATACCTTGAGCTCTTTTGATAGTTCTCTCATTTCTAAACTTCTTTCTGCTTTTTTTGTCTTTGATACCTTATTTTTAATTTTAATAGCTTTGGTATTTTGCCTTTCAGAATAAGAAAAGACATGTAAATAAGAAATGTTAAGAGACTCAATAAAATCATAAGATTTTTGAAAATCGTCATCTGTTTCACTTGGGAATCCAACAATTATATCTGCCCCTATGCAAGCGTCGGGAATCAAACTTTTTATATGTTGGATTCTCTCCCTGTAAAGCGAAGTTTGATATTTTCTTCTCATCAACTTTAATATCCTGCTCGATCCAGACTGCAGAGGAATGTGAAAATGAGGCATAATTTTTTTTGATTTTGCACAAAATTCTATAATCTCGTTTGATAGTAAATTTGGCTCGATAGAGGAAATTCTAATTCGATCAAGATCATTCAAATCATTTAGTGCAAATAAGAGATCAATAAACTTTTCCTGGCTATTAACTCCAAAATCTCCAATATTTACACCAGTTAAAACAATTTCTCTCGCACCTGATGATATTGCATGTTTTGCTGAGGTTAATGTCTTTGAAACAGTGCTGCTTCTGCTAACTCCTCTTGCCAAAGGTATAGTGCAAAAGGTGCAATTATAATCACAACCGTCTTGAACTTTTAAGTAAGATCGCGTTCTGTCATTAGAGGAAAAAGATGACTCAAAATGGGAAACGCTATTTATTTCTGAATGAAAAAGTCTGGTCTTATGATTCAACTCGATTGAATCTAAATGATCCAAAAGATTAAACTTTTCCTTAGCGCCAAAAATCATGTCAACTTCTTTTATAGCAGCTAATTCTTTAGGTTTAAGTTGGGCATAGCATCCAGTAACTATAATTGAGGAGTTAGGGTTCAATCTTTTTGCTTGTCTTATTATCTTCCTTGCTTCTCTATCGGCATTTTCAGTGACTGAGCAACTATTTAAAACGTAAATATTTGCGTATTCATTAAAGCTTACTGTTTTGAAACCCCTTGAGATAAAATCCCTTTTAATTGTTGAGGTTTCAGAAAAGTTCAGTTTGCAACCCATCGTGTGAAAAGCTACTTTTTTTTGCTGTGTGGCCATAAATTTTTTAAAATTAATTTGTTTTTATTAAAGTTATGTAAATAATTTATAGTATGAAATTAATTCTAAAATCAATCAAAACAACTAACCAACTTATCTGGTGGTATAACTATGGGGGTACCTTGTAACGCTTAGCGTAACAAGAAAAATTTAACAAACCCCGATATTGAATGATATCGGGGTTTTTTTTTATATGGAATACATTAAAGAAATAGAGAAATTTTGCAAAGATAGTTTTTCAAAAGAGAAGTCTGTTATTATACCCATTTATTTGGAATTTGAATTCAATAAAAATCAAATAAACGATGTTTGGAGATTTATTGAAAAAAAATATTCTTACTCTTTCTTTTTTAGCAAAAAATTTGATTTGTCTTCAAAAGATAAAAACACTTATATGGGATATAATCCATCGAAAATAATTACTAGAGAGAAAAATAAAAATTATATTATTGAAGACGGTAAAAAGAACCAAAGTAATGAGAGCGTCGATGATTTAATTAATTTAGAACTTAATAAAAAAAAATTTGTGGTTCCTAATTTTCCAAATTTTACTGGGGGTTTTGTTGCTTTCTTTGGATATGAGTCTATTAGCTTAAATGAAAAAATTCCTATTTATCCAATGAAAAAGGGGGATTTTCCTGAAGTTGTTTTAATGCTGTATGAAACAATTTTTGTATTTAATGAACAAAAAAATTCCTTGAGAATTTTTGATAACATCCAAATTGACCCAGGACATACTTTAAAAAATAGAATTGAAGATTCTAAAAAAATAATAAAGAATGCTTATAGCGCTTTGTTAAAAATGTCTATTACGCCAAATAATAAAATATTTAAACCGAGACCATCTCATTCCAATCATACCAAATTAGAATTTTGTAAAAAAGTAAATAAAGCAAAAGAGTACATCAAACAAGGGGAAGTATTTCAAATAGTTCTTAGTCAAAAGTTTGAGAGGAAAACACAGGTAATTCCAAGTGAAGTTTTATTCGCTTTAAAAGAAATAAACCCCTCGCCATATCTTTTTCATTACAAGTTTGCAAATTTTAATATTATTGGCTCTTCACCAGAACTTTTAATAAAATCTATTAATGGTAAAATAAAGGTAAAGCCTATTGCTGGAACACGAAAAATGAGTTCAAAGCAAGATGAAAATAAAAAGATTGCAGAAGAACTACTTAAAGATGAAAAAGAAATGGCTGAACATTTAATGCTTATTGATCTTGGAAGAAATGATGTTGGAAAGGTCTCAAAGATTGGATCTGTTAATTTAATAAAAAAAATGGAGATTGAGTTTTATTCCCACGTTATGCACATAGTTTCTGAAGTTGAAGGTGAAAAAAATAATGATCTAGATTTTTTTGATATTTTTTTTAGTGGATTTCCTGCGGGCACAGTAACTGGCGCACCAAAAATAAGAGCAATGGAATTAATAAATGAACTTGAGCCTTGCCGACGGGGATTTTATTCTGGTGGGATTGGTTTGATTGATTATTCAAAAGATTTTGATTCTTGTATTGCAATACGCTCAATGCAAATTTATAAAGAAAAAGCTACGTTTCAAGCAGGCGCTGGGATTGTATTTGATTCAATTCCAGAAAACGAATATCAAGAGTGCATCAATAAATTAATAGTCTTAGAGCGAGCTTTAACCATTGCTGAACAAGGAAAGAAATCGCCATGATTATCTTGATTGACAACTATGACTCCTTCACATACAATCTTTATCAATATATTGGAGAAATTGATAATAATATTGAAGTATATAGAAATGATATAATCACAAACGCTAAAATAAAAGAGTTAAATCCTACTCACATAGTCATCTCACCAGGTCCCGGTCATCCAGCGGATGCAGGCAACTGCATAGAAATTATAAAAGATAATCATAGAGATGTGCCAATTTTAGGAATATGTCTTGGACATCAAGCAATAGGGATGAGCTTTGGGGGGAAGATTATTCAGGCAAAATCTATTGTTCATGGAAAAGTATCAACCATTAATATTTATCCATCTAAAATTTTTAATGATACAGATGAACAAATTAGAGTTGTACGCTACCATTCGTTAGTTGTTGATAATTTAAACCTTCCCCCGTCTCTGAAAGTAACAGCAAATTTAGAAAATGGAACAATTATGGGATTAGAACATGTGAAATATCCAGTATATGGTATTCAATTTCATCCTGAATCGATTGATACAGAATTCGGTAAAAAAATAATCAAGAATTTTTTGGAGTTTTAATTGAAAAAATATTTAGAAAAAATAATTAATAAAGAAAATTTATCAGTTGATGAATCAATCAGATTAATGAGTATGATCATGGACGGCGAACTTAATCCCTCGCAAGTCACTTCCATAATCGTTTCCCTAAGATGCAAAGGTGAAAGCTTAAATGAAATTCTAGGCTTTGCTCAGGCCATGAGAAATAATATGAAAAAAGCTGCGATTAATGTTCCGTCTATAGATATGTGCGGAACTGGGGGTGATTCCTTTGGAAGTTTTAATATTTCAACNGTTGCATCTTTTGTTGTTGCGGGCGCTGGAATACATGTAGCTAAACATGGAAACAGATCTATTAGNTCAAAATGCGGCTCAGCAGATGTTTTAGAAGAACTTGGAATTGATATTGATGTTTCAATTTCTAANACAATTTNAAACATAGAAAAAAACAAGCTGGGTTTCTTATATGCTCCTAAATATCATCCAGCTATAAAATTCGCAGCTGAAGCTAGAAATTCAATTAANATTAANACAATCTTCAATCTTTTAGGNCCTCTTACAAATCCTGCAGATGCCCAAGCNCAATCCATGGGTATCTTCAATAAAGATCTCACAGAACAACAAGCTAANGTTTTACAAAAGTTAGGCGTTAAAAGAGGAATGGTTTTTTGNGGTTACGATGGATTGGATGAGATAACTATATCAACAAAAACAAAGATTAGTCATTTTGATGAAAATAGCGATGTTCGTTCATACGATTTTAATCCCGAAGATTATGGATATAAAATTCATGACAAACATTCTATNCTCGGNGGATCNTCAAAGGATAATGCNAAAATTACAATTNACATACTTAAAGGGGNAAAAGGNCCCAAACGAGATATAGTCATATTGAATGCTGCTTCTGGAATTATTGTTAGTGGATCCNCTAAAAATTTTAGTGAAGCAATTTCTATTGCAAATCACTCTATCGACTCAGGAAAAGCTTATGAAGTATTAAAGAGTATATCAAAATGAACATTTTAANTGAAATATTAGAAAATAAAAAACAAGAAATATCTACTATGAATCATTTTGCATTGNATAATAAAGAATATCCTAAGTATAGTTTATTAAAAGCTCTCTCAACTAAGAATTTGTCATTCATTGCAGAAATAAAACTTAAGTCACCAAGCGAAGGAGATATTTNCCCCGAAGCCGATATTATTCAAATTGCTAAAGATTATCAAAATGCTGGGGCGTCGGCTATATCTGTTCTTACAGATNAGAAATTTTTTGGTGGTAGCNTAGAATTTCTATCAAAAGTGAAAACAAATGTATCTATTCCTGTTATTCAAAAAGATTTTATCATTGACCCTGTTCAAGTTGAGATTGGTATGAGTCATGGAGCAGATAGTTTTTTACTTATAGCTGAAGCTATCCCCAAAGATAAGATTGAAAATTTTAAAAAATTAATATCAAGTCGTGAATTAACACCCTTAATTGAGTTTCACTCTCAGTCCAAAATAGATATCATTGAGGATTTAGCGCCACAAATTGTAGGAGTAAATTCAAGAGACCTTAGCTCAATGAAAACAAATATACATCATTTCGAAAAAGTTTTTGAATTTCTTCCATCGGAATCAATCAAGGTCGCTGAGAGCGGCATAAGATCAATTGAAGATCTTAAGTACATCCGTCAATTAGGCTATGATGCTGTTCTCATAGGCACATCACTTATGAAATCTAAATATCCAGGTAAGGCACTGGAGAAGATGATAGAAGGATTTGTTTAAATATGATACCAGTTAAAATTTGCGGGATAACAAATTTAAAGGATGCTATGCATGTTTCTAAATCTGGAGCAAAAGCCATCGGCTTTATTTTTTATAACAAAAGCCCAAGATGCATTACAATTGATAGGGCATCTAGAATATCAAAAGAAATAAACAACATAATAAAAATTGGTGTTTTTGTTAATCCACATTTGGATCTTGTAAATGAAGCAATTAAAAAAGTGCCTATTGACATTATTCAATTTCACGGCAANGAAAGCGATGCATTCATTAGCTCGTTTAATATTCCCAAAATCAAAGTAATTAAAGTCAAAGATGACATAGACGATTTTTTTGAATTTAANAATACTTTGCTATTTGATACTTTTTCTAAAACATCNGAAGGTGGAACAGGAAAAGCTTTTNATTGGGATCTCTTAAATCNTTATAAAAAACAAAACTTTATTTTATCAGGCGGGCTTAACAATNGCAATNTTTTNAAAGCAATTAGCACGGTAAATCCTGGCGCTATTGATATATGTAGCGGCCTAGAGAAAAAACCAGGACACAAATGTCACCAAAAAGTNGATGAGTTTTTTCAAAAAATTAAAAATACTAAAGAAACGGAGTTTGATTTTGCAAAATTATCTAACTAACTACAATTTACCTGACTCTAAAGGTCATTTTGAAGAGTATGGGGGAAAATTCGTACCAGAGACTTTAATTCCTGCGCTTCATGAGCTAGAAAAAAAATATTTAATATCTAAAAAAGATGATCTTTTCCAAAAAGAACTAAGCACTTTATTAAAAGAATATTCTGGAAGGGAAACTCCTCTATATTTTGCTAAGAAAATTTCCGAAACATTAAATACGAATATTTGGCTAAAGCGGGAAGATCTTAATCACACAGGGGCTCATAAAATTAACAATGCTTTAGGACAAGTGCTCTTAGCTAATAGAATGGGTAAAAAAAGAATTATAGCTGAAACAGGGGCAGGTCAGCACGGAGTCGCTACAGCAGCAGCTGCTGCTAAGTTTGGTCTTAGTTGCAAAGTATACATGGGAGCTGAAGATATTGAACGGCAAAAACTGAATGTCTTCAAAATGAATTTAATGGGAGCAGAAATTATTCCAGTCCATTCAGGAAGTAAAACTTTAAAAGATGCCACCAATGAAGCAATTCGAGATTGGGTCACAAACGTAGAAAATACTTTTTATATAATTGGTTCATCTGTAGGGCCCCATCCTTATCCAATGATCGTTAGAGATTTCCAATCAATTATTGGAATAGAGACAAAAAAACAATTCAAAGAAAAAACAGGAAAATCTCTACCAGATAGATTAGTAGCATGTATTGGCGGAGGATCTAATGCATTAGGATTATTCTATCCTTTTATTGAAGATAATGTTAGAATAATTGGAGTTGAGGCAGCTGGAAAAGGTTTGAACACTGAGCAACATGCTGCTACAGTAACAAAAGGTGAGTTTGGAGTCTTGCATGGAGCAGCCTCATTAATTTTACAAAATGGCGATGGGCAAATTAATCTTCCCCATTCGGTTTCAGCAGGTCTCGATTATCCTGGAATAGGTCCAGAGCATTGCTATCTTAAAAAAATTAATAGAGTTGAGTATGTAAGTGCAACTGACGATGAAGCTCTTGATGCGTTTTCATGGATGTCAAAAATGGAAGGCATTATTCCTGCTTTAGAAACTGCTCATGCTATAGCATATATTAAAAAACTGAAAAAAGTTAAAAATGAGGATATCATTCTGAACCTTTCGGGAAGAGGTGATAAAGATATAAATACAGTTGCTAAGGAATTAGGCATACACCTATGAATCGAATAAAAAATTTATTTAAAAATGACAAAGACAAACTCATAGTTTTTCTTACTGCAGGCTATCCTGAAATCAACAGCACGGAAAAACTTGTTTTGACAGCTGTAGAATCTGGAGCGGACATGATTGAAATTGGAATACCTTTTTCAGATCCACAGGCAGATGGACCCGTAATACAAAAAGCAAGTGAAAAAGCCTTAAGCAATGGTATTACACTTGATATTATTTTTCAACAAGTAAAATCAATTAGAAAAAAGACTAATATCCCAATCTCGTTGATGGGTTATTATAATCCAATTTTAAAAAGAGGAATAGATAGGTTCTTAGCCGATTGCGCTGTGAACGAAATTGATGGAATCATTTTACCAGATCTGCCATATGATGAAGGAAAAGAATTTTGCAACAAAGCTAAAGAATTAGGGATTTCTCCAATTTTGCTAGTCGCACCGAATACGTCCAATAAAAGAATTGAGGAAATTTCTAATTTATCAAATGATTTAATATACGCTGTGAGCATCCTTGGAATTACTGGAAACGACTTGGGCTCAAAAAAAGAACTAATAAAATATTTAGATCGGGTAAGAGCTAATAGCTCATGTCCATTTATTGTAGGCTTTGGAATTAAATCTAATGATGATGTTAAATGGTTCAACAAATATTCAAATGGGGCTGTTGTTGGGTCACATATTTTAAATCATATTAATGCTGATGAAGATTATGTTTTAAAAGCTAACGAAATTATTAATTCACTTTCTAAAAGTAGCTAAATATGAAAAAGTGGAAGTTTAATAGTTGGGAAAGTTTTGAGGCTAAACATCTACCTGAATACAATAATAAAAAATTGCTTGATGAAGTAAAAGCTCAAATATCTAGTTTTCCTCCACTCATTTTTCCTGGTGAAGTAGAACAGCTAAAAAAGGATTTAACTAGCGCATCATCAGGCAAAGGATTTATTCTTCAAGCAGGTGATTGCGCTGAAAGTTTCACAGAATTTAATGCAGATAATATCAAAAGTACCTTTCAAATAATTCTTCAAATGGGAATAATTCTTACTTCAGCGATTAATCTGCCTGTTACTAAAATAGGTCGAATTGCTGGCCAATTTGCAAAGCCAAGGTCAAATAAAAATGAAATTAAATTTAACCAACAGCTAGAGAGCTATAAAGGAGATATCATTAATGATGTTGAGTTTGATTTTAACAAAAGAAAGCCAGATCCATCCAGAATGTTAAAAGCTTACTCGCAAGCTGCATCCACTCTAAACTTGCTGAGAGCTTATTCTAGTGGGGGGCTTGCTGATTTAAAAAATGTAAATAAATGGAATATGGGCTTTATCAATAACAAAGCATCTAGCCAACGCTATAAAAACGTGGCGATAAAAATTAAAGAATCATTAGAGTTTATGAATGCCTTAGGCATTAATAGCGATAACACTCCTCAATTAAAAGAAATCAGTTTCTATACATCGCATGAAGGCCTCTTACTGCCATATGAAGAATCATTGCTAAGAACAAGCCAAGATAGTAAAGAAATATATGCTACATCAGCACACATGATTTGGATAGGGGATAGAACAAGATTTAAAGAAAGTGCACACGTTGAATTTTGCAGGGGATTGACAAATCCAATCGGGATTAAATGTAGTTTTAATACCGATATTGATGAACTTTTAGAAATAATAGATATACTAAACCCTTCCAATGAAAGTGGAAAAATTATTTTAATAGCGCGATACGGAAATAAATTAATTGAAAAATACCTTCCTGATTTAATTAAAAGGGTTAATCAGGAGGGAAAGAATGTTTTGTGGTCATGTGATCCAATGCATGGAAATACAACTAAAAGCAATGACGGTATTAAGACCAGATCATTTGAAAATATTCTAAATGAAGTTAAGAAAAATTTTAGAATTCATAAGAGCGAAGGCTCTATTGCAGGAGGAATTCACCTTGAAATGACAGGTCAGAATGTTACTGAGTGTACAGGTGGCATTGATAATATTACTGAAACTAATCTTAGTCTAAGATATCATACTCATTGTGATCCGAGATTAAACGCAAGTCAATCAATAGAAATGGCTTTTTTAATTGCCGATGAGCTTATAAATGAAAATTGATGGCGAAATAACATTGCCAGGAGATAAGTCAATATCTCACAGATCTCTAATTTTCGGTGCATTGACAAGTGGTACATCTAAATTATTCAATCTTTCAGATGGGGAAGATGTTAAATCCACAATATCTTGTTTAAAAGATTGTAATGTAAAGATTGTTGAAAATAGAAATTATACTACTGTAAATGGAGATGAATTTTCTAAACCCAATAAAGCTCTACATTGTGGAAATTCAGGAACAACAGCAAGACTTCTTGCTGGATTGTTAGCTAATAAAAAAATTAATGCTACACTTATTGGCGACAAGTCATTATCCAAGCGACCTATGCATCGAATAATAAAGCCACTTACAGAAATGGGGTCCATTATAGATAGTAATGATAATTTTTTGCCAATCAAAATTAAAACAAACACTCTGCACGGAATTGATTATCAAAGTCAAATATCAAGTGCTCAATTAAAATCATGCATTCTTATTGCTGCCCTTACTGCAAATACCAAAACAGCTTTTACAGAACCATATTTATCAAGGAATCATTCCGAGCTCTTTCTAAAAAGTTTAGGAGCTAAAATATATACAAAAAAGAACCGAATTGAGATTATGCCTTTTCAAAAGTTAAATGCTTTTAATATTAAAATTCCAAGTGATATATCTAGTGCTTCTTTTTTTATAACTGCAGCATTATTAATGCCTAATTCTAAGCTTTATTTTAAAAATATGCTCCTAAACGAAACACGATTAGGGTTTGTTAAAATACTAAAAAAATATGGAGCAGATATTTCTAGTATCACTGGAAATATTATACATGGAGAGAAAGTCGGTAATTTGACCATTAACTATTCCATTATTAAGCCATTTAAAATTGATGAAGAAAAAATACCGTCAATGATAGACGAAATCCCCTTATTGGCAATACTGGCAACAAAAGCAAAAGGAATTTCAATTGTAAGAGGTGCAAAGGAGTTGCGATATAAAGAATGTGATAGAATAAAAGCAATTTGTCACAATCTAAAAAGAATGAATGCTAAAGTAGAAGAGCTTGAAGACGGCTTTATTATTGAGGGGCCAAGCAATCTAGAGCCGAGAAAAATTCATACATTCAATGATCATCGAATAGCCATGGCATTTACGATCCTCAATAAATCATTAAATGGTACATATAATTTAGATAATACAAATTGTATAAAAGTATCCTATCCAAATTTTATTAAAGATATGAATTCGTTGATGCAATGAAAAAGTTTGCGTTAATAGGATACCCAGTATCTCACTCGATTAGTCCATTATTACATAGTTCAATTTTTTATCAACTCGAACTCGATCATTCTTATGAATTGCAGGAATTGAAAAAAGAAGATTTAGAAAGTTTTGTAAACAGAAATAGATACTATGGATACAATGTTACAATTCCATACAAAAAGACAATATTCAATCATATTAATGAATTTGAAAATTCGTGCGAAAATATAGGTTCAGTAAATTGTATTTTTAAAGATAAGGGGTATAATACAGATTGGAAGGGCTTTGTTCTTTCGCTTAAAAAAAATAATATCGATGTAAGTCAAAAAAAGTGTGCTATCATTGGTGCAGGTGCAACTGCAAAATCTATTGCATATGCACTTATTGAACTTCGTTGCAAATCCATTTCAATTTATAATAGAACACATGAAAATAGAATTTCATTGGAAAATTGGATAAGATTTAAAATCAAAACATATAATACGAAGAATTATGATATTATCATAAATTGCACTTCTTTAGGTATGTGGCCCAACGTTATCGAATCTCCAATAATAAAGTTTATTACCTCAAAAGACCAAATATTTTATGATGTTATTTATAATCCAATTAAAACAAAATTCTTAAAAGAGGCACAAGAAATTGGAGCGAAAACTTTAAATGGTATAGATATGTTGATTTATCAAGCAATTTTATCAAACGAGATTTGGTTAGGGAAAAAATTATTACATCAAATCAATTTTAATGATATAAAAAAAAATATTATGGAGAAAATATGCTAGAAAGAATAAGATTTTTAACCGCAGGAGAATCCCATGGAAAAGGGCTATTAGGAATTATAGAGGGCCTTCCATCAAATATTAAAATTAGTGAAACTTACGTTAAGCAACATCTTAGTAGAAGGCAAAAGGGGCATGGTAGAGGTGGCAGAATGAAAATCGAAGATGATTTTGCAGAATTTATAGGAGGAGTAAGATATGGCGAAACACTTGGTGGTCCTATCGGTCTTCAAATAAAGAACAAGGATTGGGAAAACTGGAAAGATGTAATGGACCATAACATTCCTGAAAAACTTTCAAAGCCAATTACTATGCTAAGACCAGGGCACGCTGACCTCGCAGGCCTGCAAAAATTTGGCATGAATGACATAAGAAATATTTTAGAAAGATCTAGTGCCAGAGAAACCACGATGAGGGTTGCATTAGGCTCTTTCTGTAGAAAGATGCTAGAAGATATCGGAATTGAAATTGGTAGTAGGGTGGTACAAATTCATAACATAAAAGACATTCAAGATGTTGAAACGAATCAGACTCCAAATCAAATTAGCAATTTGGCGGATAAATCACCTGTTAGGTGTATTAATAAAAGTAAAGAAAAAGAAATGATGGCAATTATTGACGAAGCAAAAAAACAGGGTGATTCTGTTGGAGGCACCTTTGAATTAATAGCTGATGGTCTTCCATATGGTCTTGGCTCACATTCACAATGGTACAAGAAAATACAAGCAAGATTAACAGGTCTTTTGATGAGCGTAAACGCATTCAAAGCGGTTGAAATTGGCTCGGGAAATGAAATGTCATCTAAATTTGGAAGCGAAGTACACGACGAAATTGAATACATGAATAATCGATTTACCCGTACAACAAATAATGCCGGTGGCATAGAGGGTGGAATGACCAATGCTCAACGTATACTAGCTTGGGTTTCGATGAAACCAATTTCAACACTGGTTAAACCTTTAAATTCTGTAGATTATATAACTAAAGAGCCAAAAAAAGCTTTCAAAGAAAGAGCTGATTCGTGTGCGGTCCCAGCAGCATCAATAATTTCGGAAAGTATGATGTGCATAGTATTAGCAGATGCTATATTAGAAAAATTTGGGGGGGACTCCATGAATCAACTTAAAATGCATATGAATTCAACTGCTAAATATTAATGAATTATTATTTAATTGGCATGATGGGTTCAGGAAAAACAACAATTGGGAATTTATTATCAAAAGAACTTGATCATAATTTTTTTGATATTGATCAAATTATTGAAAAAAACTATAAAACAACTATTTCTAATTTTTTTGAAATCTATGGTGAAAAAAAATTCAGAGACTCAGAATCATCAATGCTAAAAAAGCTTAATGGTGGAATTATCTCATGTGGGGGAGGAATTATTCTTAACAATGATAATATTTCATTTATGAAAGATAATGGAATATGTATTTTATTGAAAGCATCCACAAAGACTTTAAAATCAAGACTCAATGGTAATAATTCTAGACCATTATTAAAACAATATAAAGATAAAACTAAAATCGATAAAATATGGAAAGAAAGAAGAGAAAAATATTTATACGCTGCAGATTATAAATTTAATACTGATCAAAAAACCCCTGTTCAAATAGCCTCCAAAATAATCGAAACAATATTTTTATGAATAAGTTAGAACTCAAATTAGAAAATAGATCTTATGAAATAATTATAGATAGTGATATTGCTTTTGAAATCAGCAAAGAGCTAAAAAAAATTAAAGACATTAGAAATATTGTTATCATAACGCAACAGACTATTTATAATCTGTATAGTAAAATTTTAAAAAAAGTCCTTCATGAAAATGGTTTAGAATTTCATTTTATAATTCTTGATGACAATGAAAATGCTAAAAGCTTAACTACCTTTTCCGAGGTAATAAATAGTTTAATTGAATTTAATTGCAACAAATCATCGATAATATTTGCATTTGGGGGAGGCGTAGTTGGTGATCTTTCTGGTTTTGTAGCATCTACATTTATGCGAGGAATATCATATTATCAAATCCCTACTACATTTTTATCGATGATTGATTCATCCATTGGAGGAAAAACTGCCATAAATACAGAAAAAGGGAAAAATTTAATTGGAACTATATATCAACCAAAAAAAGTTTTTATAAATCCGGATTTTATGAACTCTTTACCTTTAAGAGAAATTAGCTCTGGCATGGGGGAGCTAATTAAATATGGTTTGATTTGGGATAAAGATTTTTTAAATGATGTTTTAAAGTATAGTGAGAATAACTCTCAAAAAAATATTAGTTATTTCATTCATAAATCCTGTCAAATAAAATCACAAATTGTTGAAAAAGATGAAAAGGATAAAGGTTTGAGAAAAATTTTAAATTTTGGACATACAATTGGCCATGCGTTAGAGAGCTATTTTGAATATGAAACAATAAAACATGGAGAATCGGTTGCATTGGGAATGATTTGTGAATCATGGATTTCTAAAGAAATGGGATTGATAGAGCCAAAAACCTATGAATCGATTCATAGGTCTATAACTTCTTTAAGTTTGCCTGAAATAAATAAAATTGATAAGAAAAAGTTTTACGATTTCATTTTAAAAGATAAAAAACACCAATCAAAAAAGCTAAATTTTGTTTTATTAAAAGGTATAGGAAAACCCATTATTGATATTAATGTCCAAAAAAATTTGATATTAAAATCATTGGATGTAATAATATGATAATATTAATAATCAATGGTCCAAACTTAAATCTATTAGGAGTTAGAAAACCTGAACAGTATGGAAAAGAATCGTTAACTGATATTGAAAAGTGGATTAAAATAAATGCAACGCCAAAAATAAAAAAAATTATTTTTTTTCAGTCTAATCACGAAGGAAAAATTGTAGACATAATACATGAGCTATATAAAAAGATAGATGGAATTATAATTAATCCAGGAGCATTAACACATTATTCATATTCTTTGAGAGATGCTATTGAATCAGTTCAAATCCCCACGGTTGAAATACACCTATCTAACATCATGGATAGAGAAAGTTTTAGAAAAACGTCTGTTATTAAAGACATATGTATAAGTCAAGTTTTTGGAAAAGGGAAAAAGGGGTATTTAGATGCGATTAATATTCTTTGTAATTATAAAGAAAATCAATTATGATAATCTTGAATTGATTTAACGCTATAATCATCTTTATGGCTAACCGCATCTACTGCTGCATTTGCTCCTGATAAAGTAGTGATAGCTAGAATACCTTTTTTTATACAAGCTTTCCCAATTGCCTCTTCATCAAATCTAGATTGCGCCCCTAATGGAGTGTTTATTACTAAATTTATCTCTCCATTTTTAATTCCATCAACAACATTGGGTCTACCTTCTCCAACTTTATAGATTCTTTCAGTCTTCATTCCATTTTCGTTTAATAAAATTGAGGTTCCAGCTGTGGCAATTATTGTAAAGCCAATATCGTTTAATTTTTTTGCAATTGGTATCATAGCTTTTTTATCACCATCATTAACTGATATAAAAACTTTGCCCTTTTTCGGCAAGTTGTTTCCTGCGCTAATAGAGGCTCTCAAAAAGGACTCGCCCATTGTTTTTGATATGCCCATAACCTCACCTGTAGATTTCATTTCTGGGCTTAAGAATATTGACTCTTCAGGAAATTTATTAAATGGAAGAACAGCTTCTTTAACAGCGATGTGTTTATAATGTCTCCAATCTTTTAATTTAAAACTGTTTAATTTAGCCCCTCCTGCTATCTGGGCTGCTATTTTTGCTAAAGGAGTATTAGTAGTTTTACTTACAAATGGAATGGTTCTACTAGCTCTTGGATTTACCTCGAGTACATATACTTTTTTATTTTTATAAGCAAATTGAATATTGATCAATCCTTTTACTTTTAATTTTAAAGATAATTGTTCTGTTATTTTTTTAATTTCATCGAGCGATTGTTTGCTAATTTTATACGGTGGTAAAACGCAGGCTGAATCTCCTGAGTGAATTCCTGCCTCTTCTATGTGTTGCATGATAGCTCCAATGTGAACAGACTCACCATCACATAGGGCATCCACGTCAAATTCAAATGCATCTTCTAAAAACTCATCTATTAAAATTGGATGGCCCTCTGTCACATCGGCATTTCTAGAGATATATTCAACCAATTGCTGCCGCGAATACACAATTTCCATCGCTCTTCCTCCCAGAACGTAGCTTGGTCTTGCTAAAACGGGATAACCAATATTTTCAGCAACGCTTACAACTTCGTCAAGTGTTCTTCCGGTGCCATAACGAGGACATTCAACATTTAATTCATCAAGAATTTTCCCAAATTTTTCTCTATCCTCTGCAAGGTCAATACTCTGGGGCGATGTTCCTAAAATGGGAACTCCTGCCTGTGCTAACTTCATAGCGATCTTAAGTGGGGTTTGACCACCGAACTGTATTAACACCCCATCTGGTTTTTCGAACTCAACAATATTTAGAACATCCTCAAAAGTAACAGGCTCAAAATACAATCTATCAACCAGATCAAAGTCTGTACTTACTGTTTCAGGGTTACAATTAATCATAATAGTTTTATAACCCTCCTCCTTCAAACCAAACACTGCTTGAACGCAACAATAATCAAACTCAATACCTTGTCCTATCCTATTAGGACCTCCTCCTAAAATAATTACTTTTTTTCCTTCTAGTGGTTCAATTTCATTTTCTTGGTCATAAGTTGAATAACAATATGGGGTCTGAGCTACAAATTCTGCTGCGCAAGTATCTACGACTTTATATGAAGGTAAGATTTTTTTCTTTATTCGCTCTTCTCTAATTGAATTTTCAGACTGATTTCTGTATCTAGCTATTTGACTATCAGAAAACCCATTTTCTTTAAGCTTTCTAATAGAATCATCATCTGTCATTAATGATAATATTTGGATATGGCTCAAAAACCAGGGATCGATCTTTGTGATTTCATAAATTTCTTCTAATGATTTTCCTTCAATAAAAGCTTCTCTAATCTTTAAAAGTCTAAAACTGGTTCCATATTGTAATTTTGATAAGTCAAGTGGCCTAGCGCGATGAATATCTGGGTCATTTTCGGTTGGAGGTTTTGCTTCCAATCCATCAATCCCAACCTCAAGCGAACGATAAGCCTTTTGTAAGGACTCCTGAAAAGTTCTACCAATAGCCATAACCTCACCTACGCTCTGCATTTGAACGCCTAAATGGCCAGATGCTGAAGGGAACTTTTCAAAGTCAAATCTTGGGACTTTTGTAACAACATAATCAATAGTGGGCTCAAAAGCAGCAAGAGTTTTACCGGTGATATCGTTTTGTAATTCATCCAATGTAAAACCAACTGCTAACTTAGCAGCAACCTTTGCTATTGGAAACCCAGTTGCTTTTGAAGCTAAAGCTGATGATCTGCTTACACGAGGATTCATCTCTATGATGATACATCTACCATTTTCAGGGTTTACCGCAAACTGAACATTTGATCCCCCAGTTTCCACTCCTATTGTTCTCAAACACTGAATGGACCAGTTGCGCATTTGTTGATATTCTTTATCAGATAAGGTCATCGCAGGTGCTACTGTTACAGAATCTCCGGTGTGCACTCCCATTGGATCAATATTTTCTATGGAGCAAACAATGATAGCATTATCAGCGTTATCGCGAATAACCTCTAATTCGTATTCTTTCCAGCCAAGCAAAGACTCTTCAATTAAAACTTCTGTAATAGGGCTAGCATTCAATCCGTTTTCTACTAACTGCTGAAACTCTTCAAAGTTATAAGCAACCGACCCACCAGTTCCTCCTAAGGTGAATGATGGTCTAATGATAATTGGAAATTGTATAGAATCAAGCAGTGCATTAGCCTCTTCCCAAGTATGAACAAAGCCTCCTTGAGCTGTATCAATACCGATTTCATCCATTGCTTTTTTAAACAGTTCTCTGTCTTCTGCTTTTTCTATTGCGTCTACCTGTGCGCCAATGAGTTTTATGCCATACTTGTCAAACAAACCGCTTTTTTTAAGATCCATTGCAAGATTAAGAGCTGTTTGCCCACCAACGGTTGGCAATATCGCATCTGGTTTTTCTTTAATAATAATTGATTCAAGATAATCAACTGTTAGAGGCTCAATATAAGTGGCATCAGCTAAATTAGGGTCGGTCATTATAGTTGCCGGGTTTGAATTAACTAAGACAACTCTATAGCCTTCCTCTTTCAAGGCTCTAGTAGCTTGAGTCCCAGAATAATCAAACTCACATGCTTGACCAATGATAATTGGACCTGCACCGATAATTAGAATTGAACTTATGTCATCTCTTTTAGGCATTCATCATCTCAATAAATTGATTAAATAAGTATCTGCTGTCATGCGGACCAGGGCTTGATTCCGGATGATACTGAACTGAAAAAGCAGGAATATCGGTACAACGAATTCCTCCAGAGGTATTGTCATTTAAATTAATATGGGTAGAAATCACGTTAGGAGGCAACGAATCGAGATCAACCGCAAATCCATGATTCTGGCTCGTTATCTCAACTGTATTTTTTTCATTGTTTCTTACTGGATGATTTATGCCTCTATGTCCAAATTTCAATTTAAAAGTTGATGCTCCAAGCGCAAGAGCTAATATTTGGTGTCCCAAACAAATACCAAACAATGGAACCTTTCCTAATAATTTTTTAACAGTTTCAATTCCATAAGTAACAGCAAGAGGGTCACCAGGCCCATTACTCAAAAAAACACCATCTGGTTCAAATGAAAGAATATCCTCGGCTTTAATGCTAGCTGGAAAGACTGTAAGTTCACATCCTATATCTGATAGAAGGCGTAAAATATTTTTTTTAATACCAAAATCAATAACAGCTACTTTATATCGCCCTTTTCCTGGCCATTTGTATTTTTTTTGAGTTGTAACATCTTTCGCTAAATCCAAACCATTCATATCTGGAAATTTTTTCAATTTTTTATCTAAGCTTTGTATGTCTAGATCATTAGATGAGATGATGCCATTCATTGCGCCTTTGTCTCTTATGTGTCTTGTCAGAGAACGGGTATCAATTTCTTTGATACCAACAATTTTATTTTTTTTAAGATATTCACCTAAGGATTGGGTGGATCTCCAATTCGACGGAGTCATAGTTTCTTCTTTTATCACAAAGCCCGCTACTTGAATATTTTCAGATTCAACATCCTCTTCATTTATACCGTAATTTCCAATGTGAGGTGATGTCATTGTTACAATTTGTTTACAATAGGATGGGTCTGTTAAAATTTCTTGGTAGCCGGTCATACCTGTATTAAAGCATACTTCGCCAACAGTCTCCCCTTGATATCCAAACGATCTTCCTTGAAAAATTCTGCCATCAGCTAAGAGCAAGATTGTTGAATTTGAATTATTCAATTATATAAATCCATTATTTTTTTGTTAAAGACCAAGACCCGTCCCAATCTTTTCCTGGAGGGTTGTCTCTGTAATGTTCGCATCGTGGGATGTAAATCCTGCTAGGGTTTGTTTTTCTTCCAGGGAACATATCTTCAAGCTTATCAGAGGCTTTAAAGGCTTTTATAGCTTTATCCCATTCTTGGTTTCTATATAATTCCAAGGCTTTGTGATATGCCGGAAGTAACTTATCATATCCTGGGGGAATCTTGTCCTTTTCGCTTATGAGTTCAAAAACTTGCGCTGGTTCTGTTTTTCCCATTACAATAACGAAATCTAAATCTCGCCAAATGAATTTATCTTTACATGCTTTGTAGGTTTCCTCAGCTACCTGAATATAAACTCCGTATTGTTTTGCAGAAGCTTCCAGTCTTGCTGCTAAATTCACTGTGTCGCCCATCATAGTATAATTCATTCTCATGGTAGAACCCATATTACCAGTTACTAATTGGCCAGTATTTATTCCAATTCTATTTTGCATATTGTGAACAATTTCGGGCCATCTGTCTCCTTCGGCTTGCCATTTGGTTCTCAGCTCAGCTAGTCTTTCTTGCATTTTAACTGCAGTTAAGCAAGCCCAGTATTCATGATCATCAACTGGCGCTGGAGCTCCATAAAATGCAACAATAGCATCCCCGATATATTTATCAAGCGTTCCTTTGTTTGACAATAAAATATCTGTCATCTCTGTTAAATAATCATTTAAAAGCTCAACAAGGTCTGGTGCTGATAATTTTTCAGAAAAACCAGAAAAGCTTTGAATATCTGTAAAAAATGCTGTGTGATAACCTTCTTCACCACCTAGCGAAGGCTGCTCTTTAGCTTCGTACATTTGATCAATTAGTTCTGGAGATATGTAAGTACTGAAAGTATTCTTTAGAAATCGTTTATCCTTTTCAGCGCCGAAATAATTGTAAAGGAAAATGCCGCCGAAAGTAAATCCCATGGAAAATATAGGTCGAATTATTTCCCACATTTCTAGGGTATTGAAAAATTGTGAGTAGGTAAAAATGATCCAACCAACAATACCAATTATTGGTATTGGAATTGCAAAAAGTGGTTTCTTTGGAAAGCTAATCAATGCTCCTAAGATTAGACAGATTAAGAGTATGGATACAAACGTTTCTGATTGATTTTTTTTAGCGATGAATTCATTTTTCAATAGACTTTGCATCACATTTGCATGGATTTCTACTCCAGGAAATGTTTCCATAACTGGAGTATTTCTTAAATCGAACAATCCAGCTGCAGATGTTCCTATGATTGCAACTTGGCCATCCCAATATTCTGGTGGCAACATATCAGGGTCCATGCAATACATGTAAGGCAAATAAGTAAATGCAAAAGCTGGTCCCCAAAAATTAACATACATTCTACCTTGGTCATCAATGGGAATTTCTCTAATAACTGTTTCAGTGGTATCAATCAACCGAAGAATATTATTATCAAAATCGTAGTCTAATCCACCATCTCTTTTAATGCCCAAAATATCCATTGCAGCTGACATGACCAAACTAGGATAAACGTGGTCTGGTCCTTCAAAATAAAATGCTGTTGGAGCGCGTCTTGTAACACCATCTTCATCTTGAGGAAAATTGGGAGATCCGGTTCTTACAGATGCGGATAATAATTCTAAATGGGTATT
>NHGT02000015.1 GCA_002170005.2 bacterium TMED144 | reverse complement strand
AAATTTTATAGCCCGATTTTAAGTGAGCATCAATTCTTTTTTGTCATTCATTAAAATAAAAATGACCTTTGGCGCATTTGTATTAGCTCTTTCGTTATGGTTATTTTTAATTAGCAATAATACTTATAATATGGTTGTTGATATGCCAATTGAAGCAAGAAACTTATCTGCTCAACACGCTTTAAATAAAGAAGTTCCAAAAGTTGCTAAAGTAAGACTTAAAGGGACAGGTAGATCTCTTTTTAAATCATATATATTAAAATCTTTTTTTCCAAATTTTAAACTAGTAATCGATCTTGAGAGAATATCGGAAGAATACAGCTTTATCCTCAATGATTACTTTGAAAGATACCCTCAGAAAATATCAATTCCATCAAACTTTGATGTTCAATATGTTGAGATTGTTTATCCGAATAGCATACAGATTAGTTTAGATGAATATAAAGAAAAAATTGTTGATGTTGTCGTTAATGCAAATATTTCACCAGCTCCTGGATATACCATGGTTGGAAACTCAGAAATAATCCCAAGAAAAGTTAAAATCGCTGGTCCAAAAGAGACTATAGAAAAAATAAACATAGTTAGTACTATTAAATACGATTTAAATGAAATAAGTGATGAAATTCAAACAAAAATGATTTTAAATACTATTGCTGAAGACATTATTGAATTAACTCCAAAAGAAGTTCTTTTTAAACAGAAAATAGAAATTATCAGTGAAAGAATAATTAGTGAAATACCAGTTCAGTTAAAAAATGTTGTTGATGAAGTACAAGTTTTTCTGAGTCCACAAACTGTCTCATTGACTGTTGTAGGGGGTATTGATTTTATTTCAAGCTTGAACCCAAAAGACATTTATATAAATGTAGATTTTTCTAAATGGAAACCATCGGTAAAATTTTATCCAATACAAGTTGAAGCACCAACTGATATTATTAAATGGATGGACTTATCTCCACAAAATATTGAGTTAATTGTAACTAAAAGTATTGAATGAAAATCTTAGGAATTGAAACCTCATGCGATGAAACGGCATTAGCTTTGTTTGAAAACGAGAAATTACTTTATTCAAAGGTAAGCAGTCATATAGTCCACAAAAATTATGGAGGAGTCGTTCCTGAATTAGCCTCAAGAGAGCATGATAAAATTTTACCTCAGCTATTTAAAGATTGTTTTAAAACTCTAGATTTTTCTTCAAATGAACTTGATCTTATTGCTGTTACGCAAGGACCTGGATTAGCTGGTTCTTTAATATCTGGAGCTTCATTTGCAAAAGGCTTGAGTCTTGCGCTCAATATCCCAATTATTGGAATAAATCATTTAGAGGCTCATATTTTTGCAAATATTCTATCTGACCCTAAATTGAGTTTTCCATTTGTATGTTTACTTGTTTCAGGAGGCCATACACAGCTATGGTATGTAAAAGGATTATCTAAGTATAAACTTTTAGGTGAGACTAGGGACGATGCAGCAGGAGAAGCTTTTGATAAAGGAGCAAGAATTTTAGGCTTAGGGTATCCTGGTGGACCTGAAATTGAAAGGCATTCAAAAAATGGAAATCCAAAAAAAATAAATTTCCCAAGAGCTTTAATGAAAGAAAATAATTTAGAATTTAGTTTTAGCGGTTTAAAAACTTCCCTTTTATATTATTGTAGAAAAAATAAAAAAAATAATATTTCTGATATTGCTGCATCTTATCAAAATGCAATTATTGAAACTTTACTTGAAAAATTAAAATGGGCATTAAGATTAACAAATTGCAATGTTTGTGTTATTGCTGGAGGAGTGGCTGCCAATGCTCACCTTAGAAATTTGGCTGAAAAATTTTTACATAAGAAAAAAATAATTTTCCCTAGAATGGATTTATGCACAGATAATGCTGCTATGATAGCTTTTTTAGCTTATTTATATTCAAAAGATAAAAAGTTTACTAAAATAGATTTTAAAATTTTTCCAAATATGAAAATAAATCATAATGAGTATTGATTTTTTAAATTCAATCGATTTAATAACAACTATATCATTTGTCATTTTTTTAATATCTGTTTCTATTTTTTTTTATAAAATAAAAAAGAAAAAATATAAAAAATGGTATATCAATATTTTAATATTTAGATACTTTATTTTTTTATTATTAATTACTCTTCTATTGAATCCAATTCTAAAATTTAACTTATCTGAAACTACAAAACTTATGCTTGGAATTTTTGTGGACAATTCTGGTAGTATGAAGCTTCATCAACAGCCAATGTTTAACAATTTTAAATCTGATTTAAACAATTTTTTTAAAAAAATTGAAACCGATAATATTCCATATGAATCATATTTGTTTGATAGAAGTGTTAGTTCATTTTATCAATCAGGTTTAAATGGTAACGGTTTAACTACAAATCTTTCTGAAGTAGCAAAAAATATTGATAACAATAAAAATCTATACGGTGCTTTGATTTTTACTGATGGAGTTGCAACAGAGGGTGTTAACCCTCTAAAAAGCTTTGATGAGATAAAGATACCCGTTCATGTGGTTGGCATTGGTAGTAATAAAGAGATGGTCGATATTTCAATCCAAACAATAGATGCGCCAACAGTATCATTTATAAATGATGATATAAATTTTAAATCTATTATTAAATCAGAAGGAGTTGAGAATAAAAAAGCTACAATTTCTCTTTATCAAAATAGAGAATTAATTGTTTCAAGAGAAATTTATCTAACTAACAATTTATCTTTAAATGAGGTTGATTTTTTATTTAAACCTAAAAAAATTGGCAATCAAGAGTTCGAAGTACGTGTTTCGTCATTCGAGGATGAAGTCAATATTCAAAACAATAGACAGAGATTTAACATTTTAATATTAAAAAATAAATATAAAGTTGCTCTCTTGACTGGAACCCCAAATAAGAATACAAATTTGATAAAAGAAAATTTAAAAAAAAATGAGAGAATAGAATTTGATCATTACGTGAAGGTTGCCGATTCTGAATTCAGACCATCAATAAATTCATTTTGGAGCAACCCCTATGAATTGATTATTTTTGATAATTTTCCTATTAAAGACCAGTCGTTTGATTTTGTTAGAATTTTAGGAAAAAAAATAATTGCAAATAATTCATCTTTTTTTCTAATTGTTGGACCAAATCAGAATGATGATTCTTTAAATAAGATTTCAGCTTTGTTAGATTTTAATGTAGTTGATTTTAATGAAACAAATAGTACGTTCAATTGGAATTTTAAATTTATTGAGGATTTTAAATCTTTACCTCCACTGAATAATCCATTTACTTTAAGATTAGAGAACAAAAATATCGACACACTAGCTTATTTTAATAATCAGAATCCCCTTTGGGTAAGAAATGAAAAAAACAAAATAAGAAAAGTACTTTTTTTATCACCAGAAATTTTAAAGTTAAAGTCATCTTTTCTTGACTCTTTAGAAAGGCCTTCTGATTTAGTATTAAATATATCTATTTCTTGGCTTCTTCAGATTAGCGGCTCAAAAGAAAGCTATTTTAGATTAAACAAAAAAAGATTACAGCTAGGGGAGGTTGTCAACATATCTGGCAATAGATTGTCAGAGTTGAAGAATTTTGATGAATCACTTATTTTAAAGGTTATTAAAGAGGGAAAAGAAATTGAAAATAATGAATTTGACTTTAATATAGATTTAAAGAGATGGGAATATGATTATAGACCACCCTCATCGGGAATATATAATTATGAAATTTTTTATGAGAACGATTATAGCAAGCTACAAACTGGTGAATTTGAAGTTATGGAAAGTAAAATTGAGCTATCAAATGTGTTTATGAACGAGTTTTTACTAAAAAATATTGCTTTAAATACATCTGCTAATTTCAAAAATTGGAGCGAAAAAGATAGCATTATTGCAAATTTGTCTCCAAAAGTAAAAAAAGAAATAAGATTTATGATTGCCAAATTTAATGAGAATGTTGTAGTTGCAATTATATTGTTATTTCTATTTTGCGCTGAACTTTACATCAGGAAAAATAAAGGTCTTTTATAATTTTATGAAAAAAATTTCAATTATCGGATCGGGCTATGTAGGACTTGTGTCAGGGGCTGGATTATCAGAATTTGGGAATCATGTAACTTGTGTAGATATCGATAAAACAAAGATTGCCAATCTTAAAAAACTTAAAATTCCAATTTATGAACCAGGCTTGGATAGTTTAATTAGGAAGAATATGAATAAAGGATTATTGAATTTTTCTTTAAATGTATCTAAATCAATTAAAGATTCTGAGATAATATTTATTGCAGTAGGTACACCGCAAAGCAATGATGGTTCAGCAGATATACGATATGTTGAATCGGTTGCTAAAACTATAGCAGAAAATTTAAATGATTTTAAAATCATATGTACAAAAAGCACAGTACCTATTGGCACAGGTAAAAAAATTAAAACTTTAATAGAAAAGTTTAGCAGTTCGAAAGATTTTGATTACGTTTCAAATCCTGAATTTTTAAGAGAAGGTGCAGCTATTGATGATTTTTTACACCCTGATAGAATTATTGTTGGATGTGAAAGCGACAATGCCGTAAATGAAATGAAAGAGGTTTATAGGCCACTATATTTAAACGAAACTCCAATTTTATTTACAAATATTGAAACAGCTGAAATGATAAAATATGCTTCTAATACTTTTTTAGCCACCAAAATTAGCTTTATCAATGAAATTGCTAACCTTTGTGAAAAAGTTGGTGCAGATGTGCATCATGTGTCTAAGGCTATGGGTTTAGATGGTAGAATTAGTCCAAAGTTTCTTCACCCTGGACCAGGTTATGGTGGTTCATGCTTTCCAAAAGATTCACGAGCCTTGGCACATTTGGGCAAAGAAAATGATATTCAATTGAAATTGATAAATGCAGTAATTGAAACAAATGATAATCAAAAAATAAAAATTTTTGAAAAGACCAAATCGTTATGTGATAAAAATTTAGAAAAAAAAACAATCAGTATACTTGGTTTATCATTTAAGCCTGAGACCGATGACATAAGAGAGTCACCAGCTAAGACAATTATTCCATTGTTAGTTGAAAACGGTGCTAGCGTAAATGTTTACGACCCTGTTGCAATGGAAAATTTTAAAAAGGAATTTTTAAATATAAATTACTTCAATTCATGGAGAGATTGTGTTTTAAATACAGACATTTGTGTTATTTTGACTGAATGGAATGAATTTAGAGGAATTGACCTTAAAGAATTAAAAAAGCTTTTAAAACAACCTTGTTTAGTTGATGCTAGAAATATTTTTAGCATAGATAAATTAAAAGCTGAAAACTTTTCATTTGAAAATATCGGTAGAAACTTATGACCAAGGTTTATCGTTCAATAATAGATGATTTAGTTGTTTTTGAGCCAAAAGTGCTTCATGACTCAAGAGGTTATTTTTTAGAGTCTTTTCGAAACTCAATATTAGAAAACATTGGATACAAAGTAAGTTTTGTTCAAGAAAACCAAGTTAAATCATACAAGGGCGCACTCAGAGGGTTGCATTATCAACTAAAATCTCCACAAGGTAAATTAGTTTGGGTCAGTCAAGGTTCAGTTTTGGATGTTGCGGTAGATATTAGGTTGAATTCTCCAACTTTTTCCAAATGGTTTTCAATAGTATTAGATGATAAAAAACATACTAGAATATATATTCCCCCTGGTTTTGCACATGGATATTATGTTATTAGTGAAAAATCTACATTCCATTATAAATGTACAAATTACTATGATCCGAGCGATGAGTTTGGTATATCATGGGATGATCCCTTACTGGATATAAATTGGCCAGAAGGCAAAAAGAATATTTCAAAGAAAGATTTAGACTTACCATTTTTAAGTAACGTGAATTCAAAAAACTTACCAAAGTAGAATTTTTAATGATTTCGATCGAACTAATACGAAATAATACCAGTTTTGTCAAAAAAAAATTAGCAAAAAAAGGAGATAAATCTTCAATTGATAATTTACTTGAGCTCGATAAAGAATATCGCTCTCTTATTACAAATCTTAATGAATTGAGATTTGAAAGAAATACTGTTTCAAAAAAAATTGCTCATTTAAAAAAAGATAGACAGTCTGCTGAAACAGAAATTGATCAAATGATAGAGGTCGGCAAATCAATTTCAAATATTGAAAAAGAATCAAATAAAATTAAGGAATTAATTGATTCTTTATTGCTAAACATACCAAATCTGCCACATGACTCCTCTCCTAATGGGGTAGGCTCTAAAGATAATAAATTAGTTCGTGAGTTTGGTGAATTAAAAAAAACTGACTACAAAATTAAAAATCATATTGAATTGGGAGTTGATCTTAATTTATTTGATTTTGATAGAGCGGCAAAAATTTCAGGTTCTGGGTTCCCTCTGTATACCAATAAAGGAGCTAAGCTAGAAAGAGCTCTGATTAACTATATGTTAGATTTACATACATCAGAATTTGGTTATGTTGAAATTTTTCCCCCCTTTTTAGTCAATTCAAAATCTCCAAGAACAACTGGCAACCTACCAAAGTTTAGCGATGACATGTATCAAATTGAAAATGATAATTTGTGGTTAATCCCTACAGCTGAAGTTCCAATTACTAATTTACATAAAGACGAAATTCTATCTGAGAAAAATTTGCCTATTAATTATGTATCCTATTCTGCTTGTTTTCGAAGAGAAGCTGGATCCCATGGAAAAGATACTAGGGGATTTTTGCGATTGCATCAATTTAATAAAGTTGAATTAGTAAAATTTGTTAAACCCGATAATTCATATGAACAATTAGAAGCTTTGACCTTAAATGCAGAAGCAGTTCTTAAAAATTTAGGTTTGAAATATAGGGTAATAGAGCTTTGCACTGGCGATCTAAGTTTTTCTGCGGCAAAATGCTATGACATTGAAGTCTGGTCTCCAGCTGAAGAAAAATGGTTAGAAGTTTCATCATGTAGCAATTTTGAATCTTTTCAAGCTAGAAGGGGAAACATTAAATACAGAAAAAATGATGGAAAAACAGATTTTTTACATACTCTAAATGGAAGTGGAGTTGCAACTCCAAGGCTTTTGGTAGCTTTGTTAGAAAGCCACCAAAATAAAAATGGTTCAATAAATATACCCGAGCCACTTCAACCGTATTTTGGCTCTAATATAATTGATTAGTTTTAAATATAGATGGTTTGTATTTAAAATTATCATAATCACATTTCTTTTTGCTTTTTTTGGCATGGTAGGCTCTCTTTTTGAGAGAAAAGGTAAGCTGATGTCATGGATTGCAATTAATTGGTCAAAAACAATACTTACAATTGGAAAAATTAAGTTTAATGTTAATGGTTTGAAAAATATTGACTTAAGAAACAATTATTTTTTTGTTCCAAATCATGAATCTGCGCTAGATATTCCCCTAGTTTTCGCTTCGATTCCTATGCATGTTGTTTCTGTTGCGAAGATTGAACTAAGCAGAATCCCTTTTTTTGGCTGGTCAATGATTGCTGGGGGACATTTTTTTGTTGACAGATCCAATCATAAGAAAGCAATGAGATCAATAGAACAAGCTAGAATTTCAATGAAAAAAAATCCAAGATCTATTTTTTTATTTCCTGAGGGAACTCGCTCATTAAATGGAAAAGTGGGCAGATTCAAAAAAGGAGGGTTGAAATTGGCAATTGATTTAGGTGTTCCAATTGTTCCTATTGGCATTATTGGCACAAATCAATTTCAATCTAATTTAAGAAGAGGGCTTAATATCGGTAGCCTTGAATTAAATATAGGAAAACCAATACAAACAAAAAAAATTAAAGAAGAAGAACTGCCAAGCTTTGTTGAAGATTTAAGAGAAAAAGTTATTTTATTAAAAGCAAAAGATGTTGATCAAAAAAATTAAAGATATAATAATTATCTGTAATAATTTAAAAAAGAGAGGAAAAATAATTGTTTTTACAAATGGTTGTTTTGATATTTTGCATAAAGGACATTTGCATTATCTTTTTGAATCCAATAAATTAGGCGATTATCTTATTGTTGGTTTAAATTCTGATAAATCCGTTACATCTCTAAAAGGACCTGAGAGGCCAATAAATGATCAGGAATCAAGAGCAGAAAATCTATTATCGACTGGAATAGTGGATAATGTGGTAATTTTTGATGAACCTTCTCCATACAATCTTATTAAAAAAATTATTCCTTCAATTTTAACAAAAGGTAGTGATTATAAAAATAAGCATATAATTGGATCAGACATTGTTAAATCTAATAACGGAAGAGTAGTTCTTATTCCATTTCTAGAGGGATACAGCACAACTAAAATAATTAATAATTTATCTAAAAAGCCTTGACTCGGTATTTATACTCGTCTAATTTCGCCAATCAGATTACTCTAAATATATATGAAACAGATACTTACAAGAATTATTTTAATTCATTTTTTTATTTTAATTAATATTTTTGCTCAAAAATCAAGCAAACAACAGTCTGACCCAATACTCTCCGCTATTCATGGTGTTCAATCGAGTTCAACTGAGAATAGATTACCGGAATTATTAAATGATGCTAAGGTTCTATTGTCTGATGCTTTTATAGCTGATATTTTATCAGATACATTTGAAGTAGTATATAATTTAAATAGAATTTTTGATTTGCTGGCTGAAGCGGATCAATATGGTGAAATGGATATTGAGGACAAAGAAGAGTTTGAAAGATTTGAGCAATCGCTAGTATTGCTATATACTAAAAAATTTACAACGTTAGATAAAGTTGAAGCTGGAATAAATGCAGAAAATATGAGAATGGATGTTACATCAATGACTGAGCCTCTTCAAGTAGAAATGGGTGCAACACAATTTACAATTATTGAGGATAGAGATGGGCATGTTCCATTAGTCATTAATAAAAAAGTAAATCAATTTATCGATTACTTCAAATCAAAAGGGAGAAGACAATTTGAAATTTGGCTAGATAGAGTTGAGGTTTATGGGCCTATGATTTCAAAAAAATTAGAAGATAACAACCTTCCGCCTGAATTATTATACTTAGCAATGATTGAATCTGGTCTTAATCCTAAAGCTTATTCAAAAGCTGCAGCAAGTGGTTTATGGCAGTTTATCTATTCCACTGGCAAAATATATGGCTTAAATAGAAATTGGTATGTAGACGAAAGAAGAGACCCTGAAAAAGCTACCTTGGCAGCAATAGCTTATTTAAGTGATCTTTATGAGGAGTTTGATCATTGGTATCTTGCACTAGCAGCTTATAATTCTGGTGAAGGTAGAATTAGAAGGGCCAGACAGTTACATCAAACAACCGATTTCTGGCAAATGCATTCACTCCCAAGGGAAACAAGAAACTATATACCTTATTTTCTTGCTGCGACTATTATGGCAAAACAGCCAGTAAAATATGGCTTTTACAAGAAAGAAAAAACCAAGAAGCCCTATTCCTACGATATTGTAGAAATTGAGAAAAGTGCTGACTTAATGGTTTTAGCAAGGTCAGCTGAAACATCCTTCAAAATTTTACAGCAATTAAATCCTGAATTAAGACAGTCTGCAACCCCAAATGAATTATATTCTTTAAAAATTCCAATCGGAAAAAAATCAGTTTTTTTGAAAAATTATAATGCTTTACCAGAGAATGAGCGCTTTGCACCTCAATTCGTTACCCATAGAGTTAGAAATGGGGAAAGCCTTTGGACAATAGCTAGAAAATATAGAGTGTCTGTTCACGATCTTACTGCGGTTAATAAAATCAGAAACAGAAGTATGATTAGAATTAATCAAAAATTAACCATTCCTGTTCCTGGAATGAATCTTACTACAAGACCTAGACAAAAATCTTCCATGCAAGGCTTCAATAAATTGACTTATAAAGTAAGAATAGGTGACACTCTTGGTCATATAGCTGAAGACTATGGAACTAGAGCATCAAGCATAAGAAAATGGAACGGGTTGAAGTATGGACAAAATATCTATCCAGGCCAAAAGTTGACTTTATGGATAAAGCAAGGATAGTCGCACCCAAAACTGACTTTAGATGGTTGTGGATAGCTTTATTAAGTTTAGCCACAATTATTATATCATTTAACTTAGGAAAACAAACCAACATCGCTAAGAATAGCTTGGGCGTAAAAAAAGTTGGCATTGTAGAAATAACTGGGCCCATTATCTCCTCTAAAAAAATTATCGAAGATTTAAATCAACTTGAGCAGAAAGAAAACATAGCTTCAATTGTAATAAGAATCGATTCTCCTGGTGGATCTGTAGCGCCAACGGAAGAGATTTACGAAAAAATTAAAAAAGTGAAAAAAATAAAACCAGTAATTGCTAGTGTAGGAAATGTTGCTGCTTCAGGTGGTTACTATATTGCTGTTGCTGCGGATTCGATCCTTGCCAACAAGGGCTCCATTTTAGGAAGTATAGGTGTGATAATTTCATACCCAATTATGAAAGATTTATTTGATAAAGTTGGAATTGATGTTGAAACGATAAAAAGTGGTAATTTGAAGGACTCGGGTTCATTTTCAAGAAATCCCACACCTCAAGATAAATTTTTTTTTGAAAAACTAATTTTAAACATGTACAATCAATTCATTGATGTTATTGTTAAAGACAGAATGATGGAAAGAAATAATGTTTTAAGCTTAGCGGATGGTCGTGTATTTACAGGCTTAACATCATTGAAATTAGGTTTAATTGATGAATTGGGTACTTTTGAAAGCGCAATCGAAATTGCAGCTGAAATGGGAGGTATTTCGGGCAAGCCTCAAATATTTCGAAACAATAAAAAATCAAATATAATAAAAGATTTCCTTTCTAGTGATTTATCAACCAAAATTCAAACAACTTGGTTTGAAAAATTACCACAATATCGATGGAGAATGGAGTAATTAAATGACAAAACAAGAAATTGTAAACACTGTATCAGAAGCAACAGGTCTTACAAAAGTTGAGACAGAAGCAGTAATGAATGGCGTTATGTCGACGATCATTGAATCTTTAGGTAAGAACAAAAGAGTTGAATTAAGAGGCTTTGGAACGTTTGGCGTTAAATATAGGATGCCAAAAAAAGCTAGAAATCCTGGAACCGGTGAACCAATAAATTTACCTGAGCGCCATGTACCGACTTTTAAACCGTCGAAATTCATGCGTTCACATGTCAATAACAGTTTAAAAAAGTAAAGAGGTTACATGCCCTGTGGAAAAAAACGTAAAAGACGTAAAATGAATACGCATAAGCGTAAAAAACGTCTTCGCGCAAACAGACATAAAAAGAAAAAAGTTTAAATAAAAATGCGGATAACCAGTCTTATTATATTATTGGTTAATTTAATTTTATTACAATCGTTCGTTAGCGCTTGGGGATACAAAGGCCATAGGATGATTAATGAAAAAGCCGCATTTTTACTAAATGGCGAACTAGGTTTATTTGTAAATAAACATAAAAATGCATTAAAATGGTATGGAGTAGTCCCAGACTATATAAAAACATTCTATCCTGAGGAAAAACCATTACATTTTTTTGATGCAGACTATTATGATAAATATCCTTTCAAAAATATTCCATTGAACTTTGAAAGATTTAAAGAAAAATACGGATCAGAAAAATTAACAAAAATGGGCACAGCTCCCTGGGCTATTCAAAAATCTTGCAATGAGGTAATTTTTTATTTGAAAAATGCTCGTTTGGATGAAGCAATATTTCATATGGGTGTTTTAGCTCACTATGTTGCAGACATTCACAATCCATTACATACTATTTTAAATTATGACGGGCAACTAACTGGAAACAAAGGAATACATTTTAGATGGGAGGTACGTTTATTTGATGAATATATTGAAAGTATTACTCCTTTAGGTGAAATAAAAAGAATTGACAGTCCAGTTGGATATGCAATGGATATAGTGCGTGAATCGTACAAAGATCATAAGCGAATTCTTGATGGAGACACAAAAGCACGCAAAGTTTTAACTGTTGACCAACAAAAAAAATTAGCATCATATGATGTTTTAAATTTTGAAAATGAATATTTAGAAATTTTAAACTATGAAACTATAGATCTACTCAATGAAAGATTAGGTAAATCTGTAATTAGAATAGCTGCATACTGGCAATATTGCTGGACTATGGCAGGAAAGCCAAATTTAAAATGAGAAGTAAAAACTTTAGCACAGTAACTGAATTAACTTCAAAAATTAAAGATTTATTGGAAAATAACTTTTTCAATGTTTTCGTTAAAGGTGAAATTTCGAATTTCATACATCATGGCTCTGGCCATATGTACTTCACTCTTAAAGATAGAAATTCTGAAATTAAATCTGTGATGTTCCGTGGTTCAAATCAAGACTTAAATTTTCAACCGGCAAACGGAGTTGAAGTTTTCTTGCAAGGCAAAATATCTTTATATGAAGCAAGAGGCCAATATCAAATAATAGTAAGCGAAATGAAACCTGAGGGCATTGGGGATTTATTCCAGGAATTTGAAAAGTTGAAGAAAAAATTACACAGAGAGGGACTTTTCGATGTTAAAAACAAAAAACAAATTCCTAAATATCCAAAAAAAATTGCCCTTATAACTTCGTCAACTGGCGCCGCATTGCAAGACATGTTAAATATTTTTAATAGAAGATCTAAGCATATAGATTTAATCTTAAGACCATCATTAGTTCAAGGCGAAAGAGCATCTGCTGATTTAAAAGATGCAGTAAATGAATTAGGCAATAATAGAGATGTTGATGTAATTGTAATTGCTAGAGGAGGCGGATCAATCGAAGATCTCTGGCCGTTTAATTCAGAGGGCCTTGCAAAGGAGATTTTTAATTGTAAAGTACCTATAATTTCAGGCGTAGGACATGAAACAGACTTTACTATATGTGACATGGTAGCTGATTTAAGAGCTCCTACACCTTCATCAGCAGCAGAAGTTTCAGTAAAAAGCACACTGGATATTTTAAATGAAATTAAACAGATTGAATTGAAAATTTTACATAATATTCAAAATATAATTAATAAATATTGGCAAACTTTTGATAGTTTAAATGTTAAGTATGAAAAATTAAACCCTATGAATAAAATCATAACAAAAATTGAAAAAAATCAGTTTTTAAGAAAATCGCTTTCAACGCATGTTACGAATAGATTGAATGAAATTAAATTAGAATTTGACATATTTCACAAAAATCTATATTCGTTAAATCCAAAAAGCATTTTGCTGAGAGGCTATAGTATTGCGTATGAATCAAGTGGAAAAATAATTAAAAAATCTGATCAAATTGATGTTGGGGATCAATTTTTATTGAAGACTGGAAATGGAGATTTAAAAGCTGTGAAACAATCCAATTAAGGGAAAAACTATGATGAATGAGAATAATAATTTTGAAGAATCGATGAAAGACCTTGAAGTTATCGTTGAAAAACTAGAAGCAGGAGAGCAAAATTTAGAAAAAAGCATACAGCTTTTTGAACAAGGAGTAGAAATTTCAAAAAGATTAAATGACCAGCTNAAGAATGCTGAAAAAAAAGTTAGCGAATTGATGAATATTTCCAATGAGAGTAAAAGAGAAGCCTGATTGATGGATGATAGAAAAATAAACTCCGTAGGTATTTGGGGTAATACAGACAAGCCGAAATTTTGGCAACTTTTAGATCCTTTGATCAAATGGGCAAATCAAAAAAAGATTGAGGTGTATTTAACAACAAGAATTAAAGATAAAACCAAGGAAGTTTTGCCTAGCAATCTCANAACAATCGAAAAAGCAGATGACTTTTTAAAAACAGATTTTTTAATTGCTATGGGTGGTGATGGAACTATATTATCAGCTGCTCGCGCTATAGGAAGCAGAGGGACTCCCATATTTGGAGTTCACTTAGGTGAATTGGGTTTTATGGCTGATGTTACTGTAGAAAATATGTTTGAAAGATTGAACCAAGTTGTTAGCGGTAGCTTTTCAGTACAAGAAAGGATGCTTCTGAAAGCTGAAATTCATNACAATGAAGATTATAAAGCTTTTTATTGTTTGAATGATTTTGTGATCGACAGAGGTAAGTATCATAGAATATTAACAATGAGACTTAATTCTAACGATAGACATATNGCAGATTATGATTCAGATGGGTTAATAATTTCTACTCCAACTGGATCTACAGCTTATTCACTATCTGCTGGTGGTCCAATTGTTTGGCCAAGATTAAATGCTATTGTTGTTACCCCAATTAGCCCACATACACTTACCTTAAGACCACTTGTCTTGTCCGATGATAGCAATTTAGAAATATGTTTTCCTAAAACGAAAACAACCAATATTGCCTTAGCAGTTGATGGGCAAGTTGAGAATTATCTGCAAAACAATTCTAAAATAAAGATTAGCAAAGCATCTTATTTTATAAAAATGCTGGACTTTAAAGATTCAAATTATTTTAGCACTTTGAGAACAAAAATGGGTTGGGGCAAAAGAGGTGATATCTAAGTTTTGTTTATGAATACTTTATGTCTTCTATAAATACAATCATCAACAATGGTTAGAATTCCGTTTTTATTNGCTAAATCAATAGCTTCATAATTTACAACTCCATCCTGAAACCAAATTACCTTAGGGTTAATTTTGATTGAATCATTAACTATTGGTAGCACATAATCAGGATGTCTAAATATATTTACTATATCAATATTATCTTTGATCTCATTTAAATTAAAAAAACATTTCAATNCATTAATTTTATCGTAGTTAGGGTTTACAGGATAAATATTATAACCTTGTTCTTTNAGATAAAANCCNATTTGGTGGCTTGGCCTNCTNNNATTAGTACTCATTCCAACCAGGGCNATTTTATTCAAAGAAAAAATTGAGCGNTACAATTTTTCCTGGTTCATNGTTTGAACATATTTTTTAAAATGTAGCTTACAATCTTTGGATTTTCTTTAATTCTGCGAATTGAATATTCAAACCATTCAGGGCCATAGGGCACATATATTCTTACGTTGTATCCCTTATTTTTTAGGTCATTAAGTTTTTCTTTGATTGGCACTCCATGCAAGGCTTGAAATTCTAATTTTCTTTTATCTATTTTATTTAGCTGAATGAAGTCTTCGATGCTGTTGATCAATTCTATATCATGAGTTGCTAAGCACGCATACCCNTTTCCTTTGAGTAGATACTTGGAAAGTTCTAAAAANTTTTTATTTATATCTAATTTATTTTGAAAGGATATGCCCTTTGGTTCATTGTATATCCCTTTACATATCCTAAGATTAAGTTTATGTGAATCAAGAGCCTTCAGGTCATCTAAACTTCGAAAAAGATAAGCTTGAATTACTGTTCCAACCCCATCAAATATCTCNAATGATTCTTTATAAATCCTCAAAATTTCTGAGGTGAATGGAGAATTTTCCATATCGATGGTGATACCAACACGGTTTTTCTTGCCAACTTCAATCAGTTTTGAAAAATTTTTCTGTGCAATTTTCGATTCAATACCAAGACCAAGATGAGTAAGCTTAACAGAAATTGTGCTATCCATTTGTTTTTTTGCTATAATTTCGACTAATTCAGAATAGCTTTTTAAAACCTGGCTAGCTTGCTTTTCGTTTTCAACAAATTCACCAAGTATATCAACAGTAGACTTATATCCTTGCTGATTTAGGCTTTTAATAGTTCTAGTAACTTCAGCAATATTTTCACCTGCAACATAAGGATTTGCAAATGGTTTAACTATCCATTTTGGAAAATAGGGCATAACTGCTGCGATTGAAGTATTAATTAATGACATCATAAAAACAATTTTATTATATAAAAATATTACAAAAAAATTATATGTGATTTTCTTTAAAAAATTTAATAATTATATAGAAGTTTATCTTGNCGATGCTTTGATTAATAAGCTAAATTGATANTCTAAATTTTAAATAAAATATAAGATTTATGTATCGCGACTTCGGAACAATATTGTTTTTAGTTTTTATGGGCATTGTNCTCATATATGCTCCTTTAGTCATTCAAAAATTACTTGCCCCCAACGACCCCAATGCAGATAAGTTGGCAACTTACGAGTGCGGTGAAGAGTCTGAGGGTTCAGCTTGGGTCCAATTTAACATCAGGTTTTATGTTGTAGCTCTTATCTTCCTAATATTTGATGTAGAAGTTGTTTTNTTGTTCCCATGGGCTGTTGTATTTAATGAGCTTGGCTTGTTGGCTTTTGTAGAGATGGGTATCTTTTTGCTCATATTAATGCTTGGNCTNGCATANGTTTGGAGAAGATCNGACCTNGATTGGGTAAAATATAATGTNAAGTACGGTCGTGGTAGATATTCTAANTTNTACAAAAAATCTCAAACAATAAAGGGCTCATAATGGGANTACTTGAAAATAAATTTAATGATAACATTGTNGTAGGNTCTCTTGATAAATTTTTAAGTTGGTCTAGATCTACATCTCCATGGTTTTTCCAATTCGGGTTGGCATGTTGCGCTATTGAGATGATGGCCACAGCTGCAGCACGCCATGATCTTGAAAGAATTGGAATGATGCCTCGATCATCACCTAGACAAGCCGATGTAATGATTGTTGCTGGCACAGTTACCATGAAAATGGCTCTACGGGTAAAAAAACTTTATGAGCAAATGGCTAACCCAAAATATGTAATTTCTATGGGTAGTTGCGCTACAAGTGGGGGACCCTATTGGCAGCACGGCTATCATGTTCTTAAGGGGGTTGATCTTGTTGTTCCGGTTGATGTTTATGTTCCTGGTTGTCCACCAAGACCTGAAGCGCTAATTGAAGGCCTGTTAAAGCTTCAACAGCTTATTTCTGATGAAAGACCCCTTACTCGTAAACTTGCATGAATCATTCTGAGATAAAATCTTTAATCGAGGAGAAATTTCCTTATTCATTAATCAATAATGAAAATTTACAAGATAATCAAATAGAAATAGACAGACAATTTTGGAAAGACATAGCAACATTTCTCAGAAATGACCCTAAATTATTATTCGATCAATTAGAGTGCATCACAGGAATTGATACAGGCGATGACGGTCCTTTACAATCTCGATATAATCTTCACTCTATGGAATTAAGGCACAAAATAGAGGTTGTAATTTCACTTGATCGCGACAATCCTCAAGTAGAGTCTATTGAACAAATTTGGAGGATTGGCGATTGGTTTGAAAGAGAGACTTACGATATGTTTGGTATAGTTTATGAAGGCCACCGTGATTTAAGAAGGATTCTATGTCCTGATGATTGGGAAGGTTGGCCACTAAGAAAAGATTATGAACTTCAAGAAACCTATCATGGTATAATGGTTCCAAAAGTCAAAGAGGAGGAAGGATGGGAGTAATACAAGGCGATCAGATGGTGTTAAATATAGGTCCTCAACATCCCAGTACGCATGGCGTTCTTAGGTTGGAGGTTATGACGGACGGTGAAATCGTTTCTAGAATAACTCCTCATCTTGGTTATCTGCACAGGTGTTTTGAAAAGCACTCAGAAAATGTAACTTATGAACAGGTCATTCCCTTTACAGATAGATGCGATTATCTTGCTTCTATGAATAGTAATTTTGGATATGTTGTTGCTATGGAAGAATTAATGGATATTAAGGTTTGTGAGCGAGTTGAATATGTAAGAGTAATCATGGCAGAGCTAAATAGAATCGCAAGTCACCTTTTAGGGGTAGGCGCATACGGTTTAGATGTAGGTGCTTTTACACCTTTTGTCCATATGTTGCGGGACAGAGAAAGAATTCTTGATATCTTTGAATATACTTGTGGTGCCAGATTATTATACAATTATATGTGGGTTGGTGGTGTTTCGCATGATCTTCCAAAAGATTTTAAAAAGATATGCTTCAAATTTTTAGATTATTTTGAACCAAAAATTGATGAGTACAATCAACTTCTTACTTACAATAAAATATTTGTTGAAAGAACAGCAGATGTAGGAGTGCTTCCTGCAGATGTGGCAATTAGTTACGGAGTATCAGGTACAAATTTAAGAGCCTCAGGTGTGAAGTGGGACGTAAGAAAAGAAGAGCCATATTCCATTTACGATAGGTTTGATTTTGATATTCCTATCGGTGAAGCAAAATTCGGTACACTGGGTGACTGTTTTGATAGATATTGGGTTCGAATATTAGAGATGAGAGAATCAATTAAAATTGTTCGTCAAGCTCTTAAGGAAATTCCTGAAGGTGATATATTTGAAACTATGCCAAAAAAAATCCGCCCTCCGAAAGGTTCCATTTACAGAAGAACTGAAAGTCCAAGAGGCGATCTAGGTTATTACATAGAAAGCGACGGTTCACCTGTTCCAACAAGAGTTAAAATGAGATCTCCAGCTTTTACAGCACTTTCTTGCTTGGACGAGATTTCACAAGGATGGATGATGTCTGATGTTTTGTGTATACTTGGCAGTTTAGATATTGTTCTTGGAGAGATTGACAGATGACAATTGATTATATCATAAATCAATTTACTGAAATTATCGGAAATTTCCCTGTAGCCGCGTTTCTGGTCGCTTGTGCATCAGTGGGTGGCTTACTTTTTGTTTTAATGGCTCTCAATGCAATGATCGCTGTTTATGTAGAAAGAAAAGTTTCTGCATTCATGATGGATAGATTGGGACCAATGGGGCAAGGACCTGGGCTCCATGCAGGAAAGTGGGGGATTTTACAGACTTTTGCTGATGCGATAAAATTACTAATCAAAGAGGACACTATACCCAAGTCAGCCGATCAAATACTTTTTAAAGTCGCACCCTTTATCATATTTATAGGTGCTATAATTGGTCTCTCAGCACTACCTTTTAGTTCAACGATCCAAGCCGTTGATTTAAATGTAGGTGTTTTTTATATAATTGCTGTCGGCTCTGTTGGTGTAATTGGAATCGTAATGGCTGGATGGGCATCTAATAACAAATGGTCATTGTATGGCGCAATGCGTTCAGCAGCTCAAATTATAAGTTACGAAATTCCTGCAGGTTTATCTATTATAGTTCCTATAATGATGTCTGGCACTATGAATCTTCAAAACCTAATCGAGTATCAAAGCGGGTCTATCTTTGGAATATTTCCTAACTGGATCATGTTTCAAAACCCCTTTGCTTTTTTAGCTTTTTTTATATTTTTTATCAGTGCAGTTGCTGAAACAAATAGAACACCATTTGATATTCCTGAAGCAGAATCAGAGCTTGTTGCAGGTTGGATGACAGAATATTCAGGCTTTCGCTGGGCAGTCTTTTTCCTCAGTGAATACGCTAATATGTTTGTTGTTAGCGGTTTAGCTGTTGCAGGTTTTATGGGAGGATGGTTAAGCCCAATTCCTGGATTTCTTAATTCTCCCGTGCTTGGACTTTTTTGGTTCTTTGGAAAAGTTTCTTTTTTGATCTTCGTTATGATGTGGTTCAGATGGACTTTTCCTCGTTTAAGAGTAGATCAGCTGATGTATGTCTGCTGGAAAGTTTTTATACCTATTGCCATGTTAAATATCTTTGGCGTAGGAATTTGGAAATTAATTTTTGGGTAAAAATATGTCTAAATACTTTACAAATATATATGATACAGTTAACACATTATGGACCGGAATGAGAATTACATTTCGCCACATGATGAACATAAAAAAGGATAATGTAACTTTGCAATATCCTGAGGAAAGATGGCCGAGACCTGAAAGAGACATAGGATTTGAATTAGAGGATTATAATGTCATAAGAACACGTTTGCACGTTGATATAGATGACTGTATTGGCTGTTTTCGTTGTGAAAAAGCTTGCCCTGTTGATTGTATTAAGATAGATACCATAAAAGCGGATAGAGGAGAAGATATCCCAGAGGTAGCACATACTGGCGAAACATCGAATGGCACTAAGAAAGGTTTTGTTGTAAGTAGATTTACTATCGATATGTCTGAGTGTTGTTATTGCAACCTTTGTACTTATCCATGCCCTGAAGAATGCATTTTCATGGTTGGAGGTCCGCATAGTTCGAAGCATCCAATAGACTATGAGTTTTCTGAAGTTGACAGAAATGATCTAATTTATCAATTTGCAAAAAAATTAACTCCCAATCAAAAGAATGTTTTACAACAACCTAAGGAGAAAGCCAAAGCCTGATGGCTGATATAGTTTTCTGGTTTGTTGCCTTCATAACTGTATTTTCTGCCGGTATGGTAGTTACTAGCAATAGCCTACTTTATTCAGCTTACTCATTGTTGTTTACTTTTCTTGGTGTAACAGGTTTGTATATTTTTTTATGGGCAGATTTTCTTGCGGTAGTACAAGTCGTCGTTTACATAGGTGGTATACTGGTTTTGATAATTTTTGGAATTATGTTGACAAACAAAATTACATCTGTCAATATTAGCCATACTTCGATGCAAAAAGGCATTGGTGCTGTTGTAGCAATTGGATTCATCGCTTCACTTGGTTACATGGCAATTAGTTCGCCATGGCTTCAGGCAGCCAATACAGAACCCGCTGAAACTACTGCTTCCATAGGTAGATTACTATTAATGGATTATTTACTTCCCTTTGAAGTTGCTTCATTATTGTTGCTTGGGGCATTGATCGGAGCAACAACTTTGTCTAGAAAGGATGAAGATGGATAATCTTTCAAATTATGTTTTAATCAGTGCTATTCTTTTTTCTCTAGGTCTCTTTGGTGTTATAACCAGAAGAAACGGGGTTGCTGTTTTAATGGGCGTAGAGTTAATTCTCAATTCAGCAAATGTAAATTTTTTAGCTTTTGCAAGATTTGGCGGTATGAATATGTCAGGACACGTTTATGCATTATTTGTTATAGTTCTGGCAGCAGCAGAAGCTGCTGTTGCATTAGCAATTATCATAAATATCTTCAACAATTTTAGAACCATCAATGTTGATGATGTGAGTGANTTAAAGCAATGATAACTGGCAATTTCTACACAGATGCTTCACTCGTTATTTTATTTCTTCCCCTTTTTGCTTTTGTAATCAATATACTTTTTGGCAAAAGATTGCCCAGACAAGGGGATTGGATATCTATTTCAGCTATTTTAACAACCTTGATTCTAGCATTAATACTTTTTGCTGGTATGTTGAAAAATTGGGATTACAAATTTTCCCATGAAGTGATTATGCCTTGGATTGACATGGGCGCATTTAAAATTGAGCTTGGGTTTTGGGTTGACAATATAACCATAGTTATGTTGCTTGTTGTAGCATTGATCTCAAGCATGACTCACATTTTTTCTCTTGAGTATATGAAAGGTGATATTCGATACAATAGATATTACGCTTATTTGGGTTTATTTACTTTTTCGATGAATGGTATTGTGTTAGCAAATAATCTAATGTCATTATATATTTTTTGGGAATTAGTTGGGGTAAGCTCATATTTGTTAATTGGTCACTGGTTTGAGAAAAACTCAGCAGCTGACGCGAGTAAGAAAGCCTTTCTGACAAACAGAGTCGGTGATATTGGCTTTTTTATCGGAATTATGTTGATGTTCACTGCAATAGGTTCATTTAATTTTCAAGATCTGTTTATTGGGGTATCTAATGGTGAAATTAAAGGTAATCTTCTAACTCTGNCTGGTCTTGGTCTTTTCATGGGAGCAGTTGGAAAGTCTTCTCAGTTTCCTTTGCATATCTGGCTCCCAGATGCAATGGAAGGACCAACTCCTGTTTCTGCATTAATGCATGCAGCTACTATGGTTGCAGCAGGCGTTTANCTTACGGTTAGACTGTTTCCAATCTTTACACCTGATGCTCTGGTCACAATTGCATATGTAGGTGGCTTTACAGCTATCTTTGCAGCAACAATAGCAATTACTCAAAATGATATAAAAAAAGTATTGGCATATTCAACTGTGAGTCAACTGGGTTACATGATCTTAGCTGTTGGCGTTGGAAATTATACAGCAGCATTTTTTCATTTATTAACCCACGCAATGTTTAAAGCTTGTCTTTTTTATGGCTCAGGGTCAGTAATTCATGCGATGCATCATTCATTGCACGATCTTCATGATCACGATACTGATCCGCAGGATATGAGAAATATGGGCGGTTTTCACAAGAAAATGCCGATAACAAGCACAACAATGACTTTAGCGACTTTGGCTATCGCTGGTGTTCCTTTGTTCTCTGGTTTTTTATCAAAAGATGCAATTTTAGCTGGGACCTTATATTTTGTTGATCAAAATCCACAACACATTATTTTGGCTATATTTGGCTTTGGAGCTGCAGCAATAACTGCATTTTATATGTTTAGATTGATTTTTTTAACTTTCCACGGTGAGCCCAAAATGCAAAAAGTATATGATGGGATTCACGAGTCGCCATCACTTATGACTGCTCCCCTTGTAATTCTGGCTGCTCTTAGTACTTATATTTTTTACACACTTCCCATTAATTTGATTCCATGGAAGGATTATGGCTGGTTTACCAAATTAATCAAAGCTAAAGATTCATTTGTACCTGGGACACCATCTGCAAAAGAAATTTATGATGGTGTTCATTATATGCATGACCTTGCTTTGGTGCTATCTTTAACTGTTGCTTCCATCGGCATAGGTCTGTCGTTCTTAATGTATTATAAATCTAAAATTTCTTCAAACTCTTGGGCTAAACGTTTTGGCCCATTATATCGACTCTCACTAAACAAGTACTATTTTGATGAAATTTATAATAGAGTTTTTTATCAGCCATTTTTAAAGCTTTGTAATATAGTTGCATATATTGATTGGGATCTCTATGACAAGTACTTTATTAATGGTTTTGGTCATGTTNCAAAGTTTTTATCTAAAGCATCTGGCCAAGTTGATTACGATGGTTTAGATCAGACGTTGGTTGATGGTGTTGGTCGATCTGCAAGTGGACTTGGAAAAGGTTTAAAGAATATTCAAACAGGGCGATTGCAAAATTACATGCTTTTTGCCTTGATAGGTGTAATAATAATATTGATTGTTCAATATTCAGTGATATTGTAAAGGGTCAAATATGAGTAATATATTAAGTTGGATTATATGGTTACCAGTTATTGGAATGCTGGCAATATCATTAATTCCAAGAGATAATTCAAAGATTATAAAGCAAATCGCTGCTATTACATCCGGTATCCAGCTATTACTTGCTACTTATTTATGGCAAGTTTTTGATTCGTCAATTGGTGAAATGCAGTTTATGGAAAGGATTGAATGGATACCATCATTCAATATTACATATATTCTTGGTGTAGACGGATTAAGCCTGCCAATGGTTCTTTTAATGGCACTAATAGGTTTTATTGGTATTTTTGTAAGCTGGAATATTGACAAAGCTGTAAAAGGATACTTTTCTTTGTTTCTTTTATTAAATACAGGTGTCATGGGCGTATTCTTAGCACTGGACTTCTTTCTTTTTTACATTTTTTGGGAAGTGATGCTTTTACCGATGTATTTCCTAATTGGAATGTGGGGAGGACCGCAAAGAGAATATGCGGCGATAAAATTCTTCCTGTATACCTTGTCTGGTTCAGTTTTGATGTTGATTGCAATCTTAGCTCTCTACTTCACTTGCGGTAACACATTTGATATGTTAGTTCTTATGGAAACTGCACCAGTTGCATTGAATGGTATGTTATGGTGGGGAATGAGCGCAATAAAAGTTATTTGGGTTCTTTTATTCATAGGATTTGCGATCAAAGTACCTGTTTTCCCTTTTCACACATGGTTGCCCTTGGCTCATGTTGAAGCACCAACAGCAATATCTGTTATTCTGGCTGGAGTTTTGTTGAAATTAGGGGTTTACGGTATCTTAAGAATAAATTACACAATGTTACCAGATGGCGTTTTTTGGTTTTCTGGAGCCCTAGCCATCTTAGGACTGATAAATGTAATATGGGGTGCTATGTGCGCACTGGCGCAGAAAGACTTAAAAAAACTAGTGGCTTACTCATCNGTAAATCACATGGGCTACACCTTATTNGGCATGTCAGCAGTNATCGCAGCCTCCGGTATGAATGGATCCAATCTTATAAGCGCTCAAGCTGGAGTTGGTGGAGCAGTATTTCAAATGTTCAACCATGGTACAATTTCTGCAATGCTTTTTATTCTAGTTGGTGTCATTTATGATAGAGCCCACCATCGGGATATAGAGGGTTTTGGAGGGCTGGCATCCCAAATGCCTGTTTACACTGCTTTTGTTGCTATTGCTTTTTTTGCGGGTCTAGGCTTACCCGGATTTAGTGGGTTTGTAAGTGAAGCAATGATATTTATAGGTGCATTTCCTGTTTTTAGAACTATTGTAATTATCTCTACTTTGGGCATTTTGTTAAATGCTGCATATTTTCTATGGGCTTTTCAAAGAATGTTCTTTGGACCAGCCAATGAAAAGTATAACGATCTACCCGAAATAAACTCTAGAGAGCTTTTCACTGTAATCCCGCTTGCAGTTATTACATTGTTCTTGGGTGTATATCCAAGACCATTCCTTGATTTAGTCTCCTCTACATTGAATTTATTGATAGAGTCAGTTGTAACCATTGGTGGGTATGCAGGTAATTTGTAGAATAATATGAGCAATTTAGAAAGCTTAAAATTCTTTTGGCCGGAGTTAATACTCAGCGCAACTGCATTAATTGCAATTCTATCCGATCTTTTTTACGAAAGGAAAGACTCTCATAAGGTATCTTTTTGGGCAATTGGCGGTCTAATGCTGACATTTATAACAATTCGATTATTTGGGGGAAGCTCTGTTAATGGATTATTTATGGGCACTATGGCATTAGATCCATTTTCTGAATTTTTTAAGATCCTGATTGTTCTATCAACAATCATTGTTATGTTAATGAGCTTTAACTCATCTGAGCTAGATGGGTACAGAAAGGGTGAGTACTACACTATCATGTCAATTATGGCTTTTGGTTTAGTCATGATGACCTCTGCAATAGACGTCTTAATGTTTTATGTTGCAATCGAAATTGTATCTATAATGTCCTTCTTTTTAGCTGGATATCTTAAAAGAAATCCTAATAGCAATGAAGCTTCTTTAAAATACGTCATTTATGGTGCATTCTCGTCTGGTGTAATGCTTTATGGATTAAGTATTCTGTTTGGACTCACTGGTGAAACTAATTTTTTTGCTATCAAGANNGCTATTTCTCAACTAGGTCCGGATTCTAACCTTGCATTAATTCTAGCGATTGTTTTTATCTTGGTCGGTTTAGGATACAAGATTTCAGCAGTTCCTTTTCATTTTTGGACACCAGATGTCTATGAGGGTTCTCCAACTTCCATTACCGCTTATCTTTCTGTAGCTCCTAAAGCCGCTGGTTTTGCCCTTATCATAAGGTTTTTCAATATAGCTTTTGGATCAAATAGTGCAATGGGGTCCGATGAATGGTCATCCTTGAATAGTTTACCTTGGCCATTTCTAATAGCATTGCTTTCAGCAGCTACGATGTCGATAGGAAATTTGGTTGCAATTCAACAGCAAAGCGTGAAAAGAATGCTCGCATACTCTAGTATAGCTCACGCTGGATACATGATGATGGCTATTCCAGTAATGTCACAATCTGGTATTTATGGAATTATGATTTATCTATTCATGTACATGCTCATGAATCTTGGTGCTTTTTTTGTCGTAATGTATGTTCAAGATAAATTTGGTGGTGAAAACTTTGAGGCTTTCAATGGATTAGGATGGAAGATGCCTTTGCTAGGAATTTCAATGACTTTGTTCATGGTTGCACTTACTGGGCTTCCACCAACATCTGGCTTTGTTGGCAAGTTTTACATTTTTGCTGCCGTTATCGAAGCTGGAAATCAATATTATTGGTTGGCATTTGTGGGTGTCATTAATAGTGTTGTTTCATTGTATTATTACATTAAAGTAGTAAGACATATGTATTTTGAAGGCGAAAGAAGTGATATTGTATCCCTACCTGAATCAAAATTGACAACATCGCTTGTGCTCGTTCTTGCTCTTCCAACTTTTTTCTTAGGTTGGTACTTTAGCCCATTGGTGGAGTGGGCCAATAATTCATTAAATTTCTTTTTGGGTATTTAAAGCGAGATAAACACNAACCTTGGCTGATATTAACATAAAAAAAGGGCATAACGTAGAAATTAGCGGTAAACCTGAATTGCTTGTTTANCCTTTACANAAAAGCAAAACCGTTGCTATAAAACCCTCTGATTTTAGAGGTATCAAGCCAAAATTGCTTGTTAAAGAAGGTGATGAAGTAAAAATTGGTACTCCTATTTTTTATCATAAATCTAATCCTGATCTTAAATTCCCATCTGTTGGGTGTGGAGTCATTGAGAAAATTCAAATTGGATCTAGGCGATCAATAGAAAAAATAATTATAAAGCTATCNGACAAAGAAGACTGCGAGAATTTTAAATCATATAGATTGCACGAGATCAATACCCTGTCTAGAGAAAACATAGTTGAAAGTTTTAGTGCTGGATGTTTATTTCCCTTTATAAGGCAAAGACCCTTCAATAAAATACCTACTAAAATAGAATTTCCAAGAGACATATTTATATCTGGCATNAATACTGCTCCGCTATCAGTAGATCTTGATTTAGCATTACAAAGAAAGCAATCCCAATTTCAAGCTGGTATATTCGCTTTGAACAAGTTGACCGATGGAAATGTGCATATTACCTATTCTGAAGATACTGTCTCTGATACCATGCTAGAAACTAAGGGAGCTGTACATCATACTATTTCTGGCCCACATCCTGCTGGCAATATAGGTATTCAGATTCACCATATTGCACCGTTGAGTTTAAAAGATATTGTTTGGACTTTAAATGCGCAGGATGTAGTTAGAATTGGAACTTTCCTTTTAACAGGTGAGTTAGACATTTCTAACATTATTACATTAGCTGGGCCTTCGGTAAAAAAACCTGCGCACTACATATCACGCATTGGAAATGAAATGAAATCTATAGTACATGAGAATCTTCAAGATGGGAATTTCAGATTAATATCTGGTGATGTTCTTACTGGTGAGACATCCTCATTGGAAGATTACTCAAATTTTTACGATACTACAATTACTGCTATACCTGAAAATAACGAAAGGGAATTTTTAGGNATGCTTAGACCTGGNTCCTCATCCACNCGCTATAGNCTAACAAGAGCTTTTTTTGGTTCTAATCNNAATGGTTTTAATTTTAGCACTTCNAAAAATGGAAGCGAAAGATATGTTGTTCCAATCAATGCGTGGGAGGATGTTCTTCCTATGGATATAATGCCTAATCCGCTTTACAGAGCTATACTTGTTGAGGACATTGAAGAAATGGAGCAACTTGGGATTATTGAATGTGATGAAGAGGACTTTGCTTTGTGCTCCTTTGCATGCCCAAGCAAGATTGATGTTGGTGGTACAATTAGACAGGGACTTGATCTTATGGAGAAAGAATCTTAAATGTTAAAATTTATTAAAAATAATTTAGATAAAATAAGAGACCAATTTGAAGAAGGTGGAAAGCTGCAAAGNCTCTATCCATTGTTTGAGGCTACAGATACNATTCTTTTTTCTACTGACGAAAAAACAAACTCTGGTCCGCATATTAGGGACAGTATTGATACAAAACGTGTTATGATTCTTGTAGTTTTAACCTTGATACCTTTGTATATATTTGGTTCAATTAATATAGGATACCAAAATGCGGTCTCTTTAAATTTAGAACGGGGTTTTTTTGGAAATTTCCTTTTCGGATTATTTCAAATTCTACCGATTATAGCAGTAACATTCGCATCTGGTGCATTTTGGGAAATATTATTTGCTATTGCCCGAAAGCACACGATAAGCGAAGGTTTTTTGGTAACATGTGCACTTATCCCTTTGACTTTACCTCCAGCTATCCCCCTTTGGCAAGTAGCTATTGCAACATCATTTGGAATTGTAATTGGTAAAGAAATTTTTGGCGGTGTTGGTATGAATATATTCAATCCAGCTTTAATGGCAAGAGTATTTATCTTTTTTACCTATCCAAGCAATATATCAGGTGATAAGGTATGGGTGGCAGGCCCTGATGGGTATTCCGGTGCCACTGCTTTATCAGTTCCCGCATCGCAACCTGGGGAAAATGCTGTAAGTTTGTTAACAGAATTTGCACAATTTGATTTTTCATGGATGAACATGTTTTGGGGATGGATACCAGGATCGATAGGTGAAAGTAACAAGCTTTTAATAATTCTGGGCGCCATTTTTCTTTCTTATATAAAAATAATTAATTGGAGAGTGATGGTTGGTGCTGTTTTAGGATTAGTTGGAACTGCCTTAATAACTAATTTTTTCTCGCCTTATTCTTCAAACTCAATGTTTACAATCCCACCCCATTATCATTTGGTTATGGGAAGCTTCTTATTTGGAATTGTCTTTATGGCAACTGAACCTGTTACCGGCTGTCATACGGATAAAGGGCGTTGGTACTACGGTCTTATTGTTGGATCACTCACAGTTATTATTCGCTCCATAAACCCTGCTTATCCAGAGGGCGTTATGCTATCAATCTTATTTGCAAATGCTTTTGCAGGCTTGATCGATTGGTTTGTTGTTCAGTCAAATATAAAAAAAAGAATGGCTCGTTATGCACAGTAATAAATACACTTTAATATTTACCGCTGTTTTAACTATANTATTGGGATTTTTCGTATCAACTGCGGATTCTTCACTTAAAGATATGAGAGAAAAGAATATAGAAGCAGATATTAGAAAAAACATTCTTAGTTCTTTGGGNTTTAATGAGACATTAGAGAGNCCATGGACTAATGAAAGAGTNGAAGAAATTTTTTCTGAATCCATAATTNGNTTNGTCGTNAACTCTACTGGTAGCGTGATTGATGGCAAGAATCCAAAAGATATAGANCCTGATAAAGATCTTAAAGAGTATCCCATTTATAAACGTGTTAGTGGAGACCNAGTTGAAGGTTANTCTATTCCAATATCCGGNAAAGGTCTNTGGGGTACTATGTATGGTTACTTTTCAATTGAGCCAGATGGAGCTACAGCAAAAGGTATAACATTCTATTCACATATTGAAACTCCTGGTCTTGGTGCTGAAGTTGACAAGCCGTGGTTTCAAAACAATTTTCCCGGTAAAAAATTTGTTGATCCAAATGGAAAGCTTATAGGTATTCAAGCAATCAAAGGAGGTGTGGATAATACTTCGCCAGAAGCATACCACCAAGTCGATGGAATTTCTGGCGCAACTATGACAACTAACGGTTTAAATTCCTTCTTGTATGAAGGTTTAAAAAACTATGATCCGTATCTATCAAAGGTAAGAAGTTCTTCAAGTTTGTAATGGCATTATTAGATAAAAAGTCAAAAAAAGCTTTCTCTGACCCTCTAATGAGCAACAATCCCATAAGCTTGCAGGTGCTTGGCATATGCTCAGCGCTTGCAGTGACGGTCAAAATGGATACAGCAGTTGTAATGAGCTTGGCCGTAATTTTTGTTCTTGCAGTGTCCAATACNGTAATTGCTCTTTTAAGAAAGATGATNCCNGGTAAAGTGAGAATCATCGTTCAGCTTTCGGTNATTGCATCTATGGTTGTTTTCATNGACTTGGTTTTGAAAGCTTATTTCTATGATATGAGCAAACAGTTATCAGTTTTTGTTGGATTGATTATCACTAATTGCATTATCATGGGTAGAGCCGAAGCATTTGCTATGCAAAACGGTCCTTGGCGTTCTCTATTAGATGGCATAGGAAATGGTATTGGTTATGGCGGTATCTTAATTGGCGTAGCTTTCTTTAGAGAACTTTTAGGAAGCGGAACATTTTATGGTATTCAAGTTATTCCAGACTCATTTTATGCTGCAGGCTATGAGAATATGGGATTAATGGTACTTAGTCCTGGCGCTTTCATTATATTGGGTCTGATCGTTTGGGCTCAGCGTCTAATTGGAAATATTGAAGAAGAATAATTATGGAACACTATCTTAGTTTAATCACAAAAGCGGTTTTTGTTGAAAATATTTTGCTCGCATATTTTTTAGGGATGTGTTCTTTTTTAGCGATATCAAAAAAAGTGGATACATCAATTGGTTTAGGTTTTGCTGTTATTTTTGTTTTAACTATTACCGCTCCTACTAATTGGGCGATGAACAAATATTTTCTACAAGATGGTGCATTGGCCTGGGCAGGATTTCCTGATGTAAATCTAAGTTTTTTGAACTTTATAGTTTTTATTTCCGTTATTGCAGCTATGGTACAATTAGTTGAAATGATACTTGATAAATTCTCACCTACGCTGTANCAAAGCCTTGGAATTTTCTTACCTCTNATTGCTGTTAATTGCTCAATTTTAGGAGGATCTTTATTTTTAGTAGAGAGAGAATATACTTTGCTCGAGTCAACTGTGTTTGGGTTTGGTTCAGGCCTTGGATGGTTATTAGCTATTGTATCAATGGCTTCAATACGGTATCGTTTACGTTATTCTAATGTTCCATCCCATTTGAGAGGGGTTGGAATTACAATGCTATTAACCGGATTATTATCAATCGCATTTATGTCATTTGGGGGCATTCAATTATGATTACTACTTCAAGCATTTTAGCTATTTCAGTGTTTACTGGGGTTATTTTGATTTTGGTTCTGATTTTGAACTTTGCAGAATCAAAACTATTGCCTCAAGGAGATGTTAATATAAAAATCAATGGAGATGATGAAAAAACGATTAAGGCAAGACCTGGATCAACTCTTTTATCCGCACTAGCTGGCCAGAATATTTTTCTTCCTTCGGCATGCGGAGGGGGTGGCACATGTGCAATGTGCAAATGCCAAGTAAGCTTTGGGGGTGGCGATCTTCTTCCCACAGAAAAAGGACATATCGGCAGAAAGGAAGCCCAGGATAATTGGAGACTTGGTTGTCAAGTTAAAATAAAAGAGGATATGGAAATTCAAGTATCCGATGAATTTTTCAATATTCAAAAATGGGAATGCACTGTTCGCTCAAATAATAGTGTAGCTACTTTTATCAANGAGTTNATTTTAGAANTACCAGAAGGTGAAAATTTAAATTTTACTGCTGGAGGGTATATCCAGATTGACATCCCTAAATATAAAGATCTTCAATATAAAGATTTTGATATAGACAAAGAATATCATCCTGATTGGGATAAATTTAAAATTTGGGATGTTGTAGCAAATAACGATGAAGATTGTTTTAGAGCTTATTCTATGGCGAATCATCCCGCAGAGGGTAATATAGTTATGTTAAATGTTAGAATTGCCACTCCACCTCCAGCACTATGGGGTCAGGTTCCTCCTGGCATTGCTTCTTCTTATGTTTTTAACTTAAAGCCTGGAGATAAGATAACTGTTTCGGGTCCATTTGGAGAGTTTTTTGCTAAAGATACTGATCGAGAAATGGTTTATCTTGGTGGAGGCGCTGGAATGGCACCCATGAGAAGTCATTTATTTGATTTATTAGATACTCAAAAAACTAAACGCAAGATTACTTTCTTTTATGGCGCTAGATCGGCGCGTGAAATGTTCTATCATGAAGATTTTCTAAGATTAGAAAAAGAACATCCTAATTTTAAATATGTTGTTGGCTTGTCTGAGCCGATGCCAGAAGACAATTGGAAAGGTGAGACAGGTTTTATTCATAATGTGGCATTTGAGAGCTATTTGAAAGAACATGAAGATCCTACTGATATTGAATTCTATATGTGTGGTCCTCCGATGATGATCGATGCTTGCGACAAAATGTTGTACGATCTGGGAGTTGAAAAAGATATGATTGATTACGACAGCTTTGGTTAACAAATATCTTTCTTTGAGATTTTTGAAAGCCCAATATTTTTTGGGCTTTCTTTTTGTTTTAAACTTTTTTAGTTGCTCTTTTCGTACTCCTTACGTTGCTCTGAATGGCACTACAATGGGGACTACATATTCCATTTTACTTGTACCTAAGCCTAACGAGGAAATTGATTTGGCAAAACTACAGTTTGGAATTGATTCTGTCTTATATGAAGTAAATAATCAAATGTCCACTTATCTTGTTAACAGCGAAATAACCCAATTCAATGATTTAAATGCTGGAGAAAGCATATCCATATCAACCGGCTTTAAGAATGTTATCCAGCGTTCAATTTATTGGGGTAAAATTACGAACGGTGCTTTTGATCCAACTATTTTTCCTATTGTCCAACTTTGGAGAACAGGAAGTAGAATTAATAAAATGGGTGAAAACTGGGAACCTCCTAAAAGTGGAGAAATTTTATCTTCTATGAATAAGATAGGCTATAATAAAATCAATATAAATGAAAATACTTTATCCAAAGCCATTAAAGGTCAAATGATCGATTTGAATGCAATCGCCAAAGGCTGGGGGGTAGATGAAATTTTTAGGTTTTTAAAAAGATCAGGTTTTAAGGATTTAATGGTAGAGATTGGAGGTGAGGTCAGAGTAGGTGGTAAGAATAATTTAAATCGACCCTGGAGCATTGGAATAGAAACACCTGTTAAAAACACACTTCCTGGAGAGCAAATCTTTGGTAAGGTTGATTTATCAGATAAAGGTATGGCAACTTCAGGAAATTATAGGAATTTTTATACATACAATGGTAAAAGCTATTCTCATATCATAGACCCTAGGAATGGTAAATCTGTAGAATCATCATTACTATCAGTGACAGTATTGGCTGAAAGTTGTATGGATGCTGATGCATTAGCTACAGCATTGAGTATTTTAAGTTACGATCAAGGCTTAAAACTAATTAATTCTATTGAGGGTTCTGAAGCGCTTTGGATATTGTCTGATAAATCAAACGATTTTTTAGTTAAAAAAACCGATAATATGCCATTTTTTAATTAGTTTTTTTGTAGAGGTTTTTGAGAAGGGTCATCGCAGGTACCGCCATCCAAACATACGCAATTATCAGCTACTCCCCCACAAGAACCCTGCAAAGGTTTTCGATTGAAAATAATCCCTACAGACATAGCTAGTATTGCTGTGCACATTACAACTATTGCTAGTACAATTTCCATGTTTGAAATTAAGAAAAAAAAACATTAAAAAATGAAATCAAAAATTTGCCAGAAACACTACGCAAGTTTAAGTTTATATACAAAATCTCACGATTAAATAAAAACTTGGTTTACAAAATGAAAAAATTCTTATTCTTATCTTTACTGCTTTTTCAAAACATATTTGCAGCAGAAGCTGGTGCACCCCATTTGGATGGTGGTTATTTATCTATCTTTTGGGTCATTCCTTTTGTTGGTATTCTGCTTTCAATTGCAATTTTTCCCCTAGTTGCACATGATTTTTGGCATCATAATTTTGGCAAAATATCTGCTTTTTGGGCTATACTATTACTTCTACCGTTTGTCTTTAAAGTTGGGTTTTCAATTGTAATCTACGAAGTACTTCACGTTGGATTGTTGGAGTATATCCCGTTTATAATTTTACTTTTTGCTTTATTTACAATTTCTGGAGGAGTGCAATTGACTGGCTCTTTTGTAGGCACCCCAATTGTAAATGCAGGTATCATTTTCCTTGGAACAGTTTTAGCTAGTTGGATGGGTACGACTGGCGCAGCAATGCTTCTGATCAGGCCGCTTCTTAGAGCAAACAAGGATAGAAAGCACAAAGTACATATAGTTGTATTTTTTATTTTTTTGGTGGCAAACATAGGTGGATCGTTAACTCCACTAGGTGACCCTCCTTTGTTTTTAGGTTTTTTGAAAGGAGTTGATTTCTTCTGGACTACCAAGGCTATGTTTATGCCAATGCTTTTTATGGTTATATCTTTGATGATCATATTTTATATATATGATTCTTATGAGTATAAAAAAGAAGAAAGTATTCCAATGCCTGATGGTGATGAAAAGTTAGGCATTAAGGGCTCATTCAATCTTTTATTAATAGCTGGTGTTGTTTGCTCTGTTTTGATAAGTGGTTTTTGGAGACCAGGAATTGAATTTAATGTATATCACGTGCATGTAGAGCTTCAAAATTTAACTAGAGACGTCTTGTTATTGATTTTAGCCTTTGCAAGTTTAAAACTAACTCCATCAGAAATTAGAGAAGCAAATGAATTTAATTGGTTCCCCATACAAGAAGTCGCAAAGCTATTTGCAGGAATATTTATTACTATTATTCCTGCTATTGCCATTTTAAAGGCTGGTAACGATGGTGCTTTATCTGCAGTTATAAATGCTGTTTCAAGTGAAGCTGGACCAGTTAATAGCATGTACTTTTGGTTGACAGGAATATTATCAAGTTTTTTAGATAACGCTCCTACCTATTTAGTATTCTTCAATACTGCAGGGGGAGACGCACAGGTATTAATGGGAAAGCTATCGAATACATTATTAGCAATTTCTGCTGGCGCCGTATTTATGGGTGCTAATACTTACATCGGAAATGCTCCCAATTTTATGGTTAAGTCGATCGCAGAGTCTTCTGGGATTAAAATGCCCTCATTTTTTGGCTATTTTCTTTACTCTCTAGCAATTTTATTTCCACTATTTCTTATCGTAGGAATCATATTTTTTTAAGATGAGAATTTCAAAGGTTTCAACCCGAAAAGGAGACAAAGGTAGAACCAGTTTGGGTACTGGTGAAAGAGTTGATAAAGATCACCCAGTGGTTGAATTTATGGGAGAGGTTGACGAATTGAATAGTCAAATTGGGTTATCTATTTCTTTCTGTGAAAATGAGAGTTTAATCAGAGATCTTTCTTCTATCCAGCAAGATCTTTTTAATATTGGTGGTGAGGCATCTCTTTTAAATTCTGACCTAAATCTGCTAAAAGAAGATCGTTTAGATTTTCTCGAATTGAATATAAAGAAATACAATGAAAACTTACCTCCATTAAAAGAGTTCATTTTACCTGGTGGGAATCAGTTTTGTGCGCAGTTACATATTAATAGAGCTGTATCTAGGAGAGTGGAGCGAGCTTGTGTTGCCTTATCTAGTGAGGGTGTAAGTGTTAAAAATTGGCTTCCCTATTTAAATAGACTTAGTGATTATTTTTTTGTTCTTGCTAGAAATGTTTCTTCAGAAAAGGGTGCCAAAGAAATTCTTTGGGATAGATCCTAAAGAAAAGGCAATGTATTTAAGATCGATCTTTAATTTTACCTTATATTTTATTTGATTATATGATTAATTGGAAAAATCTACACAAAAAGCTATCTGATATGAACAGAATCGTACTCTCTACTCATGAAAATCCAGATGGGGATGGGCTCGGTTGTGCTTATGCGATGCATCACATTGCAAAAAAAATGAAAATAGAGTCAAAAATTATAACGGCAACTAAGTTTTCTAAACAATATAATTTTCTAAATCAACATAATTGTATTGAATTGTACGATCATGATATACACTATAATTGGATTAAAGATGCTGATGCTGCTTTTATATTTGACGTAGGTGATTTTGTAAGGCTAAGGGACGTTGGTCGAGCGTTAACAGAAAATAAAATCTATACATTTAATATTGACCATCATCCCTCATTGGAAAATTCATTTTTTAATGAAAATTATGTAGACACAGCTGCCGCTGCTACAGGAGAAATGATATATGAATTCATCAAAAAGAATGAAATAAATTTTACTAAAGATGAAGCAATAGGGGTTTATACTGCTATTATGACTGACACGGGTTCGTTCCGACACTCCAATACAAATTCAAATTGTCATAAAATTGCAATGGAATGTATAGAATTAGGGGTTAACTCCTCTAGGATTTATCAATCTATTTACGAAAATAGATCTATTGCGCAAGTTAGCATTTTGTCAGAATTGTCAAAAAACCTTAATTTTGAACTTGATGGTGAGTTTGCATGGTTTGTTATAGATCAAGATCTGATGATAAAAGCAAAGGCGCATAGCAGTGATGTCGATGGTTTTACAGATTTTGTTCGCACAATTGAGGGAGTCGAGGTTTCTTTGATGTTTTATCAAATTGATAATGAAAATTGTAGAATAAACTTTAGATCCAAAGGTAGCTATGTTCTGAATGGTGTAGCTCAAAAATTTGGCGGGGGAGGTCATAAGTTTGCCTGTGGTGCTAAAATCCAAGGAAATATAAAAGAAACTATCTCAATGGTTACATCAGAGACCAAAGATTCAATCCTAAACCAAAGGCAATCAAATTTATGAAAATTTTCTTAGCAAAAAACGCAGGGTATTGTTTTGGCGTAAGAGATGCTGTTCAATTAGCGTATGATACTGCTCATGATGATGGAGATGTATATATGTTGGGCCATATTGTGCATAACGAAAATGTTGTTGAGAAGCTAGATAAGGCTGGAGCTAAGGTTGTTGAAACGCTCGATCAAGTTCCAAATGGTAAACCAATACTATTTCGCGCTCATGGAACTCATGTTGATACTTGGAAAAAAGCCCAAGAAAAAAACATGAACATAATCGATGCAACTTGCCCTTTAGTTGAAGAGATTCATGATGAAATAAAGATTCTAGAGAAAGAAGGAAGAAAGATAATCATCATTGGTGATCATGGACACGATGAAGTTATTGGAATTGCAAGTCAAGTAAAAAACGCTGTAATTGTTGCCAATCCTGATGAGGCAAATGCTTTAAGAAAAACAAAAAAAGCAGGTGTCGTCAGCCAATCAACACAAACCATTGAGAATGTTCAAGAGATTATAAATATACTAATGTCAAAAGTATTTGATTTAAGATTTGTTAATACAATTTGTTTTCCAACAAAAAGGAACCAAGAGCAAATTAAAGAGTTAGCTGAAGCATGTGATTTAATGATTGTCATCGGATCTTTTACAAGTGCTAATTCAAAAAGATTAACTCAACTTGCCAAAGAAAGAAATAAGTTATCATTTCAAGTTACATGCGCAAATGATGTTGATGAGTCTTGGTTAGAAAACGTAGAGACCGTTGGGATTTCAGCTGGTGCTAGTACACCAGATAATATTATAAACGAAGTAATTGATAAAATTAAGTTAATTACGAGCGTTGAAAAGGAGACTATTTATGAGTAAAAAGGGTTCATTCGATTTAAAAGTTGGTCTTGCGGAAATGCTAAAAGGTGGAGTAATAATGGATGTAATGAATGTAGATCAAGCCAAAATTGCTGAAGATGCGGGAGCAGTAGCTGTGATGGCTCTGGAAAGGATACCTGCGCTTATCAGGGAAGAAGGTGGAATAGCAAGAGCAAGCGATCCTCAAATGATTAGAGAAATTCAAGATAGAGTATCGATTCCTGTTATGGCAAAAGTAAGAATTGGTCATTTTGCTGAGGCTCAAATATTAGAGGCCATGGAGGTTGATTTTATTGATGAAAGCGAGGTTTTAACTCCAGCTGATGAGCACAACCATATTTGGAAACACGATTTTAAAGTTCCCTTTGTTTGTGGGTGTAGAAATTTAGGTGAGGCTTTGAGGAGAATAGGTGAGGGAGCTGCTATGATTAGAACAAAAGGTGAAGCTGGTAGTGGAAATATCGTTGAAGCGGTTAGGCATATGAGACAAGTTAAAAGCGATATAAAGAAATTGACAACAATGGATAGAGAAGAGATGATGGCAGCTGCCAAAGATATGGGAGCTCCGTTTTCGTTAGTTGAGCAAGTTGCAAAAATCGGAAAGTTACCTGTTCCAAATTTTGCGGCTGGAGGTGTAGCAACTCCTGCTGACGCGTCCTTAATGATGCAATTAGGCTCAGAAACAGTTTTCGTGGGTTCTGGCATTTTCATGAGTGATGATCCTGGCCCCAGAGCAAAAGCGATAGTTGATGCTGTTACTTATTATAAAGATTCAAAAAAGATGGTTGAAATATCAACAGATTTACAAACTGCAATGAAAGGTATCGAAATATCAGAAATTCCTGAAAATGAAAGATTGCAGGAGCGAGGCTGGTAATACATTAAATGATAGGCGTACTGGCTTTACAGGGTAATTTTACAAAACATATCGAGCTTCTAAAAAGATTAGGAATATCTTCAACTGAAGTAAGATATCCCGATCAGCTAAATGAAGTTGACGGACTTGTACTTCCTGGCGGAGAGTCATCCGTTATTTCTGACTTGATAGTTAGAAATGATTTATTAGAACCTATCGTTGAATTTTCAAGAGTTAAGCCCATTCTTGCAACTTGTGCAGGTATTATATTAATGTCAAAAAAAACAAATGATTCAAGAGTTATTCCACTTAACATTTTCGATATTGAGATATACAGAAATGCCTATGGAAGGCAAATTCACTCTTTTATTGATACGATACAAGTGGATTTAAACGGAACAACTTCTAGTATTGTTGCTTCTTTCATAAGAGCTCCAAAAATTGCTAAATTAGGTAATGACATTGAAGTTTTAGCTACTCATAATGGAATCCCTGTGGCTATAAGAAACGATAGACATATTGGTTTAACATTTCATCCTGAGCTAAACAATGAAACAATTTTCCATAGTTTTTTGTTTCAAATGAAAAAGAAGGTAGATACGTTAAGTGCAAATTAAAATTCTTCCAGAAATTAGATCACCCGCAGATATACGTAATTTTTCTGACAATAAATTACAACAATTAGCAAATGAACTGAGATTTCATATTATTGATGTAATAAGTGAAATAGGAGGCCATCTTGCGCCAACACTTGGTGTTGTAGAGTTAACTGTTGCGATTCATAAGGTTTTTAACACCCCAAATGATAAAATCATTTGGGACGTAGGTCACCAGGCTTATGCTCACAAACTTTTAACAGGCAGATACAAAGACTTTCCATCAATAAGGCAAATGGGGGGCCTAAGCGGGTTTTTAAAAAGAAATGAGAGTGAATATGATGTATTTGGTGCTGGTCATGCATCTACGTCGATTTCTGCTGCAATTGGTGTCGCTGAATCAAGAAAATTCACTAAAAAAGACTTTAAAGTAGTTTCCATCATTGGAGATGGTTCAATGACAGGAGGCCTTGCTTTTGAGGCTATGAATAATGCTGGAGATTTAAAAACTCCTATGTTAGTTATATTGAACGACAACGAAATGTCTATAAGCCCTAACGTCGGTGCATTAAATAATTATTTAAATAAGATTGTTACTAATCCAACCTTTAATAGAATCAGAGATGAAATATGGAATGTAAGCGACAGGCTAACACTTGGTAACAAAAGCATGCAAAAAATATTAGGAAAGGTGGAAGATAGTTTAAAGTCCTTTTTGGTACCTGGAATGCTTTTTGAAGAACTTGGTTTTAGATACTTTGGTCCCATTGATGGACATAATTTATCTGAATTGACTACCACTTTAGAGAGAATAAAAGATTTTGATAGACCGGTTCTGTTGCATGTATTAACCAAGAAAGGCAAGGGGATGGTGTCTACAGAAGTCCAAAATGGTGAATATCATTTAGACGCTGTAAAATTTCATGCTGTTAAGGCAGGCAGCAAAAATTCGACAAAAGAAAAAAAACCAATCAAACCACTTCCTTCTCCTCCTCCTATTTTCCAAAATACTTTTGGTCATCTAGCTTGTGAAATAGCCAGAAATAGAAATGATACTGTTTGCATTACTGCAGCAATGAGAGAAGGCACAGGACTGGTTGATTATGCTAAGGAATTTCCAAAACGGTATTATGACGTCGGGATAGCTGAAGGTCATGCTGTTACCTTTGCATCCGGTTTAGTGACTGAAGAAATTCGCCCAATAGTAGCAATTTATTCAACTTTTTTACAAAGGGCTTTTGATCATTTAGTCCATGATGCAGCTATTCAGCACCTGCCTGTAATTTTCTGTCTTGACAGAGCTGGAATTGCTGGAGAGGATGGCCCAACTCATCATGGCGCATTGGATATAGCATATTTAAAATGCGTTCAAGATTTAATTGTTTCATCCCCTAGGAATGGGAATGAACTTAGAAATCTTCTATACACGGCACTTGAATATAAAGATGGGCCATTTGCGATTCGTTATCCAAAAGCGTCAAGTGAAGAGTTCGATCAAAACTTACAAGCTGAATTATTACCGATAGGAAGTTGGGAAGTATTACAAAATGGTAATGATGTAGCAATCTTAGCTGTAGGCCCTTTGACCTACCTTGCATTGGAGGCTGCAAAAGAGTTAAAAAAATTAGATATATCTTGCGAAGTCGTAAATTGCAGATTCATAAAACCAATGGACGAGAATTATCTGGAATTCATGTTAGAAAAATTCTCTAGTGTCCTAACGATTGAAGAAGGCGTTAGATCGGGGGGCTTTGGTGAAGGTGTGCTCTCTTGGCTTTCATCAAATAATTACAAGGGTAATTCTAGTATTATTTCACTACCCGATAAATTTGTTGAACATGGACCAAGAGATTTACTTTTAGAAAAATGGGGGATTAATAAGGAGGAAATTATAAAAACTGTAACTAGTTTAAAGTCCTCTTTAAAAACTGAGTTCTAGAAATGAGTTCGATCTTAATCGTACTCACTGGTTTTGCTTTTTTTTATCTTGGTTACAAATTTTATTCAAAGTTTATAGCTGCAAAAATTTTTAACATTTACGACCCCTCTTTTATAACTCCATCCAAGGAAATGCAAGATGGGGTTGATTATTTACCTACTAAAAAATATATACTTTTTGGTCACCATTTTACATCAATAGCTGGCGCTGCCCCAATCATTGGTCCATGCGTTGCTGCATATTGGGGGTGGTTACCTGCTTTAATTTGGATATTGTTTGGAACTGTATTTATGGGGGCAGTTCATGACTTTGGCGCTTTGGTTGTTAGTGTTAAAGAAAAAGGTAGAAGTATTGCTGATGTAGCTTCTTCAATCGTGAGTAAGCGCGTTAGACTAATGTTCTTAATATTTATCTTAATGCTAGTTTGGTTAGTATTAGCAGTTTTTGCTATGGTTATTGCAGACCTTTTTGTATCAAATCCTGAAGCAGTTATACCCATAAATGTTCAAATATTGGTAGCAATTGGTATCGGGTTTTTGATGTATAAAAAAAATGTAAAAATTATAGCTCCTTCAATAATAGCAGTTTTTTTGCTTTATTTCTTTATGGCTTTTGGAACATATTTTCCTGTTAGCATAAATGAACCAATTTTTGGATTGTCATCTAGAAATTTTTGGATTATTGCTCTATTTATTTATTCTAGCATCGCTAGTTTATTGCCAGTTTGGATGCTTTTACAACCGAGAGATTACATTAATAGCCATCAACTTTTTATCGGTTTAGGTTTGCTATTCCTAGGTGTTTTTGTTGCACAGCCATTAGTAGAAGCTCCAGCAATAAGATCCCTAGAAGATGAATTAACACCAAGTATTTTTCCTCTCCTTTTTGTAACGATTGCTTGTGGAGCAATAAGTGGTTTTCATGGTTTAGTTTCTTCAGGCACATCTTCTAAACAGCTTGAAAATATTCAAGATGCTAGAATGGTTGGTTACGGAGGTATGATAGGAGAAGGTTCTTTGGCATTGTTCTCTACGATCGCGGCAGTTGCAGGCATTTCTTTAGTTACTCAAAGTGATATTCCACATTTTCATGTAGCAGAATTTGTTCAAAATAAATCTAATTGGGAGCTTTATTATGATACTTGGGAGCATGCGAGAGGTAATAAAGCTTTAGCTTTTGTTCTAGGCGGATCGGAGTTATTGCAATCACTGGGAATACCAAAGCAATTTGCAAGCACATTGATGTCTGTACTTGTAATATCTTTTGCGGCTACCACTCTTGATACCGCAACCAGAATTCAAAGATTCATAATTAATGAATTTGGTCAATCTCTAAAAATAAAGTCATTTTCAAATAAATATATCGCCACTTTAATTGCTGTTCTTCCAGCTATTTTTCTTGCTTTTTGGGATGTTCCCGATCCTACTTCATCATCTGATAGTACGCGTTCAGCGGGTTTTGTGCTTTGGCCTATCTTCGGGGCAAGCAATCAAATGTTAGCAGCGCTAACGCTTATGGTTATATCTATCTACTTTTTAAAAAGAAAAAAAAATATTTTACCATTGGTTATCCCAATGCTTATAGTATTGATTATTACGTTTGTATCTTTACTTCAGAAAAGTATTTATGAATTTGGAAATAACAACGTTTTGTTCTTTATATCCTTATCTTTGTTAGTTTTGATTATATGGATGGTTATTGAAGGAGTAATAAAAGTATTAGAAATAAAGAAATCAATGTAAATTGCAGTAGGATAAATATGTCAAAACAAATAGATATATTTGAAAAGTCTAAAAAAGATTGGAATGAAGAATTCTCTAAAAGCAGATCTAGAGATAAAAGTTTCGATACTTTAAGTGGGGTGTCACAAGAACCACTCTACTATCCATCTAAACCTAACGATAATTTCATGGATAAGCTGTCTTTTCCAGGTCAATTTCCATACACAAGAGGAATTCACTCTAATATGTATAGAGGCAGACTATGGACTATGAGACAATTTTCTGGTTTTGGAACACCTGAGGAAACCAACAAAAGATATCATCAGTTGATGAAGAATGGTCAAACGGGATTATCAGTTGCTTATGACATGCCCACTTTAATGGGTTATGACCCTGATCACCCTTGGTCATTGGGAGAAGTTGGTAAGTGCGGTGTTTCAGTTTCTTCTTTAGATGATATGAGAAGATTGTTTAAGGATATAAACCTTTCTGAAATTTCAGTATCGCAAACCATAAATGGACCAGCTGTTATATTGTTAGCTTTTTACATTGCTTTAGCTCAGGAGCAGAATATACCTCTTAGCAAATTAAGAGGAACATTACAAAATGACATATTAAAAGAATTTACAGCGCAAAAAGAATGGATNTTCCCACCTAAGCCATCAATGAGAATAATTACCGATATGATCTCTTTTTGTACAAAAGAGATGCCCAATTTTAATACAATCTCTATTTCAGGTTATCATATTAGAGAGGCTGGCTCTACNGCAGCTCAAGAACTTGCATTTACTCTCGCTGATGGTTTTGCATACATTGAACATGCTTTAGAAGCAGGGTTGGATATTGATAGTTTTGCTCCCAGGCTCTCATTCTTTTTTAACTCACATTTAGATTTTTTTGAAGAAATAGCAAAATTCAGAGCTTCTAGAAGAATATGGGCCAATAAGCTCAAGAATAAATATTCAGCAAAAGACCCAAGGTCTTTAAAACTAAAATTTCATACACAAACAGCNGGATGTTCCTTAACCGCCCAGCAACCTGAAAACAACATTGCTAGGACTGGGTTTCAAGCCTTATCTGCGGTCTTAGGTGGAACTCAATCATTGCATACAAATTCTATGGATGAAACACTTTCTCTCCCAACGGAAAAAGCTGCTGAAATTGCTTTAAGAACCCAACAGCTAATTGCTCATGAAACAGGCGTTACTAATGTTGTTGACCCTTTAGGAGGTTCATGGTATGTAGAATCGTTAACTGACAAATTAGAAAAGGAAGCAGAGGAATATTTTAATGAGATAGATGAACTTGGTGGTGTTATTCCAGCTATTGAAAAAGGATACTTTCAAAGAGAGATTGCAAGATCTGCATCTGAATACCAAAAGAAAATTGACGAAGGCTCTTTGATCCATGTTGGCGTTAATAAATATATTAAAGATAATGAAGAATTAGAAATACCTACGCTTGAGATTGGGGAAGAAACCGAAAGAATTCAAAAAGAAAGAATCGATAATATTCGGAACAAAAGAGATAGCAACCTTGTTAAGGAATCTCTTATTGCTATTAGAAATGCATGTGCTAATAACAAAAATATAATGGTACCAATTATTAATGCTACTAAAAAAAATGTTACTCTTGGTGAAATTATAGATGTTATGAAAGCCGAGTTTGGAGAGTGGAAAGAAACTTCAGCTTTTTAAAGGGGATATTTAATTGAATACAGAAAACAAAATAAAACTTATGATTGCCGGTGCTGTTTGTGTCACAATTTTTTGGATAAGCTGGGTGACAATTTTTCCTTCAGATAAAACTGCGATGTCAATGTTTGTATCAGTGGAGGAGTTGCTTGATAAGCAAATAAGTAAAAGAACAAAACTGGGAGGCCTAGTTAAGACTGGATCTATACAAATATCTGAATCCAATCAACTTGATTGTGACTTTGTCCTAAAAGAAGGTGAAAGTGAATTATCCGTCAGATATACAAAAACCCGTCCAGATTTATTTAAGGATGGTGCCGAAGTTATAGTTTCCGGCCAACTTATGAACGGAACTTTTTATGCAGATGAGTTACAGACGAAATGCGCATCCAGATATGAAGGTGACCTTAGAAATGAGAATAATTATAAGTTAACAGAACTGGTTCAATGACACCACTGGCAGGTAGCGTAGCGTTAAATCTAGCGCTGGGTTTTAGTATCATATCCATTGTTTCTTTATCTATTTATACATCCAATAATGATGAAAGAATCAATCTTTTAGGCCACAGATCGGCTTTAGCATCCTGTTTTCTAGTTTTTCTTTCAACATTTGTCCTCTCTTATCAGCTAATGATAAGTAACTTCGATATTGACTATGTTGCGAGATATACGAGTTTTGAAACTCCAACAATGTATAAAATTTCAGCATTGTGGGCCGGCCAATCAGGNTCTCTTTTATTTTGGCTTTTTATTTTATCTATTTTTAGTGTAATTGTAATTCTTCAAAATCAAGCCAAACATCACAAGTTGATGCCATGGATCATAATATCTATCTCTGTAGTTCAAATATTCTTTTTAGTGCTTACCAACTTTATTACCAATCCTTTTAAACCTACGGATACTGATTTTGTTATTCAAAATGGTAATGGTTTAAACCCTTTATTGCAAAATTTAACCATGGCCATCCATCCACCAACGCTATATTTAGGATACGTAGGCCTAACAGTACCATTTGCTTTTGCATTTTCAGCCTTGGTAAATAAAGATCTCGGTTCATTGTGGATAAAGAGCATTAGAAGATGGACTTTAATTTCTTGGCTTTTTCTCAGTATTGGCATTATACTTGGCGGGTGGTGGGCTTATCAAGAGCTTGGATGGGGTGGATATTGGGCATGGGACCCTGTTGAGAATGCCAGTTTTATGCCCTGGTTAACTTTAACTGCTTTTTTACATTCTATTATCATACAAGAAAAAAGTGGCATGCTTCGTTTCTGGAATATGATCTTAATATTCATAACATTTACTTTGACCATATTTGGAACTTTTCTTACAAGGTCGGGCGTAATGAGCTCAGTTCATTCCTTTACAGAGTCTTCCTTGGGTCCTGTCTTTTTATCTTTTGTATTTTTTCTTTTGATCGTTTCATTTGCTTTGATTTATATCAGAAAAGATCATTTGAAATCTGCTAAGAAAATTGAATCATTTGCTTCAAGGGAGGGAGGGTTTCTTTTAAACAATGTAATCTTTGTCGTACTTTGTTTTGCTGTTTTTTGGGGTACTATTTTTCCGGTAGTATCTGAAGCAGTAAGAGGAACCAAGATAACTGTAGGTGCACCTTTTTTTAATCAGATTAATACACCTATTGGTTTGATTTTATTAGGTTTGACAGGCGTTGGACCATTGCTTGCATGGAGAAAAACATCCAATGAAAAAATAAAGAATAATTTCTTTTTACCAACACTCATTGGTGGAATTTTATTTATTATTTTATTGATCCTTGGTTATGATGCATATGTAGTGATTTCCTTTTCTTTATGTCTATTTGTTATTATTGCGATTTATATGGAGTTTTACAAAGGTGCAAAATCTAGAATAGTCAGATTCAACGAGTCATTCTTTGTTGCTTTGTATAAAATAATTTCAAAAAATCGTTCACGATATGGTGGTTATATAGTTCATGTTGGGATCGTTTTGATGTTTGTTGGTTTTACTGGAAATGCTTTTGACATAGAAAAAGAATTTGGATTAAAAAAAGGATCTAGCGAGTTTGTAGGTGATTATGAATTCTTATTAACTGATATTACTGAAGAAGAAAGACCCAATCATTATGCTTGGATATCACATCTAAGGTTGTTAGACAGTCAGGGAAATATTGTTGAAGATTTATATCCAGAAAAAAGAGTGTATTTTCACGATAATCCCGACATAAATAAGAGGCAGCCACATAGTGAGATTGATATTCATTCAACAATGAATCTTGACATATATTCAATTTTTTCGGCTATTGATGCCAATGGAACTGCTTTTCTAAAAATTATGATTAATCCATTGGTGAAGTGGGTGTGGATCGGTGGATATGTTCTTGTCTTAGGAACTATGATTGCACTATGGCCAAGAAAAGAATTGTAATCTATGCCATCTATTTTAGGCTATAGTTTTATATTTTTTTTCACAATATTAAGTGTTTTGTATGTAATTCAGCCTTTATTTTTAGAGGAAGTTAAATATTCAGTTGATGAAACCATTTTATCTCTTAAAAGAGAAAAGACTATTTTGTACAGGAGTATTAAAGAACTTGAAATGGAATTTGATATTGGAAATATCGACAAAGTAGAATTTGAAAAAAGAAGAAATTTGCTTAAAAATGAAGTATCAATAATTCTGAAAAAATTAAAAAAGAAATAATGCTCCATATAGATTCAATCTCAAAGACTTTTGATGGAAAAGTCATACTAGATAACGTGAATTTAAAAATTGGTAATTCAGAGTTAAAAATTCTCAAGGGAAAAAATGGTTCTGGTAAAACCACTTTTCTCAAAATCATAGCCAGTCTTATGTCCTATAATAATGGTAAAATTTTTTTCAATAATATAGAAAATTGTAAAAAAACTACTTTAAGAAAAAATATTTTTTATTTAGGTGATGTTCCAGGTTTTTACAAGTTTTTATCTCCCTTACAGAATATTGAATTAGGCCTATCCTTAAGAAAATCTGACGTTCCTAAAGAAAAAATTATTCTTACGTTGAAAAAATTTGAATTAAGTAATTACATAAACAAACCTGTTGGGATTTTTTCAAAAGGTATGCTACAAAGATTAAAATTTGCTTATGCTTTCTTATTAGATTGGAAAGTAGGACTTTTAGACGAGCCATTAAATGGCCTTGATGATGAGGGAGTTAAATTGTTCAATGAATGTATTAAAATTTGGATAGAAAATAAGCAATCAGTTCTTCTAGTTACGCATAATACAGATTATATTACTAATAGTAACTATGATATTCTCTATCTGAAGAATAAAAAGATATCTTCTTGATGGATCTTTTAAAATTAATTAACAAGGAGTTGCGTGCTGAAATTTTAAACAAAGAAATAATAATTACAATGTTAGCTTTTGGATTATCAATTATCGTAATTATTTCTTTTACCTCTAATCTATCAAAGCAAATTATCGAGGCTTATGCGCCTGGTCTTTTTTGGTTGATGATGCTCTTTGTAACAGTTTTGGGTGTACACAGATCCTATGCTTATGAGAAAGAATTTAATGCTATTGATTTAATTTTAACCACCCCAATAGATCGTGGTTTAATTTTTATAGCCAAATCATTAAGTGGATTTATTTTTATAACCTTAATGCAAATTCTGATCATCTTTCCTTATTTTATATTTTTGTCTATTGATATTAATATAGATTTCTTTCCATTAATTTTATCAACATTATTAATAAATTTAGCCTTAATGTTTGTATCAAATTTGATTTCAGGAATTTCAATGAGGGCAAGAATAAGTGAAATATTATTTCCTGTTATACTTTTTCCTTTAATCAGCCCATTGATTATTGCTGCGACAAACATTACAAATTCTATTATAAATCAAGCGCCTTACATAGAATGGCAGGTATGGATTTATTTGTTGATTTCAATTTTAATTGTTTTTGGTCTTAGTGGTTATGCATTGTTTGATTTTATTTTAGAGGAATAACACCGATGTTCTATGAAAATAAAAAAAATCTTTATTTGTTGATTGTAGCAATTATTTTATTTGCTTTTAATTCGTTGAACATCTTTTATGGTACACCGATGGTGCCAGATCAACACTGGGCGCAAAAAATCTTTTATCTACATGTTCCATCAGCTTGGGTAGGATTTCTATCTTATTTTATTGCAATGATATCAGGCTTTTTATTCCTTTCTACAAAAAAAGAGAAGTGGGATATCACTGGCACTGCTTGTGCAGAAATAGGCACACTTTTTATGTCTTTGGTATTAATAACTGGCCCGATATGGGCAACTCCAATTTGGGGCAAACCATGGATTTGGGAGCCTAGATTGACTACAACTTTAATTTTATTTTTGACATATGTTGGATATTTTATGATGAGAGCTTTTGGTGGTAATATTGAAAGAGTTAAAAAAACCTCCGCTGTTATAGCAATTATTGCATTCTTGAATGTTCCAATCATTTTTTATTCTGTTCAGTTTTGGTCACCCGAGCTACAATCTCACCCTCAAGTAGAAATGAATCAACAGCCAACTGGTATTTTGATACCTTTTATGATTTCTTTGTTTGTTTTTTCTTTCATTTTTTTTGTTATGCTTAGTTATCGCAAATATGTGATTTCTATCAATAAAAACCTCACAAATAATGTATAATTTTTTCAATTATTTTTTTTTCACATATTTAATTGTTTTGTTAAGTATTATTTTATGGTTTTCATTTAATTTTAAATTAGAAAAAAAAATAAGATTGAAAAATATTAAGGATCTTAAAGATGAGTAATAAAAAAATTGTACATGTTGTTGGAACTGGAACTATTGGTGAGCCTTTAATTGGATTGCTTTGTGATTATTCTGAGCAGCTTGGAATTGATCAAGTTACCTTTAATAAGAATTCTGCATTAAAAAACGATAGATCTAAGGTTATTAATCTCCTGAAAAGAGGTGCTAGGCTAGCAGTCAATGAAGAGAAGTTTGATGATTTTAAATCACTTGGAATGGATCCTGAGCTTGAAACCGAAGAAGCAATTTCAAGATCAAGCGTTGTCATAGATTGTACACCTTCCGGAATTGGTCATTTTAATAAAGAGCATTATTACAAAAAATTTTCTAAAGATGTAAATGGTTTTATGGCTCAAGGCAGTGAGGATGGGTTTGGCATGAAATATGCCAGAGGCATAAACGATAACATATTAAAGAAAAATTCGAATGAACAATTTATTCAAGTTGTTTCATGCAATACTCATAATATTTCTTGTATCACAAAAACCATTGCTATTGATGGTTTTGGGTCAGAAAACTTGATAGATGGTAGATACGTCTGTATTAGAAGAGCTAATGACACTAGTCAAGCTGGAAGCTTCATTGCATCACCTACCGTATCTAATCATACTGATGAAATGTTTGGCTCCCATCATGCTAAAGATGCTTCAGGCCTATTTGCAACTTTAGGTTATGATTTAAATCTATTCTCGTCAGCTATGAAAGTTAATAGTCAGTACATGCATGTCCTTTGGTTTGCATTGAAGACAAGTGAACCAATCACTTTAAATGATGTAAAGGAAAAATTATTTAATAATAAATTGGTATCAATGACTTCAAAAAACATGACATCCACCGTTTATTCTTTTGGAAGAGATCACGGTCATTTTGGAAGAATATTAAATCAAACAGTTGTTGTTGAGCAATCCTTACATGTAAAAAATAATCATGAAGTTTACGGCTTTTGCTTTACTCCACAAGATGGAAATTCTATTTTAAGTAGCATAACTGCAGCAGAATATTTTCTTTACCCTCATTCTTTTGAGGACAAGATTCAATGCTTGAGCGAATTATTTTTTAATGAAATATAAAAATATAAAAAAAATTACTACTGGGCCCTTTGAAGAAAATTGCTATCTAATCTACGATAAAGAAAAATGTGACGCAGTATTGATTGATCCCGGTGACAATGAAAATCTTATTGATAGCTACATTATTAAAAACAAACTTTCACTGCTAGCAGTAATAAATACCCATGCTCATCTAGACCACATCGGAGCTATTAGTTTTTTTCAGAAAAAATACAATATAGATTTCTATTTGCATGTAAATGAAAAAAAAATTCTTGATTACTATGAAGAATCATGCAAATTATTTGGTATCAATCCTAAGCCTAAGCCAATTGTTACAAAATGGCTACACAGTGAATCATCGCTAGATTTCAATGATTTAAAGTTTTTAACCATAAATACTCCAGGCCACACGCCTGGAGGCGTTTCTTTTCTATACAATAATCATTTGTTCGTTGGTGATACGTTATTTCAAGGAAGCGTTGGAAGGACAGATTTGCCTGGCGGTGACTATAGCGCCCTTCAAGATTCCCTTCGTCGATTGCTATCCTTGCTTCCTAAAGAAACCATTGTTCATTCTGGACATGGTCCAGATACTACTTTAAATGAAGAATTTCAAAACAATCCCTACTTAAAATTTTTAAATTAGAAATTATAAAATGAAAGTCATAGAATTTTTAGAGAAAGCAAATAAAACATTATTTAGCTATGAAATAATACCACCTTTGAGAGGAGGTTCCATTGAAAAGATTTTTAATTTAGTAGAAAAATTAAAACCCTTCGATCCTCCATTTATCGATTTAACCAGTCGATCTGCAGAAGTATTTTTTGAAGAAAACAATGGTAATAGATTTAAAAAACATATTAGAAAAAAAAGACCAGGCACAATAGGTATTAGCGCTGCCATCAAGAATAAATTCAATATTGAAACAGTTCCTCACATTCTATGCCATGGATTTACTAAAGAAGAGACTGAAGATGCATTAATTGAACTCAATTATCTTGGTATAGATAATATTTTAGCAGTAAGAGGAGATGATCTTCGCTTTGACAAAAGAGCATCTGAGAATCCCAACGTAAATCAATATGCATCTGACTTAGTGGCTCAAATATCAAACATGAATAAAGGAATTTATCTCGAAAATTTGATAGACTCTAGCCTATCAAATTTTTGTATTGGGGTAGGCGGATATCCCGAAAAACATTTTGAGTCGTCAAGCTTAGATACGGATATAACTAACTTAAAAAAGAAAGTAGATCAAGGAGCTGACTATATTGTTACTCAAATGTTCTTTGATAATAAAGTCTTTTTTAATTTTGTTGAAAAATGTAAGCAAGCAGGTATTAAAGTTCCCATTATTCCTGGTATAAAAATTTTATCATCTGAAATTCATCTAACTAAATTGCCAAAATATTTCTTTTTAGATATACCTAACGAGCTATCAAATCAAGTCATAGGTAGAGACAGGAATGAAATTAGAGAAGTCGGTGTTAAGTGGGCGCAAAATCAGGTCCATGAGCTGATAGAATTTGGTGTTCCTTGTGTTCATTTTTATATTATGTCATCCGCCAAGAGTGTTGTGGAAGTTATATCAGAGTTTTGAATGATCGATGAAGAAAAAAAAAATATTTATCAAAATTTTTTAGATGATATAGAATCGCTTTCATTAAAGAACCTTAGAATTTTGATAGGTGTATCAGGTGGACAGGACTCTTCAGTTTTACTTCATCTTTGCTCTATGCTTCCTAGAAAGTTTCGCGTTTTTGGATTATATGTTAATCACAATTTAAGAAATAGCGCGATTGCAGAAGAAGAATTTGCAAAAAAAAAATCAAAAATCTATAATATTCCAATATACATATTCAGGTCACAAGCTGTAAAGCCAAGGAATCAAAGTATTGAAATGCATGCAAGAAAAATAAGATACTTAGCGTTTGAAAAATATATAAAAAAATTATCATGTGATATATTTTTGACAGCTCATCATGCAAATGATAATTTAGAAACAATTTTAATGCGGTTAAATGATGGTGCAGGTTTAGCCGGTATAAGGGGAATACCAAAGAGAAATGGTTTTTATTACCGCCCTTTGCTTAATTTTAAAAAAAAATCACTTGAAGATTTTCAAAAAAATGAAAATGTCGATTTTATAGTTGATGAAACAAATACAGATGTTTCAATTAAAAGAAATTTTTATAGACATAAATTGGTAGCACCCTGGGAAAATCAAGCACCTAAGCTAGTTGATAATTTTATTTCGATATCAAAAAAAGCAGCAAAGATTGAAAAAAGATTAACTTCAGTTTTATATTTGATATGTAAAGATATAAATTTTGAAAATGACATTCTAAAATTAAAATCTAATTTTTTAAACAATTATTCAACGAACCAAAAAATCCTTATTATAAAATATCTTGTTAATGATTTTTATAATCCATGGAGGCAAAATTTTATCAATTCTTTGAAAATCTGGATAATAAAATCCAAAAGTGGTTCAAGATATAAATTGTTCAATAATTATTTATTATTAAAAAATAGAAACGAAATCTTAATTAAAAAAAATACCCTGATTAAGAAAGAATTATTAAATAAAAAAGGGAAATTGTATTTTAATAAGCACAACTTTGTAAAAATAAACAAAGTCAGTAGAAAACAAATCAATTTTTCTCAAAACAATGAATATATAGATGAAAAATATATTCAGAACAAAAAATTAAATCTCAGATTATGGAAAAGTGGAGACTCTTTTAGGCCTTTAGGTATGAAAAATTTAAAAAAAATAAGCGATTTTTTAATTGATCAAAAAATTAATTGTTTTGAAAAAGAAAAGCAGTTGGTCTTAACTGCAGATGATGAAATTATATGGGTTTGTAATCATCGATTGAGTGATAATGTAAAAATAACATACAAAACTGAAAGTTTTTTGGAACTTTCTTTCAAAGCAAGATTTAAAAATGAGTCAATTTTTAAAGAAAAATTTAACTAAAATTATTTCAGTAAATGCAATCAACAGAAGAGTAGACGAGATTGCATATGATATGAATAGTAGGTATCGTTCAAAATCTCCCCTAGTTATAGGTGTCTTGAATGGTAGCTTCATTTTTTTCGCTGATTTAGTTAGAGCTTTAAATATTGATATTGAAATAAGTTTCATAAAAGCACGAAGCTACATAGGTAAACAAAAGTCCGGCATAATTAAATTTGATTTCTTTAATTTTGACAAGATAAAAGGGAAAGATATTATAATTGTCGAAGACATTATTGATACTGGTAGCACAGTTAGTGAAATTAGAAACAAAATGATTAACAAAGCCAATTCTGTAGCCATAGTAGCTTTATTGTTAAAACCAAAAAAAGCTAAAGTTAATTTTGAAATTGATTGGGTAGGATTTGAAATTCCCGATGAATTTGTAGTAGGTTATGGTCTTGATTATGATCAAAAATTTAGAAATTTGAAGGGTATTTATCAGAGGATATAAACTTAATATGGCAAATAAAAATCAAAATAAAAATAAATCCAACAATACACGAAATGATGCTAAAAACAACAAAAACGAAGACAACCCTGAATTCCAATGGAAAAAAGCTGGAAAAACCAGTTTTGCTTGGATATTAATAATAATTACGGCAATATCTTTATCTAGGTTTTTTTCTTCTCAACCAAATGGCGAGGTAGAAATAGAATATTCTGACTATAAAAATTTTCTTTCCTCAAGAAGTATTATAAAGGCTAAAATAATTGATGAAGTATTTTTTGGTGAATTAAATACTCCTCAGTCAATTATTTTATCAAATGGATTGTCCAAAGAAATCCAGTATTTTAGGTTAAAGCTCCCATTTATAGATAGAGAAGTGATGAGTACTTGGGATAATTATGGGCTAGAATATTCTTTTAAACAGAAAAGTCCAGACTGGACAGGTTATTTTTTGAACTTTTTGCCCTGGATAGCAATTTTAGCTTTCTGGATCTTCATTATGCGCAGAATGCAAGGCGGTAATGGAATGAAATCAATATTCAACTTTGGTAAAAGTAAGGCCAAAATCTGGACCTCAGATATGCAAAAAGTTACATTTGAGGATGTAGCAGGTTGCGTCGAAGCCAAAGAAGAGCTTTATGAAGTAGTTGAATTTCTTAAAAAACCGAAAAGATTTCAAAAGTTAGGCGCAAAAATACCTAGAGGAGCTCTTCTAGTTGGCCCTCCCGGAACCGGAAAAACTTTGCTTGCAAGAGCTGTAGCAGGTGAAGCAGATGTACCTTTTTTTAATCTTAGTGGTGCTGATTTTGTTGAAATGTTTGTTGGAGTTGGAGCTTCAAGGGTTAGAGATCTTTTTGAACAAGGGAAGCAAAATCAGCCTTGTATTATTTTTATTGATGAGCTAGATGCCGTTGGAAGACAAAGAGGCGCTGGACTTGGAGGTGGTCACGATGAAAGAGAGCAAACATTGAATGCACTCTTAGTTGAAATGGATGGTTTTGAAGCAAACGAAAATATTATAGTTATGGCTGCAACTAATCGCCCTGATGTTTTAGATGCAGCATTGCTAAGACCAGGCAGGTTTGATAGACAAATTGTAGTTGACATTCCTGATTTAAAAGGTAGATTGGGTATACTTGAAGTACATACGAAAAAAATAGTTCTCAATAAGAAAGACATTAACCTTGAAGACATTGCCAAAGGTACGCCAGGAATGGTGGGTGCAGATTTAGAAAATATAGTAAATGAAGCAGCTTTATTAGCAGCAAGAAAAAATAAAAAATCTGTTGATATGATGGACTTTGAAGATGCAAAGGACAAGGTTATGATGGGCGTGCAAAGAAAAAGTGCAGTTTTAACGAAAGAAGACAAAAAAACTACGGCTTATCATGAAGCTGGTCATACTTTAGTCGCTGTTGAAACCAAAGGCGCTGATCCAGTCCATAAAGTTACGATAATTCCTCGAGGAAGAGCTTTAGGCGTTACTATGCAATTACCAATTGATGAAAAATATGGCTATGCTAGAAAATATATTGAAGGAAGATTAGCAATACTCATGGGAGGTAGAGCCGCTGAAGAGCTAATTTTTAAAGAAATGACTACGGGTGCAGGCAATGACATTGAACAAGCTACATCACTAGCCAGAAAAATGGTTTGCGAATGGGGTATGAGCGATACCTTGGGACCAATGTCTTTTGGTAAAAAAAATGAAGAAGTTTTCCTCGGTAGAGAGATACAAAACCAAAAAGACTATTCTGAAGAAACGGCAAAATTAATAGATGATGAAGTTGTTAAAATTGTTAGAAAAGCCCAAAGAAAAGCAAAAACTATACTTAAGTCAAAAGTAAAATATTTGCATCAAATTGCTGAAGCTCTTCTAAAGTACGAAACAATTAATGGCGACGATCTTTTAAATATCATGAATGGTAATGCCATTGTTAGGTCTTCTAATGGCATTTTTAAAAATGCTTCAAAAAATATTATTAAGAAAAAAAGATCCTCAGGAAAGACTGCTTCGAGAAAATAAAATATTTGCATTCTGTGTTCCAAGATTATCATTTTGAGAAATGGTTAATAAATCCAGATCGAGTACTGATTTTAGGAATACTAAATATTACCCCGGATTCCTTTAGCGATGGTGGTCTTTATTTAAATCCAAAAAAAGCATTTAATAAAGCAATAAAATTATTAAATGACGGTTGTGATATAATTGACATCGGTGGTGAATCAAGCAGGCCTGGTTCAACCCCTATTTCTTCTCAAGAAGAAATAGACAGAATTATTCCAGTTATTGAAAAAATTAAAAATGAAGTTGAATGTCTAATTTCTGTAGACACTTACAAGGCAGATGTTGCATCTGAAGCCATCAAGTATGGTGCAAATATAATTAATGATATTACAGGCTTATCTCATGATCCTGATATGATTGAACTTGTAGTAAAAAATAATACTCCTGTAGTCTTAATGCATATGCAGGGAAATCCAAAACAAATGCAAAAAAACCCATATTACAACAATGTAATTGATGAAATTAGTAGATTTTTTAGTAAACAAATTAGAAAGCTTGATAAAAAGGCTTTTCCTCTTGATAAAATAATTTTAGATCCTGGCATTGGATTTGGTAAGACATTGCAGCATAATTTAAAAATATTAAAAAATATTGATATTATATGTAAATTGGGATGCCATACTTTGATTGGTACATCTAGAAAATCTTTTATAGGTGATATATTAAATTGCCCTCCTGAAAAAAGGCTTGAGGGAACAATTTCATCAAATCTTTTCGCTATAACACAAGGTGTAAAAATTATTAGAGTTCATGATGTATTAGAGATGAGAAGGGCCTTAACCATTTTTGAAAAAATATTAAAGGCATAAGATTATGGTATTATTTCAAATTGGATTTTTGACGATAACTCTTTTTGATTTAATTGATATAGCTATTGTTACATGGTTTTTTTATAAGATCTATATTTATTTTAAAGGAACAAATGCTGGCCTTATGTTAGCAGGAATGATCTTTTTAATGTTTGGGTCTTTCTTATTTAATGCCTTTGGATTAAACACATCTTCTTGGTTGATCAACCAATTTCAAACTGTATGGGTTGTAGCTTTTGTTATTTTATTCCAGCCTGAATTAAGAAGGTTGTTAATATATGTAGGTCAAACTCGTTTTTTTAGCAAAATATTCAAGGTTGGAACATCAAACACAATTTTATCAATTGTTGAATCAAGCTTAGTTTTAGCAAAAAAAAAATGGGGCGGGTTAATAGTTATTCAGCGAGAAACGGGCTTAAGGTCATACAAGGACCAAGGAACAGAACTGAAAGCTCTTGTTACATCCCCCTTAATAATTTCAATTTTTAATCCTTCATCACCCTTACATGATGGTGCAATAATAATACAAAATGACTTAATAGATTCAGCAGGTTGTATCTTACCTTTAACAGAAAGTAAAATGATTGATCCTGAAATGGGGACCAGGCACAGAGCTGCACTAGGAATCACTGAAGAGACCGACGCAATAGTTATTTTGATTTCAGAGGAAAAATCTCAAATTTCTGTTGCTGAAGATGGTAGATTTGCTGAAATAGGATTAGATGAAATTAGTTTGAGAAAGTATCTTAACGATAGTATGTTTATTTCATCGGGTGATTAGTAAATTGTCTTATGGAATTATATCAGCTTAAAGAAGAATTTAAAATTTTGTCTGCTAAACATAATAAAATTAGGAGGCATCTTTGACCTTAATTCTAAAAAACAACTATTAGCTAATCTCCAAAAAACATCTTTGAAGCCTGACTTTTGGACAGATAGTAATAAAGCATCAAAGCTTTTAAAAGAAAACTCTACTCTTGATAAAGAAATAAAAGCTTGGGATGAATTAGAAAATATTAAAGACGATACCAAAATAATCATAGAATTTGCAGATTCCCAAGAGATTTCATTAACTGAAGCTGAAAGTGAATTAATAAAATATCGCAATAAAATCAATGAAATTGAGGTAAAGCTAACATTAAGCAATAACCACGATAAGCAAAGTGCTATAATGACAATTCATCCAGGAGCCGGAGGAACAGAAAGTCAAGATTGGGCTGAAATGCTATACAGGATGTATGATAGATGGATTGAGAAAAAAAATTTTAAAAAATCAATTCTTGATTTCCAACCTGGAGACGAAGCTGGCATTAAAGATATTACAATTGAAATAGAAGGTGAATTTGCATACGGTTTTTTAAAAGCTGAAGCAGGTGTTCATAGATTGGTTAGAATTTCTCCATTTGATTCTAATAATAAAAGACATACTTCTTTTGCATCTGTGTTTGTCTATCCTGCTTCAGATGAGGATATTGAAATTGAAATAGACCCAAATGACTTAAGGATAGACACATACAGGGCGAGTGGAGCAGGCGGTCAACATGTTAATAAAACTGATTCAGCAATCAGAATTACTCATTTACCTACAAACGTTGTTGTTCAATGTCAGAATGAAAGAAGCCAGCATAAAAACAAAGCAACCGCCCTTAAAGTTTTGAAAGCAAAATTATATCAAATTGAACTTGAGAAGGAAAAAGAGCAGATGAAAAACTTAGAGGATGAAAAAAAAGATATTGCTTGGGGTAGCCAAATAAGATCATATGTTTTTCATCCTTATAATATGGTAAAAGATCACAGAACAAAAGAAGAAACTTCAAATATATCTAAAGTTATGAATGGGGAAATAGATAATTTCATTAATTCATTTTTAATAAATAACTTAAAAAATCAGGATATTAAATGACAGAATCGAATAAAAGTTTAAATCAAATAATTAAATTTAGATTAGACAAATTAAATAAAGTCTATGATTATGGAGTAGACCCTTATCCTCAAAAATTTGAACCAAAACAAAATAATAAAGAAATAGTTTGTGATTTTATAAATTTTGAAAATAAAGCTGTTACAATAGCTGGTAGAATAATGTCAATGAGAACAATGGGCAGTGCTTCTTTTTTTACCATTCAAGACCATGAAGGAAGAATGCAAGTTTTTTTAAAAAAGGACAATGTTGGTGAAAAAAAGTATGATTTATTCAAATTACTAGATATTGGCGATTTTATAGGAATCGATGGATTGGTTTTTAAAACTAAAGTTGGTGAAGTAACAGTAAGAGCCAATGACTTTACAATTTTAAGTAAATCAATAAGGCCGTTACCAGTCGTTAAAGAAAAAGATGGTCAAATATATGATGCCTTTAATAATAAAGAACAGAGATATAGAAAACGATATTTAGATTTGATTATAAATCCAGAGGTAAAAGAAATTTTCGTAAAAAGATCTTTAATTATTAAAACTATAAGAGATTTTTTAGATAGTAGAAATTTTTTAGAGGTCGAAACTCCTGTTCTTCAACCTTTGTATGGAGGTGCAAATGCCAGACCATTTATTACTCATCATAATGCTTTGAATCAAAAGCTATTTCTTAGAATTGCAGATGAATTATACCTAAAAAGATTAATTATTGGAGGATTTGAAAGAGTTTATGAAATCTCTAAAGATTTTAGAAATGAAGGAATGGATAGAAATCATAATCCTGAATTTACTATGCTAGAATTTTACTGGGCTTATGCTGATTATGAAGATAATATGTTGATAGTTGAAGAAATGATAAAAGAGGTCGCTAAAAAAATTGCAATTGAAAAGATAAAATGGGGAAAATCATTAATTGATTTTACAAAACCATTTAATAAGCGACCAATTATGCAACTTTTATCAGAATCTGTAGGCGAAGATATTTCCCAAAAAGATGAAAGTTCTTTAAAAAAAATATGTTTAAGTAAAAATATTAACACTGAAAACAAAAATTATGGTCAATTAATTGATGAGATGATGAGTGAATTAGTTGAACCTAATTTAATTGAGCCAACTTTTGTAATTGATTATCCAAAAGCCATCTCACCGTTAGCAAAAAAACATAGAAATAACGATCCAGATTTAGTTGAAAGATTTGAATTATTTATAGGAGGGGCAGAATTCGCCAACGCATTTTCTGAGCTAAATGACCCTGTTGATCAGAGAGCAAGATTTGAATCGCAAGAAAAGTTATCACAGTTTGGAGATGAAGAAGCTCACCCCATAGATGAGGATTTCCTTCAAGCTGTTGAGCACGGTATGCCCCCAACTGGAGGCGTAGGTATTGGTATTGACAGGTTAGTTATGCTTTTAACTGGAAGTACAAATATAAAAGATGTTATACTTTTCCCAGCAATGAGAACAGAAGAAAAAAAATAAATTGAATCTTTCTTATCGTATAGCATTTCAATATATTTTTTCAAATTATAAAAACAATTTCACTAAGACTGCTAGTTTGCTATCTATCGTTGGTCTCTCATTCGGAGTATCGTCATTATTAATAACTTTTTTTATACTAAATGGATTTGAAAATGTTATATCAGAAAAAATAACAAATTTTGACGGGCATATTCAAATAAAACATTTTTTTAATAAGCCATTTAATAATGGTCAAATTATAGCTGACTCTCTAGATATAATGTTTAAAGATAGAATTTTAATTGATTCATTCAAGAGTGAGCCAGCAATCATCCGCTCAAAAAACATAAATGATGGAATTATAATAGTTGGCTTAGATAGAAAAAATAGCTTCCCTTTTAATGATTTTTTGACAAAGGGTAAAAGTGATTTAATTAATAAAAATATTATTATAAGTCATAGCCTTGCTAAAGCACTGGAAGTTACAGTTGGTTCAAATGTTGTAATTATGAATACAAGCTCAATACAATTTAAAAAAAATAAAATTGAAAAATTTTTTGTGACAGGAATATTCAATTCTGGTTTGAGTGAATATGATGAATCAATTGTTTTTATAAATATAAATCAATTATTACGATTTGTAAATGAAACAAATACAATTGATGGTTTGAATTTGAGAATTAAAAATTCAAAAGACATTGATGAAATAACACAATACTTAGATTCAAATTTACTGTATCCTTTGAATTATATAACATGGAAAGATAAGAATAGCTCATTATATAAGTGGATTAAAATACAAAAACTTCCAATTTTGTTAATATTTGGTATAATTGCATTTGTTTCTTTGGTGAATATCATCTCAGGCACCTCGATGACAATTATCGATAAAGCAGGACAAATAGGATTGTTATTATCTATGGGAATGAGAAAAAATAGTATTAAAAAAATATTTATCTATCACGGATTAATCATAGGCACAATAGGGACATTAATGGGAGTATTATTAGCTGTTATTTTTGGGACACTGCAAAATAAATTTAAATTCTTATCCATTTCTGAAAGTGTTTACTTTATGGATTATCTTCCAATATATATCGATATTAAATATATTTTTTTTATTTCTGTTGCAAGTATTCTATTTTCAACAATTTCAATTTTGTGGCCGTTGAAAGAGATAAGTAAAATTAATCCCTCAGAAGGAATAAAATATTAATGATCAATAAATTTAAACTTCCTTTTGGCTTTTTAAGAGCAAAAGAAATGCCTGGCCCAGGAAAGCTAAATATTTGGATATCAATGCTTGGATTTTCATTGGGCTGTATTGCGTTAATTATTTCTATTTCAATACTTAATGGATTTGAAGGCAAAGTTAAAAAAAAAATTATATCTTTTGAAGGTGATTTAAGAATCTCAGGTTTTAGAAATTTTGAAAAAGAATTGGAAATAATCAAATATATGAACGGAATTTCTTATGCCGTACCATTTAAAAAAAGAAAAGGATTAATAATTGCAAAAAATGAGCTGAAAGAAATGTTAACTTTTAAATCGATAGATTTCAGGTATTTAAAAAAATTTTACAATATTGATGACGATGATAAAGTAAAAAATGACAATATTCCTAGAATAATTATTGGTCAAGTAACGGCTCAAAAATTAAGTGTAAAAAAAGGAGATCTAGTAAAAATAATTAGCCCCCTAGATCAAAATCTTTCCTTCGGAATCCCAAAAATAAAGCAATGTAGAATTTCACAAGTATTTCATACCAAAGTTTTAGATTTTGACAATCAAATTGTTTTTGTTCCTGAAGAGATTGGTAATTCCCTGTTTGTAAGGAAAAAAAAACCAGACGGAATTGATATAAGGCTTGGCGGTTTAAGCTCCTTAGATGCTAAGCAGCAAATATTGGATAAGTTTCCATATTTAAATATTACATCATGGAAAGATACTCATCACCAGCTCTTTGAGGCCATGAAATTAGAAAAAATTGGAACATTTATTACTCTCCTGCTTATCATCTTAGTTGCTTGTTTTAACTTAGTTTCTTGTTTATTATTAATAATTGTTCAAAAAATAAAGCAATTCGCAATTTTAAAGGTTTTAGGTGCTAGCGATCAAGTTTTAAAAAGTTTGATCTTAAAACAAAGTTTACTTATAGGAGGAATATCGTCTTTATTTGGTTTAGGTCTTGGACTACTTATAGTCTTTGTGCAAAATAGTCTTGAAATTATGAAGCTACCAAGCGATATTTATTTCGTTGAAGTATTGCCGATGGAAATCAACTTCAATGACATATTCTTAATTAATTTTGTTATTGTCTTTATGATTTTGATTGCCGCGAAAATCGCATCTAACAAGATAAGAAAAACAAATTTTTTAGAAGCAATATGACTGAAATCTCACTAATAGCGGCAAGGAATATTTATAAAAGCTATGGAAATGGAAATAATATATTGCCTGTTTTAAAAAAAATATCGTTTGAAATTAAAGAAAAAGATTTTGTTACAGTCGTAGGTCCTAGTGGCATAGGAAAGTCAACACTTTTAAATATAATTGGAACATTGGACAAACCCGACTCTGGTTCAATTCAATTTGATGGATTAGACCTTTCTAAATTTAGTGATAATCAATTATCAGATCTTAGACTGAATATGATTGGTTTTATATTCCAGTTTCATCATTTAATTCCTGAATTTAATGTTATAGACAATGTCATAATGCCAAATTTAATCGCTGAAAAAAAACCTAATTATTCAATGGCAAAAGATCTACTTGACCACGTCCAAATTGTTGACAAAATAAATTCTTTTCCTAGCCAATTATCTGGAGGTGAAAAAGCCAGAGTCTCTGTCGCTAGAGCTTTGATGAATAACCCTAAAATTATACTTGCTGATGAGCCAACAGGAAATCTCGATGCTGAGAATGCTGAAAGATTAATTGATCTTTTGCTAAAAGTTAGAGAAGAATTTGATCAGACTATTGTACTATCTACCCATAATAAAAAACTATCGAAACTTGGAAATAAAAAATTTGAGATTACAAAAAATCAATTTAAAATAAGAGATCGCTTTAAATAGTATTCTAGTAATCCTGAGAAATGTAATCAAATGAAAGAAAATTTTTCAAATAGAGTTCAAAACATCCTTAAATTTGCTAAAGAGGAAGCAATTAGATTGGGCCACAGCTATGTTGGTTCAGAACATCTTTTGTTAGGATTGTTAAAAGAAGACTCAGGCTTGAGTTATAAAATTTTAGATATTTACGACTGCAGTATTGTTGATATACAATCAATGATTGAAGATATGATTAAGACTTCTGGCGGAACTATGACGCTGGGACACCTACCCCTAACAAGAAGAGCTGAAAGAATATTGAGAAATGCTTTTAATGAAGCAACATCTCTAGGGTCAACTATTGCCGATGATGAGCATTTATTACTATCAATGCTAAAAGAAAACGAAGGCATAGCCTATGAAGTTTTAAATTCCCATAATTTAGACTATGAGAGTGTTCTTGATTTGATTCATGATGAATCATCTTCAGATAAAACAGAGCAATCTAATAAGATTGAAAAATCAGGTAAATCAAAAACTCCTGCTCTTGATCATTTTTCAAGAGATATAACACTTCTAGCGAAAGAAAATAAATTAGATCCTGTTATTGGAAGATATAAAGAAATAGAAAGAGTTGCTCAGATACTGTCTAGAAGAAAGAAAAACAACCCTGCTCTTGTAGGCGAGCCAGGTGTTGGTAAAACCGCAATAATTGAAGGATTGGCACAGCGAGTAATAAAAAAAGATGTCCCACGTTTACTGCATAATAAAAGAATTCTATCTTTGGACTTAGCAGGATTAATAGCTGGAACTAAATATAGAGGCCAATTTGAAGAACGAATGAAGACGATAATGACTGAATTAGAAACTAACAATGATTTAGTTCTATTTATTGATGAACTTCATACCATTGTCGGCGCTGGAAGCGCTTCAGGCTCTCTTGATGCATCAAATATGTTTAAGCCAGCTCTTGCACGTGGTGACATACACTGTATTGGAGCTACTACAAATGATGAATATAGAAAATATGTTGAAAAGGATGGTGCTTTAGAACGAAGATTTCAAAAGATCAATATCTCTCCTCCTTCAATTCAAGAATCAGTTGATATATTAAATGGTTTAAAAAAGACTTATGAAAAACACCATAATGTCTACTACGATAACGATGCTATTAGAGCTTGTGTTACAATGTCTGATAGATATATTTCTGATAAATATCTTCCTGATAAAGCAATTGATATTATGGATGAAGCGGGATCAAGAGCACACATGATAAATATGAAAGTTCCGAAAGAAGTTATTGACCTAGAGAAAGAAATCGAAAAGGTTAGGAGCGAAAAAAACTCTGTTGTGGTAGCTCAAAAGTTTGAAGATGCTGCTAGTTTTAGAGATATAGAGCAAAAATTATTAAACAAACTTTCTAAACTTCAAAAAAATTGGAAAATTGATGAGAAATCAAATCCTGTAACAATTACAGAAAATGATATAGCCGATATGATTTCGATGGTAACAACGATACCAGTAAATAAAGTTGCTCAAAATGAAGCTGAAAATTTGTTAAAAATGAATTTCGAACTTTCAAAAAAAATAATTGGTCAGAAAAAACCATTAGAAATATTATCAAAAGCAATGCAACGGTCTAGGGCAGGATTAAAAAGAAAAGATAGACCAATTGGTGTTTTTTTATTTTTAGGTCCAACAGGAGTTGGAAAAACAGAAACAGCTAAAGCTTTAGCAAAATATTTATTCTCAAAAGATGAATCATTAATAAAGCTTGATATGAGTGAGTATTCTGAAAAATTTACAGTATCAAGATTAATTGGAGCACCCCCTGGATATGTGGGTTATGATGATGGTGGTGAGCTAACTGAAAAAGTAAGAAGAAATCCATTTTCTGTGGTATTATTTGATGAAATAGAAAAAGCTCACCCTGATATATTTAATATTTTGCTTCAACTTTTTGACGAGGGTAGACTTACTGATAGCCTAGGAAGAATTATTGATTTTAAAAATACAATAATAATTTTAACATCAAATATAGGAACAAAAGAGATTCTTGGAAATTCTTCCTATGGATTTGTAGATGAAGAATTATATAATAATCATAAATTGATTGAAGATAAAATAATTGATAAAGTAAAGGATGCATTTAACCCCGAATTTATTAACAGATTAGATGATTGCATTGTTTATCACACCCTTAGACCTGAAAAAGTAATTGATATTATAGATCTTCAGCTTGAAGATCTAATTGAAAATTTAAAAGAATTAAATCTTTCTTTGGTTGTATCAAAAAAAGCGAAGAGACTATTATCAAAGAATGGGTTTAGCCTTGAATACGGAGTTAGGTTTTTAAGAAGAGAAATTCAAAATTCAATTGAAAATCCTCTTTCAGAATTATTGCTTGCTGGTAAACAATTTAAAAACGTTGCTGGTGTTAAAATTGATGTTAAAAACAATATATTTACATTTGAGCCTATAAATTTTAAAAGAAAAAAAATAACCAATAAAAAGCAAATCCCTTCCTCATAATAAAACTATTTAAATAATAATCACTTTATGTCATTTTGGCATATTTTTTATTTTGGCATATAATTTGTTATAATATTTAAAGCCCTTATTCATTAATAAATAGGAAAAAATTTATGAGCAAAATCATTGGTATAGATCTTGGTACTACAAATTCCTGTGTTGCTGTTTTAGAAGGTGGTGAACCTACAGTTATTAGCAGCACTGAAGGAGGAAGAACAACCCCATCCATTGCTGCATTTACTAAAGAAGGTGAAAGATTGGTTGGTCAGCCTGCGAAAAGACAAGCAGTAACAAATCCACAAAATACAATTTTTTCTATTAAGAGATTTATGGGAAGAACTTTCGATGAGATTAAAAACGATTTAAAAGAGATTCCCTACAATTTAAAAAAATCTGATTCAGGGTCAGTCGTTGTTGATTCTAACAATAAAACTTATACACCACCTGAGATTAGTGCTATGGTATTACAAAAACTTAAACAAACAGCTGAAGAATATCTTGGATCTCAAGTAACTGATGCTGTAATAACTGTACCTGCATATTTTAATGACACCCAAAGACAAGCAACTAAAGACGCTGGTAAAATTGCAGGATTAAACGTTAGAAGAATTATAAATGAACCTACAGCAGCTTCTCTAGCTTATGGCCTAGATAAGAAAAAAGAGGAAATTGTAGCTGTTTTTGATTTAGGAGGTGGTACATTTGATATTTCTATACTTGAGCTTGGAGATGGAGTCTTTGAAGTTAAATCTACCAATGGAGACACTCATCTAGGTGGAGACGATTTTGATCAGATTATTATTGATTGGATAGCAAGTGAGTTTATGAAAAGTGACGGAATAGATCTAAAAAAAGATCCTATGGCATTACAAAGACTTAGAGAGTCTGCTGAAATAGCAAAAAAAGAACTTTCAAGCTCTAAGCAAACTGAGATTAATCTGCCGTTTATAACTGCCGATTCTTCAGGACCTAAACATTTAAATCTGAATTTAACTAGAGCAAAGTTTGAGGATCTCGTTTCAACCCTAGTTAAAAGAACGATAAATCCTTGCGAGAAAGCAATTAAAGATGCTGGCTTAGACATATCAAAAATTAATGAAGTAATATTGGTTGGAGGTTCAACTAGAATTCCAGCTATTCAGGATGTTGTTAAAGAAATCTTTGGCAAGGAACCAAACAAAAGTGTTGATCCCGATGAAGTTGTAGCTTTAGGTGCAGCCATTCAAGGGGGTGTCCTAGCGGGAGATGTTGATGATATATTACTTTTAGACGTTACACCTCTCTCCTTAGGTATTGAAACCTTGGGCAATGTATCTACAAAACTAATAGAAAGAAACACAACAATACCCACTAAAAAATCCCAAGTATTTTCTACAGCAGCGGATAACCAAACTACTGTAGAAATTCATGTCCTTCAAGGAGAGCGAGAAATGGCTGTTGACAACAAAACTATTGGACGTTTTCATTTAGATGGAATACCTCCCTCACCGAGAGGAGTTCCTCAAGTTGAAGTAACATTCGATATTGATGCAAATGGAATTTTGAATGTGGGAGCAAAAGATAAAGCTACAGGGAAAGAGCAAAGCATAAGAATAGAAGCTTCAAGCGGATTATCAGATGCTGAAGTTGAAAAAATGGTAAATAATGCAAAAAAGCATGAAGGTGAAGACAAAGCTAAAAGAGAGCTAATAGATTGTCAAAACCAAGCCGAGCAACTGATATATCAAACTGATAAGAATATTGAAGAACATAAAGAAAAAATTCAAAAAGATGATATGAAAAATTTGAACAACGCTTTGGAAGATCTCAAGAAAAATAAAGACAGTTCAAATCTTGAGACATTAAAATCTTCTTTAGATAGTTTAAATAAAGCATGGAGCGAAGTTGCTTCTAAGATGTATGAAACATCCAAAAACGAAGAAAAAAATGAAGATTCAACTAAAAATAGTACAAATGACAAATCCGAAACAAAGAAAAAGAAAAAGGATGAAATCGAAGATGCTGATTTTGAGGTAGTAGACTAGAATTGCAATTGAATAAATGGACTAATACTTCAACACAAGAACACTTTTTTGTTTCAAATCAAATAAACTTATATTTAGAAGCATATGAACAACAATTATTATGCTTAGACAGAAAATTTACTCTTTAATTGCTTTAGCATTTTTTTTACTCTTTGTAGCAATTATTTTTAGGCCGAGCTTTTGGCAAGAAAAAATCGACCATTCTTTAAAAGAACAGCTTTCAAAGCAAGGTTGGGCAATAAATACGAACAAATTTAAAGGCCATTTGTTTACCTCACTTACTGCAAATGATGTTTTGTTAACACATGATAATGGTGCATCGCTATATTTTCCTAAGATAAATGCTAGCTTAGGTCTCTTTTCGTTATTAAAAAAAAATATAGAAATTAAATATATTTCCGTATCAAATGTAAAAATAAGACCATGGTTCGATGGCAATGATATAGTTAAATCACCTGAAAATATATTCTTCTCTGAAGGAAAAATTCCGCTAAATATAAATTCGCTTGAAATAGATGGAGATATTTTTCTACCAATCAATGAAGAGATTAAGAAAGTTAATTTTCAATTAAATGGTAAGTTAGATTCCGATGAAACAAATCTATCATTTGATTTAAAAAAATTCAAGTTAGCAGCATTGTCTCCCGCTATGAGTTTTGAGGTTTATAATCTTTTTGGTTTTATTGAGGAAAGTAAAATTTCTGCAGAATTTAGTAACGCATCAATTAATGATTTATCATTTGCTGGTCATATAGATTATGATGAAAAAATAAAAAACAAACTCATTGGAGAAATTACTTTCGATAACTACAAAGTTCCTGAAAAAATATTTTCACAATTTCCATTGAAGCCTGATTTATCAGATTTTACAGCTCAATTTAATTTTAAATCAGATCTCAACTATTTTGATGGCGATTTAATTATAAAAAATAATTTAGGATTAAATATGGATGGCAATTTTAATGTTTTTGATAAGGGCAGTTTTTTTGAGATAAGCAATCTTAGCCTTTCAGGAAATAATACAAATTTAAATTTGAATGGCATATATGAGAAAAATGGAAAATTTAATTCAATTATGCAACTAAGTAATTTCGATCTGAGCCAGTGGCTAATTGACTCGAGAGCGACAAACCTCTCTGGCTTTATTCTTGCTGATGGTGAGTTTACTGAATCTACAATTTCATCTGTTGACTTAAATGTTGAAATTAATGAATCACAGCTTTTTAGGGGAAGAGAGGCCTCAGTTGCTGGAGGTGTATCTTTTTTTAATAATTCATTAGATATAACTAATCCAATAAGCTTAGGCATAGGTTCATCGCTCGTAACGATGAGTGGAAATATAGATTTTTTAAAAATGTATTCTGATTTAAATCTTGAGTTAATGGACGCTTCTGTTTTTTTGATTAATAATTTTTGGTCTGATTCATTAAATAATGGTTTCGCAAATGGTTTTATGGATATTAAAGGTTCATTTAAAAACATAAATACTAATTTCAATCTGAATATTGAGGACTTTTCGTATAGAGATTTAAACTTGAAATCTTTTATTCTTAATGGTGATATAAAAAATATTAATAGCAAAAAAAATGGTTTTCTGAATTTCAAAATAGGCAAAGGAAAATATAAAAATTTTATTTTTGACAATGGCTCATTAGATATTTCTCTAGATAAAAATATTATTGATGTTGAAAGTTTTGAAATAAAAAATCAAAATGATTATTTTCAATTAAACCTTATTGTTGAAGACTTCAATAAAATTGAATTAACAAGATTCCAAATTTTATACAACCAACACTATTTTGCTAATCCACGGCCAATTACTATACATTATGGTGATAAAATAAAGCTTTTGCCTTTTGAAATACATGCTGATGATGGAGTATTGAATGGTTATTTCTCAACTAACCCTTTTCGGGGTAATATGATATTTTCAAATGTTACAACTGAGTTTTTTAAATTATTTAATAATGATATTTTTAAAGACTTAAATGGAAATCTTTTCGGTGAATTATCTTTTAATGAAAATGATAAAAACACACTTGATTTAGATATAACAGCAAAGAATGGCAATTTTTTCACTCAAGATTTCGATGATCTATCTTTAGACCTATCCTATAACAATCAGCTGTTAATTGTAGATGAATTTAAGTTGCTTGATGATTCTTTGTACAGTTTTGATGTTGAAGGTTCGGTGCCAATAGATTTAAAGAATGATTTATTAAGAAAAGTCCAAATAAAATCAGTTTTTAATAATTTTGATTTATCAATATTTGAAAATTTCGTACCTGAAATAAAAAATAAAATCAAAGGAGATTATACTGGCATATTGGATGTATCTGGCACCGTCAAAAATACTTCTTACAATCTTAAAGGGTTCATTGAAAATACATTTTACGATAAAATCCCGCTTGGTAAAGTTTCTGGTGAAATGAGCTACAAAGATAAGTCTATAATAATGAGCAACGTAATTTCTTTGTTGAACCAAAATTCCGCAAAAGCTAGCGGTAAAATTCCAGTCGATTTAGACCTACATTCAATTAATATTTCAAAATTTTACGAAAAAGGAAAATTTGAACTAAATTCTTCCGGAAAATTTGAATCTGCTATTTTTTTAACTGAGTATCTCTCGGACATAGATTCTATATCTGGAGATATAAGCATAGATTTATCTATTAAAAGAGACCGTAAAAGATATAACAGAAACGGCAAAATAGTTGTTAATAATGGTCAAATCTATACCGTCTTAATGGATGAGCCAGTACGAAAATTTAATGCCGAAGGTATCTTAAAAAATAATCTTTTAGAAATTAATAGCTTCAATGGATCTTTAAATGATTCTCAAAATAGGAAAAAAGACGATCTTACAAATCTATATGTAAGTGGAGAAATTGATTTTGAAAGATTTTTCGTGCCAAAATACAATTTAAACATTAATGGAAATGATATCTTTTACAGATCATTAAATAGTGATATGGAAGGGTATGGAGATATTCAAATTTCATTAACTGGAAGAGATACCATTGATATAACAGGAAAAATTTCAGCAAAAAATGGTGCTCTTTATACCGAATTTACTAATAACGATTCTGAAACGTTAACAAATAGAAGAAAAAAAACTTACACGAATTATGCTATAAGATTTCCAATTGAAAACACCTTTTCTATAAGAAATTCACAAATTGATGCAAAGGTATCTGGCGAGATTGCTTTGTCAAAACAATTTGATGATGATTGGAATTATTCAGGAGAAATTGAGTTTGTTGAGGGAGATATTTACTATTACTTAGGGGATGTTTTTGAAAATTTACAAGGCAGGATGACTTTTGATGGGGTTGGGTTCAATCCTTTTCTTGAATTAACTGCTTCAACAAAGATTGGTGATGCGAATATAAATCTTGGAGTTTATGGACCATTTGACAATCCTGAATGGTCGTTTAATAGCGATCAGGGCTATTCAGAAAGTGATATTTTGCAATTATTAACATTCAATACAAGAGTCTCGGAGGAAGGATTTTCGACCGAAGGTCTTGAAACTCAAGCACAGACCATGATTGGGGCTTATTTAGAAAAACAATTAGAAAGAAACTTTATTAAAACTACGGGTCTAAAGGCAACTGGATTAATTGAAGATGTTGATATATCTGGCACATCTGAATTAATTAGACAAAATTCTGATGAAGAGTTTAGTATAAGCGCAAAACTAAATCAAAATTTTAGCTTGAGCTATCAAAGATCATTCTCTTTAGGATCAGCATATAAAAATAAAGTCGGTGTTGAGTATAAATTAAACCCCAATGTTTCTTTAATCGGCAATGTGGACGAAACAGGCAAAGTCCATATGAAGTTTAGAGTTAGACGTGTTTATTGATATCATATGAACTTAAAAAAGTTTCTTTTTTTTTCATTTATTAATTTGAATTTTCTTTTTCCTCAGAATAATCAAATATCTGTTGGAAACGTAAAATTTATTGGAAATAACAACTTAAGCAATAAAGAATTGTTAAAGCAGGTTGAGTTAAAAACATCATCTCTTTTTAGATTTAGTGATATTGATTTTGATAGAAGATTACTCAAATTAGATGCAATATCAATCAAGAGCTTATATAATTCATATGGCTTTCTGGAAGCAACAGTTAAAGACTCTTTCAAAATTATTGATCAATCAGCTGATATATTTTTTATAGTTGATGAGGGTAAGCAGTACTTTTTAAATGTTATTGAGGTCAATGGCAATAAAGCCCTATCAAATAAAGAAATTTTATCAACCCTAGGACTTAATAAAGGTGAATATTACAATCCTATTAAAATAAATAAAAACTTAACACTTCTTGATGAAAAACTTCAGAATAAAGGTAAATTATTTTCTGAGTTCGATGTTAATCAATCTATAAATGATTCTGTCAATCTATCAATATCTATTAGAGAAGGTAAAGATGTATATATCAACAACACTTGGATAACTGGCAATAATCGAATAGATACCTTATCAATAAGAAAAGAAATTGATTATAAAAAAGGAGATTTATTCAGAAAATTATCAATTGAAAAAACAAAAAAAAATATTTATGAATTAAATATCCTGTCATCTTTAAGCATCATAACACATTCTTTGTCAAATTCTGATAGTCTAATAAATTTAGAAATTAGAATTCGTGAATACGAAAATAGAGGTGTCCAAAACTTTGATATTGGTTCATATGATATTGAATATGTACCTGGAATAAGCTCGATGATTGGGTTTGGAGGTTCTGTAAACTGGACAGAAAGAATGATTTTTAATAGTAAAAATAAGTTTGATGCAAAAGGTGCTGTTGTAATGCCCACTGAGGAAGGTTTTGTATATCCCAGGTTTAGTTTTGACTTTAAAATATCAAATCAACGTCCATTATCCTTAAGATTGCCGATTCAATTAGAGTTATTTTATCAGCAATTTAAAAACTATGGGGATGAGCAGGGACCTTATGTCAAAAGATTCGGTTTGCAGTATTCCAATGTTTTCAGATGGAATCAAAATAGGTCTTTTTTTGATCTAGGTTTGCGCTTTGAGCGCTTCGATGAATCAAGCTCTTTATTTCAAAATGAAATAGAACAAAGAAAAATTAAATTAAACCTTACGATTGACAAAAGGAACAACCCGCTATATCCAAATAATGGAGTTTTTTTTCAATTTAAATTAGATGGATATGGAGGGATATTAGGCGGAGAGAGAACATTTTCAAAATTAGAAGTGGATTTAAGAGCATATTCAAATATTTTAAATACAGTAAATGTGGCTGGCCGACTAAACTTAGGTGAAATATTCAACTGGAATGAAGATTATGATCAATATGAAACTATACTTTTTGAAAAATTTTATCTTGGGGGTAGTAATACTTTACGCGCATATAAGCCTTTGAAATTTGAGCAAGACACAATCTCAATGAAAGTGGGGAGCGATGATATTCCATTAACATTAATACTGCCTTTTGGAAATACTGCTAAATTCTTAACAAATTGGGAAATAAGATTACCTTTTTCTGAAAAAATCGGGTTGGTCTTTTTTTATGATGGCGGTTTAATATCTCAAGATCTTAGAATTATTAGCTTAGATAATATCTTTTGGAACAGAGGAATAGGCTTAACCTACAATTCTCCATTTGGTCCACTTCGAATAGACTATGGAGAAAGTATAAATGACAAAAGTTTAAATCAATTGCACTTTGGCTTGGGATATTCTTTTTGAATGAAATAATTACAAAATAAAAAGTTTATTTATAATTTGCCTAATGAAAATCTTAAAAAAATACTTAACTATTTTTAAAAATACCCAACTTAATGTCTTTCTAATTGGATTATTAATGTTACATGGTTGTGATATAAGCAGTTCGCCTGAAAAACTCTTTTCTAATGCAATTGTAGAAAGAAATGAAAAAAATTTTAAAAAAGCAGCTGATATATTAAGGAAATTAGTTAATTCAAGTACTGATGAAGAGATTTTAGTAAAATCTAACTTGCTATTGGCTGAAATTTTCTACCATGACTTAAAAGATTTTAATCGAGCCATTGAAGAGTATGATAATTTTTGCAAATCATTTCCTCTTCACAAAAACGCTGCATCATCTTTATTTATGCAAGGGTTTATTTATCATAATTCTTTGTCTGATTTGCAAATGGCTGAAAAGCTATACTTAAAATTTCTAGACGATTATCCAGACCATGAGCTTGCATTGTCTGTTCGCTGGGAATTAGATAATTTGGGAATAAATATTGATGAAATGCCTTTTTTTAAAAATTAAATTGAGTAATTAATATGTCAGACTTTAGTATAGCCAAAATTAACGAAAAGATTGAAAAAGAATCCAAATTTGTTGAAGTAATTAAAAACTCTATTGGAGATGTGATTGTTGGCCAAAATGAATTAATCGATAAAATTTTGATTGGAGTGTTATCAAAAGGACACTTGTTATTGGAAGGTGTCCCTGGATTAGCAAAAACATTAACAGTAAATGTTTTTGCGAGAACAATTGAAACAAACTTTCAACGAATTCAATTCACCCCAGACATGTTACCAGCAGACTTGCTTGGAACTTTGATTTTTAATCAAAAACTTGGAAAATTTGAAACTAGAAAAGGTCCAATTTTTTCTAATATTATCCTTGCTGACGAAATAAATAGAGCTCCTTCAAAAGTTCAAAGTGCTTTGTTGGAATGTATGCAGGAAAAACAAGTAACAATAAGTGAGGACACTTTTTTTCTGGAATCCCCATTTGTTGTAATCGCGACTCAAAACCCATTAGAACAAGAAGGCACATATCCATTACCTGAAGCTCAGCTAGACAGATTTATGATGAAGTTAAAAGTTGATTATCCAAGCAAAAAAGAAGAAAAAGAAATCCTAAATAGAGCTGCTAAAACTAATAAGGTAGAAGATGTTAAAAAAACCATTAAAACAAAAAATATAATCAATGCTCAAAACCTGATTGATGAAATATATGTTGATGAGAAAGTTGAAGAATATGTTTTAGATTTAGTCTTTGCGACTAGGCAGCCAAAGAATTACGGTCTAAATGATTTGTCTCAATTAATAAAAATTGGAGCAAGCCCAAGAGCATCTATTAATTTAATTCTTGCAGCGAAAGCGAAAGCTTTTATTGAGCGCAGAGGTTACGTTATACCTGAAGATGTAAGATATATTGGTAAGGACGTGCTTTGTCATAGATTGTCATTAACCTACGAAGCAGAAGCAGAAGAATTATTAGAGGAAGATATTGTTCAGCGTTTATTTGAAACAATAGAAATACCATAGATTTGATTCCTAAAGAAATTTTCAAAAAAGTAAGAAATGTTGAAATTAGAACCAAGGGATTGGTTAACGATCTATTTGGGGGGAAATATCAATCTATTTTTAAAGGCCAAGGTATGACTTTTTCTGAAGTCAGAGAATACTCTGCTGGAGATGATATTCGTATGATTGATTGGAATGTAACTGCAAGAAATAATGGCCCTTATATAAAAATTTTAGAAGAAGAAAGAGAGCTTACTGTTTATTTGTTAGTTGATATTAGCGCCTCAGGTGATTTTGGATCAATTAATCGCTTGAAATCAGATATTATAGCTGAAGTTGCAGCAATTTTGAGTTTTTCTGCAACAAAAAATAAGGATAAAGTAGGATTGATTTTATTTAGTGAAGAAGTAGAAAAATTCATCCCTCCACAAAAAAATAGATCTCATGTTCTCAGAGTAATAAGAGAAATTTTATTTCATAAACCCAGTTTTTTAAAAACAGACATATCTAAAGCATTAAATTTTTTAATGCAAGTATCAAAAAGAAGATCCATTGTTTTTGTAATATCTGATTTTATAGATAAAGGTTTTTGGAAACCTTTGAAAATAATAAATAAAAAAAATGACTTGATTGGAATAAAAATTTCTGACCCTGCAGAATTAAATTTTCCAAACATCGGTTTGTTTAAAATTTTTGATGAAGAAAACAATCAAGAGCATTGGATTAACTCTAACTCAAAAGCTATGAGAAACTCATTATCAATTAAAATTAAAAACAATTTTAAAAAATTTAGAAATAAATGTAAGAAAGATAAAATTGATCTTATTGAAATTGATACTGCAGAAGATTATGTTGGACCAATAATTAATTACTTTAAGAAACGTGGCAAGAAGTAGATTTTTTGACAAAATCTTTCTGATCTTTTCAGTTTATTTCTTATCATGTAATGACGAATCTGAGACTAGCTCCTCTTTTGTTCTAACTGAACTAGATACTGCCATCACCACAATAGGTGAACCAGTAAAATATTCTTTTTTGATTCAAAAACCTGAAAATAAAATCATAAAAACAAAGAAACTTGTTTTAAAAAATTACTATGAAATTGATTCATTGGGCTTTGAGGATAATGACAATTTTATAAAAAAAACCTTTAAGGTTACCTTTTGGGATACTGGTCAATTTGCACTACCAAGTTTAGAGATTGAAGTCATGTCAGATGATAGTATTTTCGATTATAATTTATATTCTGATTCTCTGTTTGTTGAAGTGTTATCAGTAAAATCAAAAATTCCAAGTTTAGAATCTATTTCAAACGGGGAGCTATTGCCAATTAGAGATCCTGTCCAAATTAAGATTTTCTCTTTTTTTATAATTGTTTCAATTTTGATATTGATTGTCGTCTCACTTTTAATAGTAAAAGTGTGGCGTTCAAGATTATTATTATCTGAGAAAGAAAATAACAACCCTAAAACATTCCAAGACCCTTTATCTTCCTCTTTAGATAAAATAAATTCTTTGGAGAAAGATATTCATCATGAAAGCGACTTTAAAGACATTTATGTCAGAATTTCTTTAATTATAAGAAATTTTATGGAAAATTATTATTACATAAAAGCACTAGAAATGACAACAAAAGAAATCAATGATAATAAATCAATGATTGGCTTAAATGAAAAAAACTTTATTGAATTGCTGACAATTTTAAAATTTTCAGACATGGTTAAATATGCTAAAAAGAAAAAAAATTTAGATTTTATAAAAAAAGATTTAGTTATAATTAGAAACATTCTAAAATCTATAAAAGAAAGCAATAATATTAGTTAGTTTTAGTTAGGAAATTAAAAGGAAGACATGGCAACAACATCAAATATAAAAAATGGTTCAGTAATTTTTCATAAGAATAAAAGAATGAAGGTTGTAGAATTCTTGCATGTAAAGCCAGGAAAAGGGCCAGCATTTGTTAGAACAAAATTAAAAGATATATTAACAGGAAAAGTAATTGATGAGACATTTAACTCAGGTGTTAAATTAGAATTTTTAAAAATCGAGGCAAAAGAAATGCAATATTTATATAGCGACACTGATTCTCATTTCTTTATGGATAATCAAACTTTTGAACAAGTTAGTGTTTTAGATAACATAATTGGGAAGAATGTTAATTTTCTTAAAGATGGAATGAATGTAGATTTATTGTTTGATGGTAGTGAAATATTAGATATCAGACTACCCGCACATATTAATCTTAAAGTTATTGAAACAGAGCCAGGCATCAAAGGTAACACTGCAACAGGAGCAACAAAACCTGCAAAAGTTGAAACAGAATATTTAGTTCAAGTCCCACTTTTTGTAGTTGAAGGCGATATTTTAAAAATTGATACCCGAACGGGAGAATACATTGAAAGGCTTAAATCTTAATTGTATTTTCAAATATGTATAACACAAATATAATTAGAGAATAATATGTGGAAAGACAAACTTAAAGAAATAATTTATATTCTAGAAAACAGTAATGTGAATGAAATAGATTTATCTTTTTGGGGAACAAGGTATAGAGTTGTTAAAAACTCTGGATTAGCTTTGACTGCCTCTGAAAATAACAATTCTGTTCCTGTAGTTCTTGATCAATCTAAAGATAATGCAGAATCTTTTGAAACTTCCTCAAGCACAGATGAGGAAAATGGCGAAAAAATATTATCTCCCATGCCAGGTACATTTTATGCCGCTCCTTCGCCCGAGGCTAATCCATTTGTAAAAAAAGGTGATCTAGTTGTGGAGGGAGATACTTTGTGCATAATTGAAGCTATGAAAATAATGAATAATATCGAAGCTGAGCAGAGCGGAAGAATAATTAAAATATTAGTTGAAAATGGTAAATCTGTAGAATACAATCAACCATTATTCGAAATAAAACCCTCATAGGTTTTTTGTGTTTAAAAAGGTTCTTGTTGCAAACAGAGGTGAAATTGCCCTGAGAGTCATTCGAGCATGCAGAGAAATGAATATAAAAACTGTTGCTGTTTATTCTACTGCTGATGACAAATCATTACATGTTAAATATGCAGATGAAGCAGTGTGCATTGGCCCTCCCAGAGGAAATGATTCTTATTTAAATATACCCAGAATTATAACTGCAGGTGAAATTACAAATGCAGATGCAATTCATCCAGGCTATGGATTTTTGGCTGAGAACTCTGACTTTTCTAATATTTGCGAAGAGAATGGGTTCACCTTTCTAGGACCTAAGCCAGAAATTATTGATGCTATGGGAGATAAAGCCCAAGCAAAAAAAACCATGCAAAAGGCTGGCGTACCTGTTATACCTGGTAGCGATGGAATAATTGAAACATCAGATGATGCTATGAGATTAGCCAAAGAGATAGGATATCCAGTAATGTTAAAAGCCTCTGCCGGAGGTGGTGGAAGAGGAATGAGGTTTGTTAGTAAAGAAAGTGAAATAGAAAATCTATTCAAACTAGCAAGCTCCGAAGCTAAAACATCATTTAATAATGGTGACATGTACATGGAAAAATTCATTGAAAATCCTAGACACATTGAAATTCAATTGCTTGCAGACTCTTATGGAAATGCTGTTAGTTTAGGCGAAAGAGAATGTTCTATTCAAAGAAGGCATCAAAAACTAATTGAAGAATCTCCTTCGCCCATTGTCAACACAAAGCTTAGAAAACTAATGGGTGATGCGGCGGTCGCTGGTGCAAATTTTGTAGATTATGTTGGAGTGGGTACAATTGAATTTTTACTTGATAAAAATAAAGATTTTTATTTTATGGAAATGAATACACGTATTCAGGTGGAGCACCCAATCACTGAGATGGTCACTGGAGTCGATTTAATTAAATGGCAGATTAAAATGCATGCTGGAGAAAAATTTCCAGAGTATATGAAACAAATAAAACTCAGAGGGCATTCTATAGAATGTAGAATAAATGCTGAGGATCCTATCATGAATTTTGCTCCTTCTCCAATGGTGATAACTGATTTTCATATCCCTGGTGGTAAAGGAGTAAGAATGGATTCTCATGCATATGCTGGATATGAGATCTCGCCTTATTATGACTCTTTGATTGGAAAATTGATTGTTCATTCTAATGATCGAAAATCAGCTATTGAAAGAATGAGTAGAGCATTATCAGAAATGGTTATTGAAGGTCCAAAAACAACGATACCTTTTCATAAGCAAATAATGAAAAATGAAAAATTTGTAGAAGGCGATTTCGATACAAGTTTTTTAGATAATTTTGTATTTAACTGTAAGGAAGAATAATTTATTATGGATTATAAAAAATTTAAATTTACTAAAGATCATGAATGGCTAAATCTTCAAGAAGACTTAGCCACTGTTGGAATAACAGATTACGCTCAAAGCCAGCTAGGAGATATTGTTTTTGTTGAGATGCCTGAATTATCTGTTAAACTTACTGCATCAGAATCTTTTGGAGCGATTGAAGCAGTTAAAACCGTAGCTGACCTTTTTGCGCCAGTTTCTGGAAAAGTCATTGAAATAAATGAAAACCTAGATTCTAACCCAGATCTTGTTAATTCAGATCCTTATACTAAAGGTTGGATAGTCAAACTAAAAATAGAAAATAATGACGAAATAAATGAGCTGATGAATTATGATGAATATCAAGAATATTCCTTAAAAGATAGTTGAAATGTTAGATATTAAAGGAGCAATAGAAAATAGTATAGCTACTAAGAAAAAAGTTATTGAATCTTGTTTGATTGATATTCAATCATCTGTTGAATTAATGATAAAAACAGCAAAAGAGAATAAAAGTATCTTTTGGTGTGGAAATGGAGGCTCTGCTGCTGATTCGCAGCATATGGCAGCAGAATTGATGGGTGGATTGCGTTCTCATAATAGAAGACCAATTAAATCAATCGCATTAACAACAGATTCCTCGTTTATAACTGCTTGGTCCAATGATACAAGCTATGATGAAATATTTTCAAGACAATTAGATGGCCTTGCTGAAAAGGGTGATTTAATTGTTGCTATTTCAACAAGCGGAAATTCAAAAAATATCATTGAGACATTGAGGCTTGCAAAAAAGAAAAATATAAATTCAATTGTTTTGACTGGCGGCTCTGGGGGCAAAATAGCAAATATGGGAGATTGTGTCATTAAAGTACCAAGCGATGATACACAAAGAATTCAAGAAGCCCATTTATTGATTGAGCATATACTTTGTGAAAGTGTTGAAAAAATATTAATGGAGTAAAATGAATAAATACATTGAAGAATATTTATCTATACTTAAAGTAGAGAGAAATCTCGCCTATAACTCATTAGATTCTTACAAAAGGGATCTTAAGAAATATAGATCTTTTGTTAAAGAAATTTTAAACATAGGCTCCATTAGCGATGTTTCATTGGGGCATATCAGATCATACATCCGCCATCTCAACGACAATGGTCTTTCTGCGAATTCAGTAAAAAGAAATATTTCATCGATTAGAACGTTTCATAATTTTTTAAGCTCTGAAGGTTACACAAAGAATAATCCAACCTTACTCCTTCATGCTCCAAAATCATCCCAGAAATTACCCAATTTTTTAACTGTCGATGAAATTGACAAAATTTTGGATTCCATTCCAAAAGATTCACCTCTTTACCTTAGAGATGTTGCGATTTTTGAATTATTATATTCATGCGGTTTACGAGTTACGGAATTATGTGAATTTAAGATGAAAGATATTCTTTGGGATTCAGATTTAATTAAAATTCAAGGAAAAGGAAAGAAAATTAGGTATATACCATTTGGCCCAATTGCAAAAGAAAACCTAAAGAATTACATTGAGAATGAACGTCGAATTTTGTTAAAGAAAAATCCCAAGTCTGCTGAAGTTTTTTTGAGTAGAAATGGAAAAAAACTAACCAGAATGATGGTTTGGATTTTATTGAAGAAATGGACCAAAAATGCCCAAGTAGAAAAAATTGTAAGTCCCCACACATTAAGACACTCTTTTGCAACACATTTATTAGAAGGCGGAGCTGATTTAAGGTCAGTTCAAGAAATGCTTGGACACACTGATATTTCTACTACACAAATATACACTCATTTAGATAAAGAGTTTTTAAAGTCCGAACACAAAGAACATCACCCGAGGTATGATTAATGTTATTTAGACTACCACCAGAGGTTTTAACTATGTTAATTCCTGTTTTATTATTTGCTTTAGTTTTTCATGAATTTTCGCATGGATGGGTAGCCAATAGGCTGGGTGACCCTACTGCAAAATATGCAGGTCGATTGACTTTAAATCCACTTGCACATTTAGATATGTTTGGTTCATTGATGATTTTATTTGTTGGATTTGGATGGGCAAAACCTGTTCCAGTTGACTCTCGATATTTAGCAAGCCCAAGAACAGATATGATGAAAATAGCTTTTGCAGGTCCAGCTTCAAATTTGTTGCTAGCTTTTATAGGAGGAACTTTAATCAGAATTATAGGCAACGCTGGTTCTTTAACTTCAATGCTTTATATTTTTACACAAATAAATATTTCATTAGCAGTTTTTAACATGATACCTATCTCTCCACTTGATGGATCACAAATTTTTTCAGGTTTTATGGTAAAGCGTAACCCGCAATTAGTCATGAAAATGCAAGTGTATGGACCTCAAATATTGATGGGATTAATTTTATTTGGTATGTTCACCAATTTTTCCCCTATCTGGTTGGTTATGAGTCCATTCGTCAATTTTTTTATGTATTTATTCATTGGAGTTTAGTGAAAAGATTTTTTAACGAAATCATACCCCCAAGAAGGTCCAAAAAATCACTAATTGGCACAATTGTTTTATTGGTTGTAGTTTTATTTTTAATTGATTATTTAACTAATATAGCAAAAGGTCCCTAATGAAACTTGTTGAATGTGTTCCTAATTTTAGCGAGGGCAGAGATAAATCAGTAATTGATGCGATTTCTAAAAGAATTAAAAGCATAGAAGGGGTGACCCTTCTTGATGTTGATTCAGGTATTGATACGAATAGAACTGTTACAACGTTTGTTGGAGATCCCAAATCAATATCGATTGCTGCATTTGAGGCAATTAAAATTGCTTCTGACCTGATTGATATGTCTAAACATCATGGTTCACATTCTAGAATTGGAGCAACAGATGTTTGCCCAATTATTCCAATTTCAGGAATTAGCATAAAAGAATGTATTGAGCTTTCAGAAAATTTGGCTAAACGCGTTGGTGAAGAACTAAATATTCCAGTTTTTTTATATGAGAAATCAGCTAAAGATTCAAACAGAGCAAACTTAGCAAACATTAGAAAAGGTGAATACGAAGGCTTAAGTCAAAAACTAAAAGATATTAAATGGAAACCAGATTTTGGCCCTTCCATTCTCAATAAAAAGTCAGGTGCTACGGTTATAGGAGTGCGAGATTTTCTAATAGCTTACAACATAAACCTAAACACCGCTAATGTGCGAATTGCAACTGATATTGCATTTGAAATTAGAGAAAAGGGGAGAAGTAAACGTAAACCCGATCCAAAATCTCCTATTTTACTTGATGGAGAAATTATTAGAGATAAAAAGGGAGCGCCCATCAAAAAAAATGGCTTATTCAAAGATGTAAAAGCGGTCGGATGGTATGTTGATGAGTTTAAATGTGCTCAAATTTCAATTAATTTCAATAATTATAAAAAGTCTACCATCCATGAAGTTTTTGATAAAGTTTGCGAGCTCGCAAATGACCGCGGAGTTAGAGTGACCGGAAGTGAATTAGTTGGTCTCATTCCNCTAGATGCTATGCTTATGGCAGGAACATTTTTCCTTTCAAAGCAAAGGAGCTCCATTGGAATTCCAGAAAATGATATTATTAATATTGTTNCCCAAAGTTTAGGTTTGAACGATGTAGCGCCTTTTGATCCTAGGAAAAAAATTATTGAATATGCTATCAAAGGTCAAAAACAGAATTTGATGGATATGAAAGTATCAAATCTTTTGGATGAATTCTCAAGGAAAAGTATTGCCCCAGGGGGCGGATCTGCTAGCGCAATTGCTGGAGCTTTTGGAGCATCCCTATGTTCAATGGTTGCTGCAATTAGCTTTGAAAAACTTAAATCATATAAATTAAAAACTAAAATGCTGAAAATAGGCAATGAATCTCAAAAACTTATGAAAAGCCTATCTTTTTATACTGATGAAGATTCCAACGCATTTAAAAAGACAATCAAAGTTTTAAAGCTACCTGATGAAACAGAAGAATTGAAAAAAATTAAAGTTAATGAGATTGCTAAAGCTAATAAATTTTCTGCAGAAATACCCTTGTGTGTAGCTAAAAATTGCCAAGATCTTTTAAAAATTGCTAAAGTTTTATCGCTAGAGGGATATGTGCCATCATTGTGCGATATAAATGTAGCAAGCGAACTATTAATGTCTGGAATCAAAGGAGCGATTTCTAACGTAAAAGTTAATATCCCCAACATAAACGATAAACCATATTCAGAAAAACTGGAAACCGAAATAGAAGACATAATGAAACATAGCGAACTTCTCTTGTCTGAAATAAATCATAATTTTAAAAAAACTATTAATTCTGATGAAATATAAATCTTCTGTTGATAGGGCAAAATCCTATGTTAATGATTTATTAAAGAGAAATGACAAAAGCTCAAGCTTTATTTTAGATGAAAAAATCTGGCAGCTAAATAAAAAATATATCGCTGTTCAAATTAGCGCAGATATTTTGATTATTAATCAGCATCGAGCACACTTTAAAATATTGTATGATCAGTTTTTAGAGGCTATCAATGGTAAGACATTAGGTGGACAAACACTGCTTTTCCCAGAAAAAATTGAATTAAATTTTGATTTAAAAAGTACATTAATGGACATACTTCCTTTTTTAGAAAAAACAGGATTTAGATTTAGAGAATTTTCTGACGAATCTTTAATTGTCAGCTCTATCCCAACAGAAATAGCATGGGGCTCTGAAAAATTGATTCTTGAAAGCTTGCTTCAACATTTTTCTCTTCCTAAAATTAAAACACTTCCATTGGATACTGAACTGGCCACGATCTTATCGAAAAATATTGCAATAAAAGAAAATGAATTTGTTGATCTAAATCAATTGAAAGAAATTTTTAATAAGTTATTTGGATGTTCTAATCCAATGTATTGTCCTGAAGGAAATAAAATTTATCATCTAATTAAATGTACAGACATTGATAATTACTTTTAAATAGTTAAATAGCTTTTTATGCCAAAATTCCGATCCTTAGCAATTCTTGGCCCAACAGCATCAGGCAAAAGTACCTTTGCTATTAAGATAGCAAAAAAAATTAATGGTGAAATAATTGGGCTTGATTCAAGGCAATCATATAGATTTTTCGAGATTGGAACNGCACAACCATCAAAAGAACAATTAAAAGAAATCAATCATTATATGATCGGCTGTTTTGATCCTTATAAAAGCATAAATGCTGGAGAAAATGCTAAGCTAACTAAGAAATATATTAAAAAAATATTAAACAAAGGAAAGGTTCCCATAGTTTGCGGAGGATCTGGCCTCTACTACAGAGCATTAACGAAAGGCATATTTGATCAAAGCTCGACAAATAATAAAATAAGAGAAAGGCTTGATAAAGAATATCAAGACAATGGCCCAAATGAGCTAATAAAAAAATTAAAGAAAATAGATCCTGAATATTCTAAGTTAATTCATCCCAACAATAAAAAAAGATTGATTAGGGCTCTAGAGGTTTTTGAAATTACAGGAAAACCGCTTTCAGAGCATTTTAAAAATCAAAATATCAACAAGGATTACGATTTTTATTCTGTTTTAATTAACTGGAATGAGAAATTTCTCTTGAGTAGAATAAAACATAGGGTGAAAAAAATGCTTCAGAATGGCTGGTTAGATGAAGTAAAAAATTTAATGTTAAATTTTGAAATTGATAAAATTGTACCTTTGGATTCATTGGGTTACAAAGATATAATTAAATACCATAATGAAGAAATTAACCTCCAAGATCTTGAGGATAAAATAATTTTAAAAACAAAGCAATTTTCAAAAAAACAGTTTAAATGGTTTAAATCGGAAGATATCAATTTTACAATTAATATAGATGAAAGTTTTGAATCAAACAAAATAGTAAATTTGATTATTAATAAATTTCAAAATTAATATTTTATATATAAATTAAAATTGCTTTTAAGTCATTCCTGCGAGAAGACAAAGTTTTAATTCTACCCAATTAGAAGAGTGACTTAATTCCTCTTCTTTTTGGGTTTTTTTTGGAGTTTTTTTGAAGTCAGTTAAAAATGAAATATTAAACGAGACTAAAATCGCTAAATCCATTATTAGATTATCACATGAAATCATTGAGAAAAATAATGGGACCGATGATATATACTTAGTTGGTATTATAACAAGAGGAAAAACTTTAGCCGAAAGAATTCACAAAAATCTTAAAAGCATTACAGGTAACAGCATTAGTTATGGAACTATAGATATAACATTCCATAGAGACGACTATTTCGAAAGACTCAAAACTCCAAAGCTTAATGGAACCAATATTGATAAGCCTATTGATGAAAAAACAGTCATACTTATTGATGATGTATTATACACTGGCCGAACTATTAGAGCAGCTATAGACTCTCTATTATCTTTCGGTCGACCAAAATCGATACAACTAGCAGTTTTAGTAGATAGAGGTCACAGGGAATTACCAATTCGTGCCGATTATGTTGGAAAAAATATTCCAACACACGAAGGTGAGCATATAGAAGTTTTATTTAAAGAAATTGACAATCAAGATTCTATTCGCTTGATAAGGAATGCAATTGAAAAATAAGCATTTAATTGGACTTGAAGGATATCCAAAGCAAGATATTGATGAAATCATCGAAACAGCTTTCTCTTTCAAGGAGGTTCTCGATAGGCCAATTAAAAAAGTACCTTCTCTGCAAGGCAAGACAATTGTAAACTTATTTTTTGAGAATTCCACTAGAACAAGAATCAGTTTCGAGCTTGCTGAGAAACGATTAAGTGCTGATTCAATAAATTTTTCTGCCAGCTCATCTAGTTTAAACAAAGGTGAGACATTCAAAGATACTGTTAAAAATATAGAATCTATGAAAATAGATGCAGCAGTAATAAGGCACCCATTTCCAGGATCTGCATTGATGCTTACAAATTATATTGACTCTGTAGTAATAAATGCTGGAGATGGTACGCATGAGCATCCTACGCAAGCACTATTAGATATTGTGAGCTTGAAAGAAAAATTTGGCTATATAAAAAATTTAAAAATAGGTATAATTGGCGATATTGCACATAGTCGCGTAGCATTAAGCAATATATATGGATTGAAAACTCTTGGTGCAAAGGTTGTTTTATGCGGCCCTTCAACCCTCATGCCGGTAAGGATTGAAGAATTGGGATTAACTGTCAATAATAATATTGATGAGGTCATAGAATGGGCAGATGCCATCAATGTTTTGAGAATTCAAAGAGAGAGAATGAATAATGCATTAATTCCTTCTGTCAGGGAGTACAGAAGATTATTTGGCATAACTCAATCAAGAATAGAAAAACACAACAGTGAACTTGTAATAATGCATCCAGGGCCAATGAATAGATGGGTAGAAATTGACAGTAATGTTGCTGACAGTGACCAAGCAATTATCTTAGATCAAGTATTAAATGGAGTTGCTACAAGAATGGCTATTTTATATCTTTTGCTTTCAGGCAAAACAAAGAAAGATTCCTAATGCAAACTGAAAAAATAAATAAGAACCTTGTTTTAAAAAATGCTAAAATCATCGATCCATTCAAATCTACCGAGATAAATGGAGATATATATATAAAAGAAGGTAAAATAAATTCCATTGGAAAAGCTACATATCCGTCGTCCTCTAAAATAATTGACTGCACTGATAGGATAGTTACTCATGGTTTTTGTGATATTCATGTTCATTTTAGGGAACCAGGAGAGGAATATAAAGAAGACTTAAATTCAGGCTCGCAGGCTGCTTTAGCAGGAGGCTTTACTCGGGTGTGCACAATGCCCAATACATCTCCTGCTATTGACAGTCCAGAGTTAATTAGATACATAATAAATAGATCCAATGAGTGCCCTATTTATATTCACCCGATTGGTGCTGTCACAAAGTCTCAAAAAGGCAAAGAACTAACAGAAATGAAAGCAATGTTAAATGAAGGAGCAGTAGCATTTAGCGATGATGGAGTGCCTATTGAGAATTCAACTGTTTTAAGAAATGCGCTTTCATATTCTTCAATGTTTCATGGAAATATTAAAATTATAAACCATGCTGAAGATCTTACTTTAAAAAATTCATCAGTAATGAATGAAGGTATCACATCTACAAAATTAGGTTTGAAGGGTTCTCCAGATATTACTGAATCAAACATGGTATTAAGGGATTTAGAAATTGCTAAATTTACAAATTCTCATATACACGTACCTCATGTGAGTGCAGGTAAATCCGTTAAACACATAAACTCAGTTAAAAAAGACTATGATAAAGTAACTGCTGAGGTAACACCTCATCATTTGTTTTTCTCTGATGAAGATTTACAAAATTATAATACTAATTTAAAAGTAGCTCCTCCAATACGAACAAGAGATGATAGAAAAATCTTAATTAATGCTCTCAAAGATGGCACCATAGATTGTATTGCCACAGATCACGCTCCGCACGCACTGGAGGAAAAAGAGTGCGGCTTTAATTGCGCATCTTTTGGAATGATTGGACTTGAATCTTGCTATGGAGCTGTAAATAAAATTCTATTTCAAGAAAACAATCTTAATACTGTCTCATTAATTAAACTAATGACATCAAATCCAAGAAAAATCATGGGTTTTGAAAATGATTTGCTTTCAAAGGGCATGGATGCAGAACTAGTAATCTTAGACCCCAAAGAAAAATGGAAATTTACTGAAAAGAACATTTACTCTAAATCGAAAAATTCTCCTTTTATTGGAGAGGATTTGCTCGGAAAAGTAAAGTATACAATAGTCAAAGGATTGATAAATAAAATATAAATTATAATTGACTATATGTACTATTGAGAACTAATATTGTTTGCTCTATATCTCTCAAAAATTTATGATTACAAAATCTATAAAACTAAATGAAATAACTAAAGAATGGTTCATAGCAGATGCTGAGGGCAAAACATTGGGTAGGTTTGCATCTGAAGTTGCAAAAGTACTAAGAGGCAAACATAAACCGTCTTTCACCCCAAACCTCGATATGGGAGATTTTGTAATTGTAGTGAATGCTGATAAGATAAATGTTACTGGATCTAAAGAAACACAAAAAAAATACTTCAAACATTCTGGGTACATTGGTTCAGCTTCATTAACTAAATTAGATCAAGTTAGACGAACCTATCCTGAGAGAATTTTAGAAAAAGCAATATGGGGAATGTTACCTAAAAATAGACTAGGCAGATCTATTTTTAAACATCTTAAAATTTATCCAGGCCCTAATCACCCCCATCTATCACAAAAACCTAAAAAATTAGAAATTTAAATATGTCAAAATCAGTTTATAGTTCCATTGGTCGAAGAAAAGGCTCGATTGCTAGAGTTTACATGAACCCAGGTCAAGGTAATATAGTTATAAATGGAAAAGAATTTACAAATTATATCTCTAGGAAGAGCTTAGCAATTGTTGTAACTCAGCCGTTAGATCTTTTAGATCAGAGAAATGCTTATGATATTTCTGTCAATGTAAAGGGTGGAGGACTGTCAGGACAAGCAGGTGCAATAAGGCTAGGCATATCTAGAGCTCTAAACGAAATAAACGAAGATTTCAGATCCAAGCTTAAAGAAGCTGGTTTTTTAACAAGAGATGCTAGAAAGGTTGAAAGAAAAAAATATGGCCAGCCTGGTGCTCGTAAAAAATTTCAATTTTCTAAGAGATAAGAGATAAAGATATACAATGAATAAAGTTAAATTTGACGATCTATTAAGTACCGGAGCCCATTTTGGTCATGTAACAAGTAAATGGAATCCAAATTTTAAGCCATTTATATTAATGGAAAAAAATGGTGTTCATATTATAAATTTAGATCAAACAATGCTTTATCTTGACAAAGCTCTAGGGTTCATTCAAACCCTAGCCAAGAAAAAAGGTGAGTTTTTGTTCATTGGAACAAAAAAGCAAGCAAGGGATATTGTTCAGCAGGAAGCGGATAGATGTTCCATGTTTTATGTCGTCGAAAGATGGTTGGGCGGTACATTAACTAATTTTTCTACAATCAAAAAAAGTATAAAACGCTTAAATCTTTTAGAGAAAGAAGGTTCTCATATTTATGAAAACCAAACAAAAAAAGAAGTACAGATGTTAAATAGGGAAAGAATCAAACTTTCTGACCAGCATAGGGGAATCAAAGACATGCGTCGATTACCTGATGCTATAATTGTAGTTGATGCTAGATTAGAGTTTACAGCTGTTAAGGAGGCAAATGGCCTAGGTATTCCAATAATCGCAATAGTTGACTCCAATACAAACCCAAACAACATATCATATCCCATCCCTGCAAATGATGATTCGATTAGAACAATACAATTGCTAACCTCCAGTATCGCTGATACCATTTTAGAAGCTAACGGTAAACTTAATGAAAATAATACCGTTCCTGATCAATCAAATATTTCTGATGCCGATAACAACCAAGATTTAATTTCACCATCTAATAGTAACAATAATTAATTTCACTACCGATCAATTAAAATGAAGATAAGCGCCAAAACCGTAAAGGATTTAAGAGAAAGAACTGGCGCAGGTATGATGGACTGCAAAAAAGCTCTGGTTAAATCAGATGGCGATCTTGATAAAGCAGTCGATTTTTTAAGAAAATCAGGAATCGCTAAAGCTGAAAAAAAGGGAAGTCGAACAGCTAGCGAAGGAATAATATATTCATATATCCATCATGGTGATAAGCTAGGTGTCTTGCTTGAATTAAATTGTGAAACAGATTTTGTCGCAAAAACTGAAGGTTTTAATGGCTTGGCTAATAATTTAGCTATGCAAATTGCAGCCACAAACCCTATTTCAATCGATCGTGATTCTATTGATAAAAATTTTCTCAAAAGAGAAGAATCTATTTTTAAAGAACAAGCATTGTCTTCTGGCAAGCCCGAAAATGTTGTCGATAAAATTGTCAAAGGAAAATTAGAAAAACTTTACTCTGAGATTTGTTTACTCGATCAACTATATATAAAAGACACAGATAAAAAAATATCTGATTTATTAAATGAAGCTATTGCAACTTTAGGTGAAAATATAGTTATTACTCGATTTATCAGATTTGCAGTTGGTGAGAATACTTCACCAAGTTAGCAAATGCCAGAAAAACCATTTTATAATCGTATTCTGCTCAAATTGAGCGGAGAGGTTATTGCTGGTAAAAAAGGCTTTGGTATTGATTATCAAAAAGCCGCTGAACTTGCCCTTGAAATCAAATCTTTACACGAAATGAATATCGATATCGGTTTGATTATAGGAGCTGGTAATATTTTTAGAGGAATGCAAGCAGCAAACAAGGGAATGGAAAGAGTTTCTGGTGACTATCTTGGTATGTTAGCTACCATAATGAATGCAATTACAATGCAAGATGCTCTTGAGAAAATTAATGTTGAAACAAGAACCTTATCTGCGATAACGGTGTCTCAAATTTCAGAGCCATATATAAGGAGAAGAGCTCTTAGACATTTAGACAAAAAAAGAGTTGTAATTGTTGCTGGCGGTACAGGAAATCCTTATTTTACTACAGATACCGCTGCTGCTTTGAGAGCTACTGAGCTGAAGGCGGAAGTTTTAATTAAAGGTACTAAAGTAGATGGTGTTTATGATAAAGATCCTGTTTTAAATCGTGATGCAAAAAAATTTAAAAAATTAAATTATTCTGAAGTGATTTCTAAAAATTTAAGAGTAATGGATCTTACGGCCATTACTTTATGTAAAGAAAATAATCTTCCGGTGCAAGTTTTTGATATAAATAAATATGGAAATCTTAGAAAATTAGTTTTAGGTAAAGAAATAGGCACTATAATTAACTAAAAAAGTAAAATAATGATTGAAGATATAATTATAGACACAACTAAAAGAATGGATTTGGCTATTGGCCATTGTAAAGTCGAGCTTTCAAAAGTGAGAACAGGTAGAGCTAATCCTCAAATTCTCAATTCATTAAAAGTTGAATATTATGGTTCAATGGTTCCACTAACTCAAGTTTCAACAATTACCTCGCCTGAGCCAAGACTAATAACAATAAAACCTTATGAAAAACCATTGATAGGGGAAATCGAAAAAAGTATTATGGAATCAAACCTAGGTTTGACGCCAAATAATAATGGTGAATCAATTTTAATTCCAATTCCACCATTATCTGAGGAGCGTAGAAAAGACTTGATAAAATACGTTCATCAGCTTGTAGAAGAAAGCAAAGTGGCAATCAGAAACATAAGGCGAGACGCATTACATACTTTAAAAGATTTTGCGGATGAAAGTCATCTTTCCGAGGACGAAAGCAGGAGGCAAGAATCTAATATTCAGGATATTACAAATACAAACATTTCATCTTTGGAAAGTATTGAGAAGATAAAAGAAAAGGAACTTTTAGAATTTTAAATTATTAGGTGTAGTAAAATTTCCTAATTAAACGCCAATTACCCTCCCTTAAGCTAATCAATCACACTTTGACCAGCCACACTCTCTGCAAGTCAAACAACCGCCTTCATTGATTACATTTTGACAATCTGTTCGATTCTGACCTTCTGAGCATTCAAAGGAATTATCTTGCGCCATGGTAATTCTAACTTTTTCTTCAACAAAATCAGAATCTGTATCGGGCTTCCATGTATTTCTCTCTTTTAAATAATCATCCAAAGCTTTTCCAATAGCATCAGGGGTAGAAAGAATAAGGCGACCATCTTCCCATGTTGGATTTGGACCTGAAATACCCTTCAATTGTCTAACAATAGAATTTGGATCAACTCCAGATCGCAACGCTAAAGAAATTAATCTGCTTATAGCTTCAGATTGTGCTGCGGCATTGCCACCGGCTTTTCCAATTGTGGTAAATATTTCACAAAGGCCATTTTCATCCTCGTTTATTGTAATGTATAAAGAACCTTCACCTGTGCGAATTCTTCTTGTAGTACCTGAAGTGGTAATAGGTCTAATTCTGGGCCTTTTCTCATTGGTCTGGGATCCAGCCAAATTTTTTGTAGGTGTGTTGACACTTTTTTTCTTGGTTTCTTCATCAGTAATAAGAATACCTTCTCGAGAACCTTCTCTATATACTGTGATTCCTTTAAGGCCTGCTTTATGGGCAGTCATATAAATATCAGCAACGGTTTCTTTCTTTATTTCATTTTTAAGATTTACAGTAGATGATATGGAACTGTCAATGTATTTTTGAATAATTCCTTGCATCTTTACTCTAAAGTATGGATCAATATCATGCGCCGTTACAACATAATCAGGAAGATTGTCATCATTTTTGAATAATTTTTCTATAATCGGGTGGTATACTTTATACTCGTCAAAATCTCTTCCAAATCCATCGTTTTTCTTGACTCTTCTTTTATAAGATGTTGCGAATATAGGTTCAACACCGGAGGTTACCCTGGCAACAATGGCACCACTGCCAGTTGGAGGTACAGTTAAAACAGTTGAATTCCTTATTTTATGCTCTTCAATATCATTTTTTATATGCTTTGGAAGATTTTTAACAAAATGACTTTTTTTGTAACCATCCCATTTGAAATTAGGAAATCCGCCTTTTTCTTTAGCAAGTTCAACGCTAGTTTCATAAGCTGTATCTCTGAAAATTTGCATGATCTGATCAATCGTTTGTAGAGCGTCTTCACTGTCATATTTAATGTTCATTCTCACAAGCATATCACCAAGCCCTAAAATACCTAGACCAATTCTTCTGTCATTGTATGCATTTTGCTTTTGAGACTCTAAGGCATGTCTATCTAAATTGTAATCAATAACATTGTCAAGAAATCTAGTTGCAGTTACTATGGTATCCTTGAACTCATCAATCATAAAATTTCCTTTTTCATCAACAAAGCGTTCTAAGTTTATAGATCCCAGATTGCAGCATCCACCATCAGGAAGCGGTTGTTCTGCGCAGGGGTTAGTTGAAACAAGGGGGCTACAATATTCTGCATTATGATAATTTTTCATAGTATCCCAAAACAACAAACCTGGCTCAGCGCTTGAGTGAGCATGGTCAATTATCTTGTCCCATAAACTTTTAGCGTTAACTGTTTTATAAACTTTGCCTTGATATCTTAGATCGAACTCTTCATTCTTTGAAACTGCACTCATAAATTCGTCAGTTAATAAAACAGAAATATTAGAATATTTTACCATGTTAACATCGCCAGTTTTGATCTCGATAAATTTTTCAATATCGGGATGGTCTATGCTCAATGTTTGCATGTTTGCACCCCTTCTGCCATGCTGCGCTATGGTATTGGTATTTTCACTGAACAAATTCATAAAACCAACAGGACCACATGATTCGCCTCCTGTGCCGTTTATAGCATCCCCTGATGGTCTTAAAACAGAAAGATCATGACCACAGCCACCTCCAAATTTGTATGTCCTAGCTTCTTCTTGAATGGTTTTGTAAATAGAATTGATAGAATCATCATTGATTCCAACTACATAGCAGTTGTTTAGAGTGGTCGTTATGTCTTCTCGTCCTGCACCATGCATTATTCGACCACCTGGAGTAAATTTAAAATCCTCTAAAATTGAATAAAATTTATCTTCCCATAGTTTTTTGGATTTTTTTGTTTTCTCTACGCTCGCTAACGCTTTTGCTTGTCTTTGCCACAACTCATAGGGATGGCTTTCCCATGGTGCCAAGTATTTGTTTTTTAAAACATCTGCGCCAAGTGTATCACCATTATAGTAATTGTCGATTTGAAATTTTGAGAAGTCGTCTTTGGTCGTTTTTTTGTCAACTTCTTTTGCAAGCTCTCTTGCGGTATCTTCTACTAATGTGTTTAATTCTTTCGATGATTTGTCATTTTCATTTGGAAAATTTAGTTCAATTGCTTCCGCCATCGCCTTAATTCCTTACGTTTTGGTATGTGGTTGTAAAAAAGTTTTAATTAACAAATGAAAAAGTGATAATTTATATGGTTGGCGCTTGAAAATATATAAACATTGAAAAAATCCATCAAGTAGAAAAGTTAATATAATTGTTTTGTCGTCGATAATTTTTTTAATGACAAGGTTATCCACATTTTATCCACATCAATTTTTAACGTAATCAATTATCAATAAAAATTACTGATTATTGATTAATACTAAGCTGATTAAAGACAATTAAATAATTATTAATTAAAAATTTGAAATATTAGATTTAAGCGTTATNAATGATAGTTTAATTTAAAAACACTAAAATATATTTAGCCTAAGGCAAAACAATGCAACCTTTTCATTTAGCATTTCCAGTGCATGATCTTTCATTGGCGAAAAAATTTTACACAAATATCCTACTTTGCAAAGTAGGTAGAACCAGTAAAGAATGGATAGATTTTAACTTATTTGGACATCAAATTGTAGCTCATCTCGACAACTCAATGGATTTAGAAAGTTCTNTAAATATTGTAGACGGAAAAAAGGTTCCAGTGCGACATTTTGGTATAGTAATGAAGTGGAATAGATGGCATCAGTTTGTAGATCATTTAACAAATGAAAACGTTGTTTTTTTAATAAAACCTCACATTAGGTTTAAAGGCAAGCCTGGCGAACAAGCAACATTCTTTATCAAAGATCCCAGCGGTAATGCGTTAGAATTCAAATCATTTAAAGATAAAGAAATGATTTTTAAAAATTTTTAGCGAAAAAAACAATGCTTACAGTTGCAATAATAGGACGACCCAATGTTGGAAAATCAACCTTTTTTAATAGGGTTTTAAATCAACGAAAAGCAATTGTACATGAAAAAGAAGGCATTACTCGAGACAGAATATACGGTGAAATGTTTTGGACAGGTCATCAGTTAAGATTCGTTGATACTGGAGGCTTTATTCCAAAAGATTCAGATATTTTCAATCGTGAAATAAGAAATCAAGCAAAAGAAGCAGCTAATGAAGCAGACTTCATCTTATTTATAGTTGATGGAAAAACTGGACCAGTTTCAACCGATTTAGAGCTCGCAAACTTTATTAGAAAGTCTGGTAAAAAACACTTAATGGCAGTAAATAAATGTGATGATCTATCATTATCTCAACAAATTAATAATTTTTTTGAATTAGGGTTGAAACCTGTTATGCCAATTTCAGCGTTAAATGGTAGGCTAACTGGCGATTTACTTGATGAAATAATTCATCTATCCAATGCCAAACCTTCGGAAGATGAAAAAGAAGCTGATGATAGCGAGTTCAGACTAGCTATAGCAGGTATGCCCAATGTTGGAAAATCATCTCTTTTGAATGCATTATTGAAACGCAATCAATCAATTGTAACTCCTATAGGGGGTACGACTAGAGATGCCATCGATAGCAATATAAGATATTATGGAAAAAAAATAACGCTGGTTGATACTGCAGGACTCCGTAAAAAAAGTAAGATTTCAGACAATATAGAATTTTATAGTACCGTTAGAACTCAAAACGCAATCTTTAATTGTGATCTGGCTCTGGTTTTGATTGATGCAGAAAAAGGATTTACAAAGCATGACAAGTCCATTATTGATGATGTAATATTAAAAGGAAAAGGATTGATTGTGATTGTTAACAAGTGGGATTTAATAAATAAAACCACTAATACTATGAAAGAATTTGTAGATGAAATGATTTATCAATTCAAAACTGTAGGTGACTATCCAATTTTATTTATCTCTGCCCTAACAAAAAAAAGAATATCTGGTGTACTAAAAGAAGCATCACTTCTATCAAAAAAAATTAAGAAAAAACTATCAACATCTGATCTCAATAAATCGCTTCAAAAAGCATTGTCGCACAAGGCACCCCCAGCCACAAGAGGAAAGGTTATAAACCTGAATTATGTCACTCAAGTGAGCACAAAGCCACACTTGTTTGTTATTTATTCTAATTATCCAAAATTAGTACCTTTAAATTATAGAAAATATTTAGAAAATAACTTAAGAGTTGATTTCGATTTAAAAGGGATTCCTTTTAGGATATCATTTAGAAAAAAATGAATTGTTAGAAAAATTTTATTCTGGTAAATTTTGATATAATTATTATTCGTGACGCGGGGTGGAGCAGTCTGGTAGCTCGCAGGGCTCATAACCCTGAGGTCGGAGGTTCGAATCCTTCCCCCGCTACCAATTAAAATGGGTTAGCTTGACTAGCCCATTTTTTTTATGTAAATGTAATTAAGTTTATATCAATAAAATTTATTTGATTTAGGTCTCATTTTATTTTTGTAATTTGTTAATTAAATAAATTTAGAAATTATGTTATATTTTTTATTCGATCTATTCTCTCAGCTTTTTTTAGGCTTTTTTGACGGTGGTTTATTAGCTGGTCTATTCTTTTTAGCTGCAGCTCTGTATAGCTTTCTTTTTCGATCAAAGAAAAACTTACTAAACAGAAATGACTTCATTGAAGATTGTATTGTAATACTCATTATGACAATGATATTATTAAGATTTTTACTTGTTATTAAAGTCTATTTGTTTGACTCACAAGGTTGGACTTTAATTTTTGATCTTCCAGATTCGCTTATTTTAGATGCTTTCTACGGAAGATAATTTTTACCCTAACTAAAGATTATAGAAATATTAGTTAGGGTAAAATATTTGATTAATTAAAATCTAAAACTTATTCAGGTTTCCAATTTGCATAATCCCCTGGAGAAGCTCCTGTTACCAAGGAATAAACATAAGCTCCATTTTTATCGTGAACAAGCACTGTATCTGGTGCAACATAATCAGATAGGCCTATAAAGATATGCTCTGAATTTGCATGGGATGAATAGAGTTTGTTATCATTATAATTTCCTATTTTGCCAGTTGTTAATATGCTGGCATCAATATTAATAGGGGAAACTCCACCATCGAATGTTCTGTAAAGCGCCTTATTGAAATTAAACAAATCTCCAGCGCATGCTGAACCTCCCCTACCGTAATCTTTAATAGTTACAGCGCCGGTAGTTAAATCAATTTTGCTGGTACCAATGAATGTTTGATAAGAATTATCATAGTATCGGTTGGTTATCCACAAATTATCTCCTTCAAGCGCCAATGCATGAGGACCTTTACCTACTTTGTATTCATCAGTAATTTGTAGTGAGTTTATGTTGATTTTAACAACAGTGCTCGCAGAGCTGTAATCAGAATTCATATTTATAGCAACAAATAGGTTAGTTTGGTCAGAAATGATTCCTTCTGGCATTCCATCAACTTTTATCGACCCTTCAATTTTATAGGTGGTTAGATTTAAATACTTGACATCTTGAGAATTCCAATTAGTAAAATATAGATAGTTTCCAACTACTACCATCTCTCTTGGGCTACTTGTATTTGTTGGGATATCTATTCCAGGCAATGCAAGTCCCTCTTCTGAAATACTATAAACTTTTATAAGATGACTGTTGTTAAGAATGGCAAATAGCTTATTATCGTGGACTAAAATTGATTGCAATACATCTCCAATATCTTCAATTTTTTGTATTTCTGACTCACCTTTGTATACTGAGATGCTCGCGTTGCTTGAGCCGAAATTTCCTTCAGAAGAAATAAAGGTCAGTTCTTGATTAATAATTGAGTTGTTGTTGTCCTCACAGCTAATAATTAAAAAAGCTATTAGTAAATAAAAACGTTTCATTGAGTATTCCTTTTGATTAAAGGGAAGCTACTGATATAGAATCATATAACCTTTATCCCGAAAGTTATTAGTATTTATGAGTTTCACCATTCAGATATCCTGACTTACGCGTTACAAACTATTTTGGCCTTCTCCAATTATATGAATGGCTATAATTAAAATAGTTCTAGCGATTACAGTAGCGGGTACTGTGTCTGATTTTCACAGACTTTCCTGAAAATGTAAAAACATATTCAATTAAATTTAAGAATGGATTAATATAATGCACTATGAGAAATGTGAATTATTTATTTTTTTATAAAAAAAACGTGCTTGAAAGAATCTTGTTAAGTTGTTTTTTATTTTTTTCACTACACGCCCAGACAGCTAAAAGTTTTGTTTCTAAATCTGTTCTTGATTATGCTAATTATTTTGAACGAAATAAATCAAGTTTGGATCCGATCGAAGGTATATGGAAAGAGTATGCAGTTGGTACTTTGTATGACGACACAAAGGTTCTATCAAGACTAGAAGAAAGAAAAAGAGCAACTTGGATAGTAATAAAAAAATATAAAAGAAATTTACTGCCAAATAAAAATATGATTAACAGCAATGATAGTTTTTACATAAAATTAAAAAAACGCGTTATAAATATTGCTTATAGAAAATATAGTTATGAGGAATATTTTAAAGTTTTAAACAGCAATGGGTCAACTCTCGGTTTCAATGCTTATTTTGTAAAAAAGAAAAATGGTCTCTATGATTTTTACTGTAATATAGAAGAATTGGACGATCAGCTAACTACTCAGGCTTTAATGTCTAATCAAAACAATTTGTCGATGCAGTATAATGCTCCGATTAATTTTATTAGTTTTTTTAATCAAGAAATGAATTACGATGACAACCTAATTAACAAAGAATTNTTTTGGCAAATCGAGTGGAAAAAATCATTTAAATAATTCTTGAAAAATGAGCGTTTTGAGCGTATTATTTAAGTATTAATTTTAGGATTTNAACTATTANAATATTATGGAGGACAAGTGAAAACCGATAGAAGAGAATTTATTTCAAAAACTTGCAAATGTTTGGCTTACTGTGCTATCCCTACTGCCTTATTAACTATTCAAGGTTGCGAGGACAATGTTGACCCTTATGGCAGTACCAGTGATGATAAGGATAACAATGATAGTGACTCTGATGGATCTGGTGGTTCAGGCGGCGGTAATACTTCAAACTCAATATCATTTAATTTGGATGAACAGCCTTATTCAGATTTAAAGGTTGTTGGTAATTCCATTGTTACATCCAGTAACAAAATAGATAATGTTGGGTTATTGCTTTATAGGAAATCTGAAAATGAAATATTAGCTTTTACTAGAAGATGTACTCATGCTGGATATGAAATAGGAGCATTTTCTGGAGGTGTNTCAGTTTGCTCATCAGGNCATGGTGGAAGATTTGACACCAATGGAAAAGCAGTCTCTGGACCAGCAACAGGCAGCCTGAAGCAATATCAGGCAGTTCTCAGTGGGAGTACCTTAACTATTAGCTAGGAGGTTCTATGGATTACTTATTGCTCGATTTTTTCAAAATACTTGTTCCCATATCAATATTTTATGTTTGGGTTCCAAGACAGGATAANATTCGAAAAGAATTTCAAGATTACAATTACCCTGATTGGTTAAGAGATCTAACTGGAATTTTTAAATTAACGTTTGCTGTAATGCTTTTTAGCGGCAACGACGAATTAGTTTTATTAGCATCTGCAGGTCTAATTATTCTCATGCTGGGAGCTTTTGGTACCCACATGCGCGTGAAAAACGGCCCCAGATGGTTTATGCCATCCCTCTCTCAAATAATTATGAATGGCTATATATTTTATATGACCTACTAAGAAAAAATGACAATTAGCCATCGGTTTACTCTCTACATCTCTCTGTTATTTTTTGTATCGTGCTCTAGACTCTACCATGGCTCCTGGAATCAACCATATTTTAATGAGAATGTTCAGCCTGACAATCTTGGTAAAAATGTGTCCAGTTGGGAAGATGGGGCCAGAATACCAGAAGATGAATTTTCTGTAGAGTGGTGGTATATAGATGCCAAATTAGAAGATAACAGTATTATTGTTGCTTACTTCTATAAGGTACATAATTTAGCGAACCAATATTTCATCGGGCTTAATTACACTTCGCCAGATGGTGTTGATACTTTCAAATTAAAACGATTCAAAAAAAATGATGTTTCATTTTCGACTGATAGTTGCAATGTACAATTTGGTAAAAATTATTTCAAAGGCAATCTTAACAAGTATTCTGTTTATTTGGATCCAAAAGATTTTGAAGGTTTTGGAATTGATTTGACTCTTAATTCAACCATTCCCCCTTATCGTCCACAAGATGGGATTTTAAAAGCGGGTGATGATTACTTTGCATGGCTAGCAGCAGTTCCCAATGGTAAATTAACTGGTAATTACACACTAAACTATGAGGACAATCTCCAAGCCTCAGGAAGCGGCTATCACGATCATAACTGGGGAAATACTTATCTTTGGAGACTATTCAGTGGTTGGACTTGGTTTAGAGGAGAAGCTGGGCCTTATACAGTGATTGGAGCCGAGTTAAATGTTGTCAACAATCGTGGAGGGTTTGATGTGCCAATTTTGTATGTTGCNGACGAAAAGGGNGAGATTGTAAATGAATTTGGAAATAAAACTTTGATGACTATGAAAAGTGACCTTATAACCGATNTGTACAATAAAAAAAATGAACCACAATTCTCAACATTTACAATTGGCACCAACGATAATGTCAACGTTCGCATAAGCAAAAAAAACTTATTGGAAAACATTGATATTTTTGAGCGCGCTGGCCTTCTCTCTCTGCCTATGAAATTATCTTTTTCTCCATTTGGCATTGATCCCTATTATACCCGTTTTTCTAGTAATTTTAATTTAAGATTAAGCGATGGTACCACATATGAAGGGACGGGAGTTATGGAGATAATGGATCTACATTAATTATCTCCAGTGCATATGATTGAATTCAAAAATATCTCAAAACAATTTAATAAAAATAAAGCCTTAGATAATATCTCCTTTAAAATTCCAGAAAATGCCATTTTTGGTCTTTTAGGGCCCAATGGTAGTGGAAAATCAACTCTCATGAGAATACTTGCGAATTTAATTACTGAATGGGATGGAGAAATAAAATTCAAAAATAAAAAATTAAACTCTGATAAAAGTTATTTAAATAACTTTGGGTTTATAATCGAGTCACCAAGCTTTTATGAATATCTAAGCGCAAGAAAAAATCTTGAGATTTTGTGTCGATTAACAGGAACTCATTTTCGCACTATCAACGAGCTTTTAGACCTGGTAAATCTTTTGAATAGGTCTGAAGATAAAGTTTCTCATTTTTCATATGGAATGAAGCAGCGACTAGGGATAGCTCAGGCTTTATTGCATGATCCTCAAGTGCTAATCCTTGACGAGCCAAATAATGGACTTGACCCTTTTGGAATCAATCAAATTGCAGATATTCTCTTTCATTTAAAGGAAAAAGGAAAGACTATTTGTGTATCTACGCATTCTTTGAATGAGGTAGATCGCTTATGTTCTGATGTTGCTATTATAAAAAATGGAAAACTATTAAAATCGTCATCAATTGAGAATTTGCATAATGAAAAAAGATTTTATCGATTAGAGATTTCACATCTGGATAATGCAGTAAAATTTATAAAAAAGCAGAAAAGCATAGATATAATCTACAAGCAAAAAAACTCGATAATAGTATCTCAAAATATTAAAAAAAATGATATAAAGATTGATCTGATTAAAGATAAAACTAATTCTATAAAATCAATACAAAGAGAATCCCCTTTGATACAATTTTTTTATGCTTAAAAATATCTTAACCAATGAAGCCATTAAGGCATTATATAAAAAAAGGACCTACATTAGCTTTATCCTGCTAACTTTTTTAGTGCCGTTGATAATTTTAGCCATAGGAGATGGCGCTGACTATATGGAGAGTCGAATTTACGGACAGTTAAAAGATTCATTTATTGTAATTGGCTCTATAACAAACGGATATTTATCAAGCTACCTTATAATTGCTATTTTAATTAGTCAAATGCCCTTTTTATCAACAATAGTTGCTTCAGAGATCGTTTCTGGAGAGTATTCTAAGGGTACATTCAGAATGTATTTATCAAGATCTGTTTCAAGAAATAAGATTTTATTCTCAAAATTTATAATAGTTCAAATCTATACTATCTTGATGATGCTATTCTTTGTTTTTTATACGCTGATTGTAGGATGTTTAATGTTGGGAGTTGGAGATCTAGCAGTTTTTCACAAAGGTCTATTGTTTTTACCGCAAGAAGATATCCTATGGAGATTTTTTATTGCCTTCATAATTTCTACATTGGTAATGATCGCTACGAGCAGTCTTTGTTTTATGCTATCAACAATATACAAAAATAGTGTTACCCCTATAATTATCACTATAAGCGCAGTTTTTATAGGATCCGCGATAAGTTTCATACCCATTCCTTTGTTTGAGGCTATAAATCCCTTTCTATTTACTGGATATATTGACTTATTTTTAGCTGCATTTTTTGATCCAGTCCCATGGGATATAATTATTGAAGCAACTTTTGTATGCCTAATTTGGTCAGGCATTTTTACAATATCAGCTTTTTACCTTTTTAATAAAAAAGAAATATTATCATGATTTTTAAAATTTTATTTTTGTTTATGCTAGCAAATTCAAATGCATTTAGCAATGAAAACCCAGAATACATCATAAAAAAAACAGATGACCAGTTTAGGGAAATAAATAATTACCAGGTGGACATGGTTATATCAATTGCTATTCCTGCTTTTAGAATGCCAAAAAAAAAATACAAAGTCTATTTCAAGCAACCCGATAAGATAAAAGTAAAAAGCAGAGGATTCGGTTTGTTGCCAAAAACAGGAATGTTCACATCTCCGATAGAGAATTTTAGTAATTTGTCAAATATTAAATTTTCAAAAGATTTTTCAAGAACCAATCCTAATGAAATAATGTTGGTAGGTGATTTAGTTCTAGATAGTTTGGCGCTTGATGTGCCTAATGAATATGCTAGACTCACTTTTAAACCTACAGTCGATGTGAAAGTTGACACTCAAAATTGGGTCATAACACAAGTATTAACGAAGATTGATACAGTTAAGATAATGGAAATAAATAATTTCTATGATTTTGTTGATGATTCTTTTTACATGCCAGTAAGATCTACAGTAGAATATTATGTAAAAGATGCTCGCCTTTCTAAATGGATAAACAAGGATATTGGAACCATTATGGGCAAAAATCATAATATGGACATTGAAAGTGATATGGTAAAAGGATTGATTTCAGTCAGTTATGCAAAATACAGAGTTAATCAAGGAATAAAAGATTCTATTTTTGAAGATTGAATATTTTTTTTAAATTTACGAAGGGACACAATGCTAACTATACTATCACCAGCTAAAAAATTATCAAATGAGTGTTTTGCTAAGACGCAAAACTACACCACTCCAACATTTTTGAATGAATCTCAAGAATTGGTAGACATTTTGAGAAGTAAGAAGCCGCTCGATCTTCAAAATTTAATGGGGATTAGTGAAAAACTATCCATATTGAATTGGGAGCGATTTCAAAATTGGAAACTGCCGGTAAGAAATGATAGTGCAAAGGAAGCAATTTATCATTTTCAGGGTGACACTTATGCAGGACTAAATACCGAAGATCTCAGCAACAGCGAAATTACTTTTGCGCAAAAGAATACACGAATATTATCTGGGCTCTATGGTGTTTTAAAGCCTCTTGACTTGATTTTACCTTATCGACTAGAGATGGGGACAAAATTAAAAAATGATAAAGGCGATAGTTTATATCAATTTTGGGGTGATACTTTATCTAAGTTCATTACAAACGAACTCAAAAGTCATTCAGCAAATGTTTTGGTCAATTGTGCTTCTGTTGAGTATTTCAAGTCTTTGAATAATACTTCACTCAAAGTTGACGTCATAACACCTCATTTCAAAGAACTCAAGAATGGAAATTATAAGATAATATCTTTTTTCGCTAAAAAAGCGAGAGGTATGATGGCAAGATTTATCATAAAAAATAGAATAAAAGACCCATCTAAAATTTTACAATTTGATTATGCTGGCTATCAATTCAATGAACAGCTTTCTTCTCCTTTAAACCCGGTTTTTACTCGAGCCCAATCATAATTTTTGAAAGCTCATGACTGAAAATTTATTTTTAGTCATAGCAGCTTTCTTTACCTCTTTTTTATCAGCAATTATTGGAATGGGAGGAGGTATCACTTTACTTGGCATTATGGCCATTATTATGCCCGATGGTTTTCTGGTAGTCGCCTATCATGGCATTATACAGTTTGTGAGCAATATTACTAGGACATATGTCTTTAGAAATGATATAGAAAAAAAAATATTCTCTCGCTATTCAAAGGGGCTGCTTTTCGGATTATTTTCATCTATTGCCATAATAATTGCTCTAATAAATTTCTTTCAGGTTGAATCGGGATCGGAAATCAAGGTAGATATTTTGAAACCTTTAATTGGTGTATACATACTATGGTTNTTGTATCTTCGAAAAAAANATAAGCCCATTATTAAAAATGCATTTAAAATTATGGGTTTTTTTAGCGGCCTTGTAACCGTTTTTGTTGGCGCTGCAGGTCCACTAATTGCTCCATTATTTTTAGCTGAAAAAATATCAAAAGAAACAATCATTGGAACCAAAGCGGCTTGCCAGGCCTTGGGTCATTTTTTGAAAATTCCTATTTTTTATTACTTTTTTGATGTCACTTACTTTTCTGATTGGCGAATATTATTGCCATTAATTTCAGCTGTATACATTGGAACAAACTTTGGCAAATTGTTGTTAGGCAAAATATCAGAGAAAATATTTAAAACTATATTTAAATTAGTTTTAACTCTTATTGCAATTCGTCTCCTTATAAGTGTTTTTTTAATTAACTTTTAATATATTTTTTCATTATTAAATAGGTTCATCGATGAGATTTCTTTATNTATTATTTATAATGGTGTGCTTTGTAAGTGCAAATACACTTTTACCTCCNTCAGATTTTTTGGGTTATAAACTCGGGGACAAGTTTACCCCTCATCATTTGGTTGTTGACTATCTCTTTCATGTTTTACAAAATGAACCAAATGTAGAGATTATTGAATACGGAAAAACCTATGAGGGTAGACCGTTGATGCTTGCATTTATTTCTAGCGTTGATAATATGGACAAGCTAGAACAGATACGAAAGGACAATTTAATAAGAGCAGGCATTATCGAAGGTTCAACAAAAACCAAGAAAGTTGGAATTGTATGGTTAAGCTATAATGTTCATGGAAATGAAGCTAATTCAACAGAGGCTGCAATGAAAACCCTGCACGCGCTTGCTGACAAATCGAATATAAACACGCAAGAATGGCTTAAAAATACGNTCGTAATTATTGACCCATCTGTTAATCCTGATGGACGAGATCGATATGCAAATTGGTATAGAATGACTGCAAATCGATGGCCAGACGCTGATCCGCTAGGCCGGGAGCATATGGAACCGTGGCCCGGAGGCAGAACTAATCATTATTATTTTGATCTTAATCGGGATTGGGCATGGCAAACNCAANTTGANTCGCAACTGCGAATTGTTAAGTATAATGAGTGGTTGCCNCATATACATGTAGATTTTCACGAGCAAGGATATAATAGTCCATACTTTTTCGCACCCGCTGCAAAACCCTTACATCAATATATTACAGACTGGCAGAAAGACTTTCAGAAAACTATTGGATTAAATCACGCAAAATATTTTGATAGAAACAATTGGCTCTATTTTACAAAAGAATCTTTTGATCTTTTGTATCCTAGTTATGGTGATACTTACCCTACTTACAATGGTGCTATCGGAATGACCTACGAGCAAGCAGGTCATAGCAGAGGGGGCTTAGCAATTGAAACAGAAGACGGGGATACTTTGACCTTAGCGGATAGANTAGAGCATCATTATACCACCGGACTTTCAACAATAGAAGTTGCNTCAAAGAATGTTGAGAAGATGGTCAATGAATTTTCAGATTTTTTCAATCCAAACAGAAAAGAGCTTGTTGATACATTNAAATCCTATGTCATCACAAGATCGAACCCAACAGATAAATTGAATCATTTGAAAAGTTGGTTAGATAAAAATGGGATAGAACANAGAACATCGGATGAGACCCGTTCATTTAGAGCATTTAACTATCAAAACGGTTTAACAGATCTTATAAAGGTAAAAAAGGGTGATCTTGTTATATCATCAAACCAACCAAAGTCTATCCTTGTGCATGTTCTATTTGAACCCAATACGTTCTTAGAAGATACAATGACCTATGACATAACTGCTTGGTCAGTTCCTTATGTTTATGGACTTCAAGCTTACGCAACTAAAAGCACAATCAAGACAACTGATAGTCAGCGATATTTTTCAAAAAGAGACAAATTAAATTCAAATCCCTATGCTTATATATTACCCTGGGGCGGAATTGACGATATAAGGTTTCTATCAGAAATCTACCAACACAATATTGTAGCAAGGGTTTCTGTTGAACCTTTTGAGATCAAGAAAAAAAGATTTGAAAGAGGTACGATCATCCTGACCCGAAAGAGCAACGAAAATTTAGGNGATAAGTTTGACGATATTATAAAAAAAGCAGCTAACAAATTCAATCGCCCTATCACTTCTGTTGAATCAGGATTTGTGTCAAAAGGAAAAGACTTTGGCTCTTCATCAATGCGAGTCATTAGAAAACCAAAGATTGGTATAATTTCAGGAAACGGGGTCAGCAGTTACAGTTTTGGAGAAGTATGGCACTTTTTTGAAAGGCAAATTGAATTTCCTGTATCGGTCATCGGATCGGACTACTTTTCTGGAATCCCAAAGCATAATTTTGATGTTATCATACTGCCCAGCGGAAANCATAGTTACATAAACAATGATTTAAGAGAAGATCTTCGNATATGGGTTAGGTCTGGAGGAAAATTGATTCTAATGGATGGAGCAATAAATGCATTTGTGGATAAAAAAGGATTTGGATTAAAAAAATTTGCTACCGATGAAGAAAAGAAAAAAAANGAAGAAAAAGACAAATCTATGAAAATGTCTGAACGNTTAAATTTGTATAAAGATAGACAAAGAAATAATTTAAGCGAAAATGCTTATGGTGCTATTGTTAGATTGAGGATGGATAATTCACATCCATTGGGTTTTGGATATGATAAAGAATACCTATCATTAAAGCTAAGGAATCGCCGCTATGCTTACTTAGAATCGGGTTGGAATGTTGGAACAACGCAAGATTCATCATCGATAGTCAGCGGCTTTGTAGGNTTCAAAGCCAAGCAAAATTTTAGAGAGTCATTGGTGTTTGGTGTAGAGGAAATAGGAATGGGTAGCGTCGTATATATGGTAGATAATCCACTTTTTCGTGGATTTTGGTACAACGGTAAGTTGCTTTTTGGCAATGCTGTTTTTCTAGTAGGGAGCTAAAGAATGAAAAAATTATTTTTAATTACTTTGATTTTATTAACAGCTTGTAGCAAGCATGATATTGATTTGAAAATTATAAATGCTGAAGATTTATTTTCCCAAGTTAGAACCCATCAAGACTCTGATGTGGTTTTGATAAATTTTTGGGCTACAACATGNGGNCCCTGCATTGAAGAATTTCCCATGATCGTTGATTTATCAAATCAGTATCGTGAAAAAAATCTTGCTGTATATTTTGTTAGCGCTGATTGGGAGGATATGACTAAAGAAGTTATAAGTTTTTTATCTTCTCAAGGTGTTTCAGGTATTTCATTCCTAAAANAGGAAGGCAACGANAATGATTTCATTAATTNAATTGATGAAAATTGGTCAGGTGCAATTCCTTTTACCATTGTATACAATAAAAAAGGAAACGTTGTTTCAACATGGGAAGGAAAGAAAGATAAGGAATTTTTTGAAAATGAAATAATAAGCGCTTTAAATCTATAGGTATTTGAATCTTATGAAAATTGAAGAATTCACACTGGAAAGACAACAGTCGATATGGGAAGGAAAAGTAAAGTACAATTTATCGGAAAGTGGTGTTCACCCAGGATCAATTAAATCATTATTTGATTTAGAAATGATAGATATAATTGAAAATACCGAACTTACTTATGGCTATACTGAAGGCTCTCCTGAACTNAGAAGTGCTATTTCAAAAATTTANAANGGCTCAAAGCCTGANAATATTCAGGTTTACAATGGTTCATCAGAAGCAAATTTTGTTGCATTGATGACTCTAATTGANCCNAACGATGAAGTTATCTGTGTTTTGCCCAACTATATGCAAATCCACGGCCTTGCNAAAGCCTTGGGTGCTAATATCAAAACAATAAATACNAATGAGANNACTNATTGGAAANTAANNATACAAGAGCTTGAANANAGCATNACTGANAAAACAAAGCTAATAACAATNTGTAATCCCAACAATCCCACTGGTTCCATTTTAGATAAGCNNTCAATTAATGAGATAGGTGCTGTTGCGGAAAAGGTGGGAGCGTGGATCTTGGCTGATGAAGTTTACAGAGGTTCTGAGCTTGANGGTCAAGAATGTGAAAGTTTTTGGAATTTGTCATANGATANAAAGATAATTAANTGTGGNCTATCCAAGGCATATGGGTTGCCTGGCTTGCGCGTTGGTTGGACAGTTTCTAATGAGAAATTCATTAAAAATTGTTGGGCGAATCATGATTACACAAGTATTGCAATAGGTCGATTAAGTGATGTAATAGCATCGCATGTACTTCGCAAAGAAAATAGATNAGNTATTCTAAACAAAACACGATCCTCTCTTAATAAGAATCTATCAATATTCAAGGNCTGGGCTCAGCAGTTCAATGATAAATTTAAATATATTGAACCGCAAGCTGGTGCNATGATATTTGTCAACTATGATTGGAATATCAATTCTACAAAATTAGTTGATAGAATTAGAAATGAAGTAAGTGTATTGTTGGTAGCAGGTGATTGGTACGGATATGATCATTACTTACGATTTGGTTATGGAGCTAAAGAAAAAGATTTAATATCTGCTTTGGAGATCATATCACCAGCGCTTAAAAGGCTTTAATGGAATTTGAAAAAAATATTAAAAACACTGCAGAAAGAATAGCACGCTTTACAATTCGCACTCCCCTTCAACACTCTCCGTATTTAAGCAAAATGATTGACGGCAACGTTTATCTAAAATTAGAAAACACTCAAAAAACAGGATCTTTTAAGTTTAGAGGGGCAATGAGCAAGATCAGTTCAATAGCGAAGTCTAAAAATCCAAAAAAAGTTATTACCGCATCAACCGGAAATCACGGAGCAGCGTGTTCATTGGCTATGTCATTAAAAGGGGTAGATGGATCTATATATGTTCCAAAGAATGCCCACCAAAATAAAATTGATAAAATAAAACTCTACGGAGCGGATGTTAAATATTACGGAAATGACTGTGTAGAGACAGAAATGCATGCCAAAACTATCTCTAACCAGCATGGTTTCTCCTACATTTCCCCTTACAATGACATGGATATAATTTTTGGTCAGGGTACAGTTGGATACGAAATTGAGCAAGATTTAGATATTATTGATGCAATATTTATTAGTGTGGGAGGGGGAGGTCTTATTTCTGGAGTTGGGGGATATTTAAAATCTTTAAAAGGAGACATCAACATATTTGGAGTTTCTCCAATAAATTCTTGCGTTATGCATGAATCAATTAAAAATGGCCAAATTACAGAATTACAATCAAAACCTACACTGTCTGATGGCACAGCAGGGGGTGTTGAATCTGGTTCCATTACGTTTGATTATTGCAATGAGTTTATTGATGAATTCATTACTGTTACTGAAGAAGAGATAAAAACTGGAATTTTAACCTGTATTGATTTTGAACATTGTTTGGTTGAGGGAGCTGCGGGAGCAGCGGTTGCTGGATTTTTAAAAAAGAAAGAACATCTTAAAGGTATGGACGTTGTTATAGTAATATGTGGAGGTAATGTGAGCTCAACTATTTTAAAACAGATAACTGCATAAGTTATTTTTTATGCTTAATTTTTTATAACCAAAATATTGGAGTTAAATATGAAAAATATTCTTAAACCATTTTTAATCCTTGCTTTTTCTGTAGCGATTTCTGAAGAACTAAAACTAGGTTCTGATATTCCTATGGGAGATGTTAAAATGGTTGACATTTCAGGCAATAAAGTAAGTTTGAATGAAGTTAAGATGGAGAAAGGCCTTTTAGTCAATTTTTCCTGCAATACCTGCCCATGGGTCGTTGCATGGCAAGATAGATATAATAAACTTTCCGATCTAAGCTTAGCTAACAATATTGGCTTCATCACCATAAATCCAAATTCTAGGAATAGAGAGAAAATTGGCGAGGGTCTTGACGACATGAAAGAGTTTTCAAAAAAATACGATCATGATTTTCTTTACACAGTGGATAAAAATTCTGAAATAGCTAGAGCTTTTGGTGCAACTAGCACACCACATATTTATCTTTTCAATAGCGATGGAAAGCTAGTTTATAGAGGAGCTATTGATGATAATGCTAGAAGACCAAATAAAGTAAAGAAAACATACCTTGTGGATGCCATTAAAGCGGTTGGAAGTGATAAGAAAATCAAAATATCTGAAACCAAAGCCCTTGGTTGTTCAATAAAATTTGCAAAAAAATAAAATTTGAGCAGTTTAATTAAGTTTAAATTTTATAGACTTTATTTTTTAATCATTACACTGTCCTCAATTGTCGTTGCAAAAAATAACGCAACTGAGGACAGTATAATTGATCTTGTTAATTATCCTAGGCCTACNATGATGACGCTAAAGACCAGCGAGGATATNGTGATTGACGGNGTGATAGATGAAAATGNATGGTCAAAGGTTGACTCTTCCTATGAATTTTACCAAACGCAGCCAAATCCTGGCCATCTTGCGTCTGAGAGAACGGTAGTAAGAGTATTGTTTGATGATGCTAATCTTTATATTTCTGCAATGATGTATGATACAGAGCCAGACAAAATTATTATTGAAAGTTTAGAACAAGATTTTGATTCTCAAAGCTCAGATTGCTTTGCAATTATGTTGGATACATTTAATGATAAAAAAAGCGGCTATGCATTCTTGTTTAATCCAGCGGGAGCTATCAAGGATATGTATATTAATAACAATGGAGCTAGTATTAATCGTGCATGGGAAGGGATAGTCCATAGAAAAACATCCATTACTGAAAAAGGCTGGTCCATTGAAATGGCTTTTCCTATTTCAAGCTTGAGATTTGATCCCAATGCAAAAAATCAAGATTGGGGAATAAATTTTTTGCGAAGAATCAAAAGAAAATCTGAGGATGTTTATTGGAGCCCAATTGAACCATTTGAAAAACTCCTCACCTCTTCAAAGGCAGGTACTTTGACGGGCTTGAGCAATCTCAAGTCAGGTAGAAATATACAATTAAAGCCTTACTTTTTAGGCAATCAAATTGAAACTGATGAGAAGCTAGAAAAACTAGATGGGGGATTTGATGTAAAGTATGGAATTACTCCAACTCTGACACTGGATGTTACTAAAAATACTGATTTTTCTCAGGTTGATTCGGATGAAGAAAGAGTCAATCTAACCAGATTTCCACTATTTTTTCCTGAAAAAAGGGACTTTTTCCTTGAAAATGCTAGTGTATTTGAATTTGGTGATATATCCAATTATCTCTATAGAATGAAGCCCAATAAATGGAGTCGCACTTTTAATTTATTTCACAGTAGACGAATAGGTTTACAGGATGGAGAGCAAATTCCCATTGATTATGGAGCAAGGTTGACTGGAAAAATTGCTGGTACAGAACTAGGGTATTTAAACATGTCAACCAATCAGAAAAATGATATTCCCGAAACAGATTTCAATGTTTTTAGATTGAAAAAACCGATACTAAAAAGATCAAATATTGGCGCAATGATAATAGATAGAAGTTCAATAAGCGATTCAACCGATCATCGTTCGATAGGTTTTGATGCAAATTTCAATATTAACAAGTTATTGATCTATTCCTACTNTGCAACAACTGAAAACACTGANAAAATGGATAATAATTCTGCGGGNAGAGTAGCTATTGCATTTAGAGATCAAAAATGGGACNTAGCAACTTATTACAANAGGGTTCAAAAGAATTTTTCTCCTGATGTTGGTTTTATTCAAAGAACTAATATAGGTGAATCTTTTTTAACGATTGGCAGGCACAAACGTTTTAGCTCAGGTTCAATTTTGAACTTAAATCCTTATTTTTTNATTAATCAATTTGACAATCTAGATGGATATCTAGAATCCCAAGCTATCAAACTCGGCTTGGATGTGCTTTTTATGAACGGTTCACAGTTATTTGCAGGTTTTACTCAAACAAAAGAAAATATCAAATCCCCTTTTGAGCTGTACGGATTTGATATGCCCGTAGGTGAATATGTGTTCAATAGTTTTAATTTAAACTATAGAGGAGACAGAACACGAAAGATTTTGCTCAATGGAAGCTTGAACTTAGGAAAATATTACAATGGTGATAGGAATTCTGTTGGAGCAACAGTTATTTTTAATGGCGGTTACCGCTTTCGAACCGAATTCGGCATTGATAAGAATGTTTTAAAGTTTCCTAGCACTACCATAGATGCAGACATATACACTTTGAGAATAAAATATAATCATAGTGTTAATTTATTTAACTCGCTGTATTTTCAATATAATGCAGCTGACAAAAGGCTTGTATCTAACTTTAGATTTAATTTAATTCATTCTCCGCTAAGCGATTTATTTATTGTTTATTCAAATATATCCGACTTAAGCGGGGAAAATACTAACAATGGAATGATAGCGTTAAAGTTTACGAAATTATTTACATTTTAGTACTAAAAACTAGTAAATTTTCACATTACATATATTTTACAAGGAATTAAAATGAGAAAAATATTTATTTCTTTTTTGCTGTTTTTTATAATGAGCTGTTCTAGCGATTCATCTACGGCTAGTTTAGAATTAAAGACCATTCAGTGTCTAATGTGTTCAGCTAAGATAGAAGAATCAGTAGCAAAAATTGATGGAGTGAAAAATGTTAGTGTTGATCTTAAAGGGCAATCAGGAAAAGTCGTTTATAAAGCATCTTTAGTAGATATGTCAAAGATTGAGAACGTAATCACTGGGCTAGGTTATGACGTGAATGGTAAAAAAGCGGACCCAATAGCATACCAAAATCTAGAATTATGCTGTAAAAAACCTCAGTAATATTTTGAAAATATTTATTCTCACGTCATTGATCTTTCTTTTTTCATGCGATGTTAATTTACCTGGATTGCCATCTTCGAAAAATCAGACAAAGTTTCCAAGATTGATCAGTAATTCACAAGGTGAAATCCTTTTATCATGGTTTGAAGAAATTGAGTCTGATAAATGGGCGCTCATGTCATCGATTTTTTCTAATAAAGTTTGGTCTTCACCTAACGTTATTACCAAAAATAAAGAATATTTTATTAACTGGGCTGATTTTCCATCAACCAATTATATAAATAAAGATACATTAGTTGCTCATTGGTTGGAAAAGTCAGGACCAGGTACCTACGATTACGATGTTCATTTGTCATTTTCATTCAATCGGGGTGCAGATTGGACATCTTCTCAAATTCCTCATGCCACCTTAATCAAAGGAGAGCATGGTTTTGTGTCTTTTGGTATCGGTAAATNCATGCATGATGTAGTTTGGCTTGATGGCAGAAATATGATCATGGATCACTCAAAAGAAGATTATGGACAAATGAGCCTATATCATTCATCATTTACATCAAGTGGCGATTTAATCAATGAATATGAGATCGATGATAGAGTATGTGAGTGTTGCCCTACCTCTTCAGTTAGGGTCAAAGACACTCTTATTGTTGCTTACAGAAATAGAAGTCTTGATGAAATAAGAGATATATATATTGCTAGAAGAGTAGGGGATACTTGGGAAAAACCTTATCCGGTCCATAATGATGGTTGGTCTATTGCTGGCTGCCCAGTAAATGGCCCAATGCTCTCTGCGAATAATTCCAATGTTGCATTAGCATGGTATACTTCAGCCAATGGCAATCCCAGCGTGAAGGTTGCTTTTTCAACAAATTCTGGAAAAAATTTTTCAACTCCTCAAAGAGTAGATCTATCTATGCCAATTGGAAGAGTTGATATTGAATGGATATCTAACTCCGAAATAATTATAAGCTGGATTGAAGACGGTGATGATTCTTCTAATATATTGGCAAGAAGAATATCTCTAGATAACAATCTCAGCAATGAGACACTTATTGAAAAAATTCCTCCTGGCAGAGTTACAGGTTATCCGCAAATGGAAGTTTTCAATGAAAATGTGTTATTTGCATGGACAGAAAATAAAAAAACAAGTGCAATCAAATCCAAATGGTTACCGATCTCTGATATTGGAAAATAAAGGATAGTCCCATATTTATTTATGTAAATTAGAATAATTATGTTAAAAAATTTTAGTAAATACATTTCATATTCCCTTATAATTGTGCTCTTTGTCGGGTTTACTCCGGATAGTCCGTCTGGTGTTAACCTAATTGCGCAATCAAAGAAAAATCCGTCCCAAGCCGCAAAATTTGCTAAAAGAGGATCTGCGAAAGCCAAGAAAAAAGATTTTAGGGGTGCTTTATCAGATTACAAAAGAGCTTATAAGTTAAATCCAACCTCAAATTACAAAAAAAGAGTTCAGCAATTAACTTCTCTTGCGAGGAAACAATCCTCAGGGTCTAAAAGCACAAAACCTTCTAGCAAAAAAGCTGCTCAAGCTGTTGCGCTCGCTAGAAATGGCAATGCAAAGGCTAAGAAAAAAGATTATGTCGGCGCCTTGAAGGATTTTCAGCGAGCTTACAGACTTAATCCCACAAGCTCCAATAGAAAAAAGGTTCAGCAGCTAACATCGCTCGCAAAAAGATCAGCATCAGCTAAAGCACCTTCAAGCTCTACCCCCAAAAGAGCCGTTGTTCCTGCAGTATCAAATATACCAAAAATCAGTCCTGTTGAATATGCGAATGATATTTACAATATAGCAGAAGCTTTTGAATTAAGCTCAAGAAAATTAGATCGAGCTACAACAATCTTAGATAAGAAAGAGCAAGCTAGGGTAAGGAAAGTTCTATTGGATCGCGTTCCTACCATTACTGATCTTGAAGCATCTGCTAGAAAAGAACCAAGTGACTTTCGTANGCAGGTAGAGCTTGCCAGAAATTATGAGGGGGTGGGACGTTTTGAGGATGCAAAAGGTATTTATTTAAGGCTTGCGGCGACCAATCCATTCAACTCCGATGCTCACTACCATCTAGGTTCATTTTACAGCAGATTTGGGCAAATGACAAAAGCTCGCCATGCATTTGATGAAGCACTAGAATTAAAGCCAGATCATCGCCCCACTATTGAATCAATGGCAATTTTATTTGGTTCTGAGGAATCTGAAATTTTATCTGAGGATGTTTTATCCAAATCTGCAAAAAAAGACCCCAACGGACCTGGCGAACAAATGCAAAGAATAAAAAATAATATTAAGGATGAAAATTTTGAATATGCATTGAAGTTAGCGCAAGGAGCTCAAAGTTCCTTTCCTAAAAATAGTGGATTTGTATTCTTAAAAGGAAAGGCCTATGAAGGAATGGGTAATCTCGAAGAGGCAAAATCTACCTATCAGGAAGTTATTCAGAAAGATCCATCACATCAGGAGACGTATAAATCCTTAGCCAATTTATATTTTTCTCAAGGCAAGTTTGTCTATGCTGCCCTTACTTATGGCGACGCTGTAAGGCTAGACCCATCCGATTTAGATTCAAGATTTAAACAAGGTTTTAGTTATTTTAAAGCTAGTGAATGGGGAAAGTCTGCTTCATCTTGGGAAGATTTACTTAGATACGATCCAAATAATTCAAATGTGACTTTACTACTTCCCCAGGTTTATTATATTCTAGCTGTNGAATATAATAGATCAGGTGAGTCAGGCTTAGGACAAACTGCATTTCGAAATGCATTAAGTATAAATAAAAATTCCAACTTGTGGCTTCCTGGCGCTATGAAGACATTGGGTGATTTCTATAGAGAAAGTAGGCTNTTTAAGGAGTCATTAGCTGCTTATCAAGAAGCAATTGAATTAAAGCCAATGGATTCTAATATTTATCTGGGACTTGGAATAACCTATTGGAAAATGAAAGAATCAGCTTTAGCTAAAGCTGCATGGTCACGATCAATGGAGTTAGATCCAGATAATAATGATGCTAGAGGTTGGCTTTTATTAGCTGGCAAATCCTTATAAAATTAATTTTTTACATATAGATCAATGACCAGCCATTTTACAATTTATGGCAGATCTTTTTTAGTTGGTATTTCTCTCTTTTCGAATCTTATATCCCAGTATAATGGCGATGACATTATTAGAAAAGGCGTTGATGCTTTTTACAACTATAATTACGATATCAGCAATGAAATTTTGGATAAAGCAATCTTTCAATTTCCTGAACATCCCAGTGTTCACCTAGTGTGGGTTGCGTCGCAATGGCGGTTCGACGAATCGCGTTTACCTATTGAAACAATATACGATAATTTTGAAAATAATCTTTTAAAAGCTGAAAGATCATATGATTCGTTAATGGTTGAAAATCCAACTGATATGAATTATCAGCTTTACTATGGGTCCTCATTGGGATTGAAAGCAAGAATATACCTTGGACAAAAAAAATGGCTATCAACGCTATATTCTGCTTATANTGGTTTTAAGNTCATACAAAATGTTCATTTGTCAGANTCATCTATCATTGATTCTTATTTACCNATTGGAATAGTGGAGTATTATACTGGAATGGGAAATATTTTTGTGAGAACAGCTGCAGAAGTTTTAGGCATAACTCCATCTAAAAAAGAAGGCCTAAAGAAGATGGAAAAAGTGGCAAATGAAGGTCAATGGGCATGGATGGAAGCTATGAGTGTATTATCTTTAATTTATCAATTTTTTGATATTGATCAAATAAAAGGATTGCGATATAGCAAAGTTATAGCAGAGAAATATCCCAATAATTTTGATTTTCAAATTCATTTTACAGAGAGTTTGTTACAGAATAATCAACTTGAAAAGGCACGTTACCGACTAGAGTCGCATAACGATAATTTGAAATTCCTTACGAAAAATTACCAAAAAAGGTATCGTAGTTATGTTGATTATTTGTGGGCTCATTATTTTTATTTATCAGGGCAAAATGGTATGTCTTTGAATTATGTTGAAAATTCAATTAAAAATTATTCAGCAGAATTAGACGTATGGTTGGCAAATGCATACCTTTTGAAAGGGAAGTTGCTTGACATTAGCAATAAGAGATATGAAGCAAAGCTAGCTTACAGAAAATGTTTATCCACGAACAATCAAACACAGGCAAATAATTTGGCAAAATTGTATTTGGAGCAGCCATTTAAAAAATAGTATTAGTAAATTTGAACATTAATATTATGATTGAAAGAAAGAAAACTAAAGAAGTTAGAATTGGCAATGTTATGGTTGGCGGTGATCATGCGGTTACCGTTCAATCAATGACAACCACTAAAACGCATGATGTGACGGCTACTTTAAAAGAAGTTGAGCGACTGGAGGAAGCTGGTTGTCATTTAATTCGTATCACTGTGCCTGACCAACCTGCTGCTGACGCATTAAAAGAAATAAAAAAAAGAATGAATGTGCCTTTAATAGCTGATATTCACTTTAATTACAGAATGGCTCTTGAAGCGGTCGATGCAGGTGCTGATAAGATACGAATTAATCCTGGAAATATCGGTGGTAAGAAAAAAGTAAAAGAGGTTCTTGATAAAGTTAAGGGAGCAAGCTTACCAATTAGGATTGGCGTTAATGCAGGAAGCTTAGAAAAGGATCTTATAGAAAAATTCGGTTATCCGACCCCAGAAGCTATGCTAGAAAGCGCGAAGAGGCATATTGATATATGCCGTGAAAACGATTTTCACGACATCATTGTTTCAATGAAAGCGTCTGATGTTAATTTAATGATGGCCTCTTATGAATTATTTTCAGAGCACTATGATTATCCACTTCATCTAGGTGTTACAGAGGCTGGACCTGCAAAATCTGGCACTATCAAATCCTCAGTAGGCATTGGATCGCTTTTATCAAAAGGTATTGGTGATACTATAAGGGTCAGCTTGACAGAAGATCCAGTTGAAGAAGTTCATGTTGGTTTTGAAATACTAAAAAGCTTAGGACTCGCCAGTAAAGGTGTTACAATTGTATCTTGCCCTACATGCGGAAGACTTGAGGTGGATTTATTTAAAATTGCTGGCGAGGTCGAAGAGGAATTAAAGGATGTTAAAACTCCAATGACATTAGCATTGATGGGTTGTGCTGTTAATGGTCCTGGAGAAGCCACACATACAGACTTAGGAATTGCATTTGGAAAAGGTGCAGGTCATTTGTATTACAAAGGTGAAAAAAGAGAAAAGGTAAAAGAAAAAAATGCTATNGGGGCTCTAAAAAACATGATTTCAGAATTTGAGGCTGAAAAAGAAAATGAATAAAATAAAACTATTTATAACATTAATCGCTATATCAACAATCATATTCTCTCAGAATGACCAAATAAATTCTAAACCAAATGCCATCTCAGTTTATTGGAGAACCTTAAACCCTAACGAAAAAGAAATATTTCTATTTTCTTATTTAACACAAGTTTACGATACTCATCAAAAGATGATAAAAGATATTGGTTATGGCGATATAACAACCTGGTATTATGATAATAGAGCCGAATTAATCTATGGAATTTTTGATGAGGTCAATCAAAAAGATATGAAAGAGTTTATTGGATGGATTGATGAATATTACAGGCATGATGAATTTTCTGGCAATTCATTTGATGATGCACTTTCCTTTGCATATCGTTTCCAGCAAGCTTCAGGAGAAACAATCTGGGAGAAATACGAAAATCTTAAATTTGGTAAAATAAAACCGAAAAATTAATGAGATTTAAACGTCCAAGATTCATCAATGAATGGATGGATATAAAAAAACAGGGGGGCCTGAAGCTTCTTTTCCAAAAAAAGGGTTGGCAGGTCATCCTTACTGTAGCTATTTTTTATCTGATTCGAGATACCATTTTATATATCATAATTCCGTATATAGGATTTACATCTTTGAGGGGTTGTTTTTGAGCTATTTTACTAAAGTAACTGGTATTCGTTGCTCAGTATAATTCCCTTTTGCTACAATATAGTATATTCCACTTGCAACTTTCTTAAACCTTTGCGATCTCCCATCCCATGATAATAATTGAGTTCCTGGCATTGTCTCTCCATTAAAAATGTTTTTAATTCTTCTTCCTACTATGTCAGTTATATAAATATCAATTAGAGCAGGCTTTAATATGTTTATATTAAATTTAAGAGAATTGTTAAATGGATTTGGGTAGGCATTTGTTAAAATAAATTCTTTAGGAAACTCTGCTATTGTTCCAGGTTTGCCATTTTGAAATTCTATGCTGTAATCCCATTCATTTGAAAGAGTATCTTGACTTACAATTGATAAAAAAATTCTTTTTGTTCCTTGAGGATCAATGTTGATTGATGAACTCGATATAATTAAATAGGATCCATCATTTTTTTCAATAACATTATTCATTTGTAGGTCATTTTCTGGCCCACTTTTGTTAAAAAGTTCTATAAAAATAGGACTTTGTGTATTGACCTCTATGTACTGACTACCATATCGGTCTAATTGATTTGAGCTTAATTGTATTGGATTATTAAATTCATAATCAACAGTTTTAAATATTGTGGGGCTATCGACAGGATAAGATTCAGCTTCAGGATAATAATATCCCTTTATATTATCATTTGACGATAATATCAGATTTGCTACCGACATTCCATTCAAAGCCTTTTTAAATGATGATTGATTGTTTCTTAATGCGTTATCAATGACCCAATGAGAAAGATCGATAGTATTTTTTTTGGATTGTGAAGATTGAATAAAAATATCTTGAATTATTGATGGACTTGCTATGTTTTCAGTAATATACTCGAAAAAAATAAATGAACCATACTCTCTCATTGTTCCGCTTTCATCAAGAGACCTGTGGGGATATTTAAACCAATCAGGTAAAAATTGATAACAATCATTGATATGATCGTATGCTTGCTCTTCGGACCAAACAGCGGTTGCTTCGAGAAGCCACCTTTTTTCAAACGCATTATAACCAAATTGTATAGAATGAAAATATTCGTGAGCAAAGGTAACTTTTAAATTGTTTATTTCATTACCAGGAAAATCTTTGTAGTTATTTCGTAAAACTAAGTATGTTGTGTATGAAAAGCTTTCAATATTGTTCTTTGAGCTTTCGTTATCCCCGTTGTTTTGCGCTGGGAGTTCGGGAAAAGTAAATCCATAATAATTCGATGAAATATCCCTGAGGTATATATCATAGTGTGAGCTTCCACCATTATTTTGATTCGTATCATAAAAAAAATCGCTTGGTGGGAGATTGTATAAATACTTTTTGTGGAAAATAGATACGGTCTCTTTAATTATATGGCTTAAAGAATCAATGTAATCAGGAATAAAATTATTATTATAATCATCATCATTGACCGCATGATTACCATCCAGGGTATAATGAATTCGAAAGTGTTCAATGTCAACATATCTATCCAACCCCTGAGCATCTCTTCTTCGTTGAGATTGGTCATAGAAAATGGTTTGATTTNTTCGATGCGTTTTAGATTTTAATTCATTCAGAATTAACATCGTCAAATGATTGCTTGTAATATTTTTATTGCGATGAATAACTTTCTCAACGGTTGATAATTCGTTGTGAGCATAGATGAATTGCAAAAATAAAGAAAAAATAAAGAAGTGCTTCATTTTCTTTCGTTTTGTTTTTTACGTTTGTTGTAAAAATATATTCGTACAAATAAAGACATCATTAAAATTCCTAAAACATAAAAAAAAGCATAGTATGGCAATAATTCCTTCATTGATTATCTATCCAAAATTTGATTATAAATAAATGTTGCAGCTATAATTGAAAATCCTATTGTGGGGTCCTTTTTAGCAATGAAATTAGATATCATTAATATAGAACCTGATAAATAAAATAAGTTTTCGGTTTCAAGCAATTTGTAATATTTCGGCTTAAATCTAAATTTTCCTGTTGGCCTTTCATCTTCTAGCGCTAAAATAACATCGGAAATTGGAAAGCGAAGATTGAAATTAATTTCGGCTGGCTCCACTATGTGATATTTTTCAAAGGTTTCTAGCGCTTTGGCAAGCTTCATACCAATTTGTATAGATTCTTTTGACTTGAAAATTTCTATTTTTTCAATAGGTTCGATTATTTTCGTTTGCTCTAGGGTTCTTTTATTACCATTGGCTTGATAGGCAGTTATATAGAACCAGTTAGTTTTTGAATCAAACCATGCTGTGACAAATTCACTATCTAAAGGCTTGTCAAGACCAAGCTTTACTGACACCCCATTAATTTTTGTTGATATGAATATTTGATCAATATTACTTTTCTGTGTAAAAAGGCTTGATAAAGAACAGATCAAAAGAATGAAATGTTTCATTTAAATTGTTTCTTTTTAGCCTTATGAAACCCTTCAAGTATAGCCAACATAACGTTTTCGGTTTGTATATTATTTATCATTGCAAGCACTACAATGGGATATATTTCTTCTGGTAGAATAGGCTCTAGTGCTTCAAATGGGTCTTCTTCATCAAGTAATTCATCAATATTTTTACCTGAATCCAATTTTTTTTGAAGGTCTTTTTGAATGAGTTTGAAATAAGCTGTGAAATCACCATCACTAAGTTTCAGAATATCATTCGTTGAAAATTTTAAATAATTTTTCATTTAAGTTATGAATTTAAAGGATTTATTTTTTCCTGGAAATGTTGAATTATTACATTGAAGCACATCCATATATAGGTTTAATTTATTTTAATAAACAATTACCCTTGATTTAATTAACAAATAGTAAAATGAAAAGCAACAAAATCAGACAGACCTTTATAGATTTCTTTGAAAGCAAAGGTCATGTGTTTGTTCCTAGTTCTCCAGTTGTGCCTCAAGATGATCCCACCTTACTCTTTGCGAATGCTGGTATGAATCAATTTAAACCTATTTTTCTTGGTGAGCAATCTCCATCTAGCTTGAGGGTTGTAAACAGTCAAAAATGTATTCGTGTAAGTGGAAAACATAATGACCTTGAAGAAGTTGGTGTTGATACTTTTCACCATACTTTTTTTGAAATGCTGGGCAACTGGTCATTTGGTGATTATTATAAAGCAGATGCCATTAAATGGGCATGGGAGTTGTTTACTGAGGTTTGGAATTTAGATAAAAATCGTTTGTGGGTAACTGTATATGAAGAGGATGATGAGTCATATCAATTATGGCCAAAGATTACCAACATAGATCCAAATAGAGTTTTGAAATCCGGTAGAAAAGATAATTTTTGGGAAATGGGTGAAACTGGGCCCTGTGGTCCATGTTCAGAAATTCATTATTATATTGGCAATGATATTACTAAACAGAAAAAGAATGGAGTGAACAATTCTGACCAGTATTGGGAATTATGGAATCTCGTTTTCATTCAAAGTAACCGTTTAGCCAATGGTGAACTTGAAGAACTTCCTTCGAAGCATGTTGATACAGGCGCTGGGTTTGAGCGGTTAGCATCCGTTTTGCAGGGAAAATTAAACAATTATTCAACCGATCTTTTTCAGCCTATTATTAAAGAATGTGAATTGTTGACTGACTCTACATATAAAGAGAATCCAGTACCGTTCCAAGTTATTGCCGACCATCTTAGAATGTTAAGTTTTTCAATCGCTGATGGTGCTATGCCAGGAAATGAAGGAAGGGGATATGTTTTAAGAAGGATTATAAGAAGGGCAGCTAGATTTGGAAGAGTTTTAAATTTTGAAAACGCTTTTTTATTCAAACTAGTTCCTTCTCTTGCAAAAATTATGGGAAATATATTTCCTGAGATCATTGAAAGACAGTCCCACATCGCAAAGATTGTAAAGTCCGAAGAGGAATCATTCAATGAAACTTTAACGAAAGGATTAACTCACTTTGAAAAAATGATCTCGAATACCAATGGCAATATCATTTCTGGAAAAGCAGCTTTTAAGTTATATGATACTTATGGGTTTCCACTTGATTTAACACAGCAAATGGCAAATGAAAAAAAATTATCGATTGATATTAATGAATTTGAAAAAGAGATGGGGGACCAGAAAAAAAGAGCGAGAAATTCTGCAAAGTTCGATAATTATGCTCAAAAGATCGACTGGATAAATGTATCAAATTTAAAAAATTCCGATTTTGTAGGTTATGGCACTTCTAAATGTGAGGCAGCCATACTTCGATATGCTTTTCAAGATAAAAAAATATATTTAGTTCTCGACAAAACACCTTTTTATGCAGAATCTGGTGGACAGGTTTCTGATTTGGGTGTTATCTCCAATGATAAGATAAATTTAAATGTATTAGATGTTAAAATAATTAATGATGAATTCGTACATATTTGCGATGGAGAATTTTCTACTGAAAAATTACAAAAAGTAGATTGCGAGATAGATGATAAGAGAAGGCAAAGAACAAAAAAAAATCATACTGCAACCCACTTAATGCACAAAGCACTTAAAATTGTTCTTGGTGACCATGTTCAGCAGGCTGGATCTCTGGTTGAGCCAAATTATTTGAGGTTTGATCTCACTCATTTTGAAAAAATCTCTGATACTGAAATCGAAAAAATTGAATCAATTGTAAATAAAGAGATATTAACAAATACACAACTCGATGTGTCTATAATGCCAATTAATCAAGCAAAGGATGAAGGAGCATATGCAATGTTTGGTGAAAAATACGGTGAAAGAGTAAGAGTGGTAACCGCAGGTGACTTTTCTAAAGAGCTTTGTGGAGGAACCCATGTGGACAGAACGGGAGATATAGGCCTTTTTAAAATTGTTGAAGAATCCTCTTTAGCTTCTGGCGTAAGAAGAATTGTTGCTTTTACTGGTGATAAAGCGTTAGAACACATACAAAAAATGTCATCCTCGATAAATAATTCAAAAAGACTATTAAATTGTAATCAAGATGAACTTGAACGTAGGATCGAAAAACTTTTAAAGGATAAAAAAGAATTAGAGAATCAAGTTAAGAGAAATAAATCTGTTGGTTTATTACAAGATCTAGATTCTTACTTATCTGCATCTAAATTTATTGATGATATATCCGTGATTTCTATAATGACCCAAGCTGAGTCCATAGATGAATTAAAAGATCTTGGTAGTACATTAATAAATAAGATTAGTAAAGGAGCTTTGGTTTTAGGAGGAATGAATGAAAAACCAATACTATTAATTTGTTTGACTAATAATCTTGTTGAAGATGGTTACAATGCTGCTATAATTGCAAAGGATCTAGGCAAACAAATGGGAGCTGGTGGAGGTGGGAGGCCTAATATGGCAACAGCTGGAGGAAAGGATGAAAACGGGCTAAGATTAGTAGTTGAAAAGGGATATGATTATCTAAAAAATTATTTTAAAGGTTGACAAATGCAATTTAGCCATGCAAATGATACATACATTATCTATATATTGAAAAATGAAAAAATCATGCATACTTTGACACAATTTTGNAAAGATCACANTATTAATAANGCTCAAATATCTGGAATTGGAGCAGTAAAAGATATTGAAATAGGCGCTTATGATTTAAATCNCAAAGAATATATAACTCATAAATTTATTGATATTTGGGAGTTAACCTCATTTCAAGCAAACGTTATGTTAAAAGATGGTAACCCATTTGTTCACTCTCACGTAAACATATCAGACCATGAATGCAATTCAAAAGGAGGCCATCTTTTTGAAGCGACAGTTGCTGTAGTTGGAGAATTTATTTTAAGAAAAATTAATTTAAATCAAAAAAGAAAGCTTGATCCAAATATTGGACTTGCATGCATGTTATTAAACAACTAAGGATTTTATAATGAATAGAAAAGTAATCAAAGATGCAAATGCACCAAATCCTATCGGTTCATATAATCAAGCAGTCATTGCCAATGGTTTTGTATTTACCGCAGGTCAAATAGGTGTTGACCCATCAACCGGAAAAATCGTTGAAGAAAGTTTCAAGGCTCGAGTAGAGCAAGTTTTTAAAAATTTATCTGCAATTTTAGAACGAGCAGGCACAGATCTAAGCAAGGTTGTAAAATTTACTGTATTTTTAACTGATATGGGTAATTATGATCAAGTAAATGAAGTGTTCAATGATTGGTTAGATGAAGAGAATGCTCCTGCCAGATCACTTGTTTCAGTAAAGGAATTACCTGCATATACTGATATTGAGATTGAGTGCGTTGCTCAACTTGTATAAATTTTCAATTTTTATTTTTTTTGTATTAATTTTCAGTGATTTCTTGTACTGTCAAGATAAGGATTCATTGAGCTTTAATGAGCCACGCAAAGCAGTTATGAGAGCTTTTATGTTTCCTGGAGGTGGGCAATTTTATAACGAACAAAAGATTAAGGGTTCAATTCTACTAAGCGGTGCTGTCCTTTCTTCGCTTGTACATTTGGATTTTGCAAGCAAATATAAAAATCATGATGGTGAAAACTTTAGTCAGAAAGAACAATATTTAAAACAAAGAAATAGATATGGATGGTGGGTATTAATACTTTATTTTTACGGGTTAGTTGATGCATTGGTTGAATCACATTTAAATCCGTTTGAAAAGGTAATGAGCGAAGATATTGAGAAAAGTAAAAATGATGAGAAAGAGACAAAAAAATGAGTAATAACAGAGAGCAGTGGGGATCAAGATTGGGGTTTATTTTAGCTGCGTCTGGATCGGCGGTTGGAATAGGCAATATTTGGAAGTTTCCATACATAGCTGGGGAGAATGGAGGAGCTGCTTTTACCATCGTTTATCTGGCCTGCATAATGATTGTTGGATTATCTATATTAGTTGCTGAATTTGTAATTGGAAGAAAAACACTTCTTAGTCCCGTAGGCGCTTTTGAAAAAATTGCTCCTGGTACAAATTGGAAATATGTAGGATTTTTAGGAGTAGCCTCCGCTTTTGTAATACTTTCGTTTTATGGTGTTGTTGGTGGATGGATCTTAAAATATATCACAGTTTCCATTGCGGGGGGATTTGATTCATTTGCTAGCGATACGAGCGCTTCTGGTGCCCTTTTTAATGAATTTATAACCAGTGCTTATAGCCCGTTGTTCTATCAGTTAATTTTTATGGGCCTTTGTGTATTTGTAATCATTAGAGGTGTTAAAGGCGGAATTGAGAAATGGTCAAAAATTATGATGCCGCTTATTGTNGTATTGTTAGGTGTATTAGCTATTAGGGGTATGACGTTAGATGGCGGAATGAAGGGCGTATCTTTTTTATTTAATCCTCGTTTTGGCGATTTATCTGCTTCAGCTATTGTATTGGCTTTAGGGCACTCTTTCTTTACAGTTAGTCTTGGAATGGGGACAATGATAACTTATGGTAGTTATCTAAAAAAAGATCAAAATCTTCTTTCTTCCGCACTATGGGTAATCTTTTTAGACACTGCAATTGCAATGTTGGCNGGGGTAGCAATTTTCACTACAGTTTTTGCATTAGGGGCTGATCCAGCTTCGGGCCCAGGATTGATCTTTGTTATCTTGCCATCCGTNTTTCCTGAGATAGCAGGTGGTACAGTATGGTCATCAATATTTTTCTTCTTATTATTTATGGCTGCTCTAACTTCAGCAATATCAATTCTTGAGGTAGTTACAGCTTATTTTATTGATCAAAAAGGGTGGTCTAGAAAAAAATCAACATTAATATTTGGATCGGTGATTACGATTGTTGGCTGTTTCTGTTCGCTTTCNTTAGGAGGGGGTATTAACATAACCGGAATTTTTGGTGAAGACTTTTTTCTTGGNGGCACTTTTTTTGATGTAATGGATAATCTATCAGGAAAATACATGCTCCCAATTGGAGGCATGTTGACAGCATTATTTGTTATTAACAAAATGGGTATGAAAGACTACATTTATGAATTATCTGTTGGCTCTGNTAATCAAAATATNAATCCAAGCATTATTAAAGGGTTTTTGATTGTGGCCGCTGCTGTGGTTGCTTTTATAATATTTAATGAATTTTATGCCCTTTTATCAGGTAAAGCTTTAGTAGGTTAATTTCTTGCTTGCAGAAAGATACTTTCCACTAGAATCAAAACGTTACAGGTCAATATCTAGAGTCTTTAATCGTTTAAATCCATCTTTTTTCGCAAGTTTAGCTTTACTTTATTCCATATGGACAATTTTTTTAAGCGGATCTAGTGTTTCATACAGAGTTTTAACTGATAATAATTATTGGCATTGGTCTTCCTTTAATATTTTTTCTATTTTTAGTTTGATTTTAATTGGTCTTGTTGAGATAAAATATTTAAAACAGTCCAATGATAGTTCTTTATTAAAGAGTTTTGTCTTTAATTTTTTCAATGGTTATGTATTATTTATATTAGGAANGAGTATTGTTGGCATCACCTCGCCAGCCTTTTTTGATGCTATTTTCTATGTATTNTATTTCTCCACAGTTCATATCGTTTGGAGCATGCCATTAAATATCGAAAAAAAGCTTTTTCCTAAAAAAAGTGAAAGTATAAAAATATTATTTCCCTGTTTAGTGCTTATGGTTGCTATATCAATTTATGGGTTTTGGTCTAGTGATCCCTATCTTGCAACAGCGTCAGGACTTTATATCCCATTTTATTTGGTTGCTATTTTACTCCCAAATGCTATTCGGCATTATCAGCGCTTAAGAATATTTGGCGTTGCTATACCAGTATTTTTCATTGGAGTTCATTTTCCTTGGTTTTTAGTTATATCAATATTGATTTTCTGGGTACTTAGATATTACAATTATTTTAGCACTGGAACTGTATTGCCATCATTCAAGGTAATCGATCCTTCAATTCAGAAAAAAAAGAATGGATAGAAAGAGCCTATTAGAAAAAATTAAACTTGATAGATTCATCGCTTTAGATTTTGAAACTACTGGGTTAAGCACAGAAAAAGATAGAATTATTGAAGTAGCAGCAATACTTTTTGAAAATGGTGAACCTGTCAAACGGTTTGTATCGCTTGTAAAACCAATAGTGCCTATTCCTAAATTGATTGAGGGTATTACAGGCATTACAAATGAAATGGTTGAGCATGCCCCCAGTGAAGAAGATATTGTCGATGATCTATTTGATTTTATTGGAAAAAATCCAATCGTTGCTCACAATACCCCATTCGATCTTTCCTTTTTAATTTCTTTGTCTAAACGCTTTCAAATTCATTTTGAAAAACCTATATCCTATGATACTTTAACTCTTTCCAGGACTTTTTTATTTTACCAACCGTCACACAACCTTAGTGCCGTCTCTGAGTTTTTTAATCTTTCTAGTGATGGCGCACACAGAGCTGAGAGCGATACTGAAAACACAGGTTATATTTTTGTAGAGCTTATTCATGAAGCAGCAAGTTACAACTTAGATTTAATAGCAAAAATTCTTTCAATCATGAAATCGTATGATGTAGACAATAAAGACCTTTTTATTAATATAGCAAATGCATTGGCTAATGAAGGAAATGTTAAAAAAGGTTTAGTAGTTTCTAAATTGCCCAAAGCATTCTTAAATAATTTTTTTGTGAGAAATGGGAATAATGATATTAAATCTTTGTTACCTGAAGATGTTTTCAACGAGAATGGACTTTTGAGTAAATCTATTGATGGATTTGAACAAAGAACCAATCAAACAAGCTTTAGCAAGTTTATTGATGATATTTTTTTGAGCGATGAAGGAATAGGAGCTATAGAGGCAGGTACTGGACTTGGCAAGACAATGGCGTACCTTTTTCCAGCTTTAAAAAAAAATAATCTTGACCCTGATTCAGGACCTGTAATTATCTCATGCCATACCAAATATCTTCAAGACCAGCTTTTTTCACAAGATTTGCCTAAAATTTCTACCGCTGCAGATATTCCAGTTCAAGCCGTTTTGTTAAAGGGCAGAAGTAATTACATATGCAGGACAAGATTGGACCGGCTGGTACATAACAATGATAGAATCCTTGATGATAGAGAATTGGTAACAATCTTACCATTGATCGTTTGGCTTCACTGGACAAAAACAGGTGACTTGGATGAGTGTCCAGCCTTTAGCAATGGATACAATTTTCGTATAATGTCTTTGATTCAAAGCGATAGAGGATATTGCACAACTCCTATTTGTTCTAAATACGATGGTTGTTTTTTTGGAAATATTCGAAAATTAATACATAAATCAAACTTGATTGTTGTTAATCATGCTTTACTTGTCTCAGAATCTAATTCAAGATTGAAAGATGACGAAGGTATTGGATTTTTACCTTTGCATAATACCGTAATTATAGATGAGGCCCATAATTTACCTAATGCTGCATATAGCAATCTTTCTTTGTCCATCAGTTTGGGCAATGTCCAATATTCTTTGGATAGGGTGGACCCTAAGAATACCCATTCTGTCAGATGGAATAATCAACTAAACGCACTAGCTAAAATAAACCCTAAAATTGAAAGCTCGACAAAGATACTTAATGAGTTGTTATTTAATGCACGAGCTAAGTCAAAAACTTTTTTTGAAACGGTCACTTCGGATATATTCAATAAATTTGATCCACAGTCAAAGTATTCTACTAAAATTATAATCAGTAACTTGACTGAACAATTTGGGCAATTCGAATTTCAGTTAAGTGAATTTGTTCAAAGTGTGAATCTTCTTCGCAACCAGCTTATAACAATAAAAGATTTATTAATGGATATTGATAAAAATAAAGAATTTATTGAGCTTTTTCAGGTATTTGAAAGAGGCACTGATCTTACAGCTGATATTTTAAGTTTAATACAGCTTTTACTGGTTGATCATCAATCAAATACAGTATATTGGTTTGACGGCATTTTTAGGCCAAAAAATGATTCAGATGAGCTAATCATAACTATACATTCATCACCAATAGACCTATCTCAAGATTTGCCAAAATTTTTATTTAATCAATTAACCCATTGCATAATGACAAGCGCAACCCTAAAAATAAATAATTCCTTTGATTATTTTTTAAAGAGAGTTGGTTTAAGCGGAGTGCATTCAACCAGTATTTTAACATCAGAATTTGAAAGCCCCTTCTTTTATGATGAGCAGGTTAGATATTTTCAATATTCTCGCGAAGATGGACAAAAGCCCCATGTTTTAGCAGATATCATATATAATTGTCACATAAAGTTTAATAAAAGGATGATGGTATTGTTCACATCTCGAGCACAACTAGAAAATACCTTTCAATTATTGAAACAAAAACCAGGAGGAAATAAACTTCCGATTTTTGCTCAAAAAAGACAGACTTCGAGAATGGGTTTAGTTAAAGGCATGCATCAAACAGAAAATGGAATTTTGTTGGGTACAAATGCTTTTTGGGAGGGCGTTGATTTAGCAAGAGACCTTTTAGAGATTTTAATTATTGTTAAAATGCCATTTGATGTGCCAACTGAGCCTATTATTAAAGCCTATGGAAGTTTGATCGAAAATGATGGTGGAAATAAATTTATGGATTTTGTACTTCCTGAATCTGTCATTCGCTTTAGACAAGGTTTTGGCAGATTAATCCGCTCTAGCTTTGATGAAGGTATATTTGTAGTTATGGATGATAGGATAATTAACAAACGATATGGACATGCATTTAGCAGTGCAATACCTGCCCATATGAGAGTATTCAATAATTTTGACGAAATTAATTGAAGTATAATATTTGTCACTAATTGTTTAAATAGTTTAAATTAACCAATGAGTACCATAATCATATCGGAGAAATATAAATTATGGGAAGATATCGCGCCCATCTTGAAGAGTTCTCACGAAGTCAAATTTGATTCAAAATCTTTAAAATCCATTAAAAATTCTAAGAAAATATTAGAATCAGCCTTGAAAACTAATTCTGTAATCTACGGGGTTAACACCGGCTTTGGGAAATTAAATAATGTTAAAATTGAATCTCAGGATCTNGCAAAACTTCAACTAAACTTAATTCGTTCNCATGCATGCGGCTTAGGGAAACCNTTAGACGANGGTANNGTCAGGNTGATNATGCTTTTAAAACTTATGACTTGGTCAAAGGGANACAGNGGTGTTAGCNCNGAACTCGCTAATTTATTATTAAAAATGTTAAATAATGATATCTTACCAGTAATACCTGAAAAAGGTTCAGTTGGGGCCTCTGGTGATCTTGCCCCACTAGC
>NHGT02000014.1 GCA_002170005.2 bacterium TMED144 | reverse complement strand
TTTTTGCATTAAAACCAGCAGCGCCAAAGATATCATTCATATGCATCCTTATTTGACGTTCATAATCGATGTAAATCTTTCCTAACAATTCTCCGCGACCCATTGTTCCCTGATCCTTGATCGAATTACCAGGATAATAAAAAGGGACATAGAATGTCATTACCATTGGTTTATCAGGATGGAAAGGGATGTCCTGACCTCCAATATACATAGGTGCACGTATACTCCCAAAATACCCAAATCCATCATACCAGCGTCCAGCGCTAAAGCCTAGCTTTTCTAAAAAATTCCAATTATTTAATGCTACATTCACTACTAAAGCTGGCCCATGGTGAAAACGATTATAGTTTTGATATATGTTTTGTGGCATTTTTGAAACCACATTTTTTGCCATAAATCCTGGAGCAGCTAATACAACNGATTTAGCTATNATGCTTTCTGACTTACCATTTCTGTAGTAGACTATTTTAACATGATCATTGGCCTCATAAACATCAACAGCTGTCGAATTCAACCGAATTCGCGTAGATGATCCTGGCTTATCCAATGTGCTAAAATTTATCTTATTATAGGTTATATCCTCAAAGCTATTACCCTTGATTGAATCAGGGATTAAGTATTTTACTATATGTCGAAGGTAAGTGGTATTGCCTCCAGGAAAACTATATATNTTTTGATCTGTCAAGCTNGAGGTGGGATCAAAATTGTGAAATCCTTGCATACCNGGAAGAGCNAACAGATAAGCNCCGTAAGCGGATATTACNTCACATCCAAAACCATAGTTTGCTATNGCNAAAATAGGATCTAANTGATTAGTAACTCCAGGATCAAGACCGAGCTCAATTTCNAGAAAATCCTTATAGGTCATACTGTCGAGCCANGCACCAAGGTTTTTNTTTGAAAAGGAATTTTCTTGAGATCTGAAAGCTCTGAGCATATCTTTTTTTAGATCATCGCTCCAAGGNGTTCTCTTNAGGTCATCCTTCCAAATGTTCTTAATCCAATTTGATTTTCCATTTTCTCTAAAATGATAACCTACATCAAATTTATTNTCTCCCCAATACATCGCATCATAACTATCGTAGGGTGTTTTAATCCCAAAATCTTCTTTATTGTCGCTAAAAGCATATTCCATTGGCATACCGATTGTTCGATAAACCTCATCTGATAATGTATTTACTGATTGTGGAACTGCAAAGCCATTTGAACCTTGCGGTCCAAACAATCGATATCCATTCACATCGAATTCATTCTCTTTAGCTTCGCCACCAAAAACAGGATGATTATCCATGATCAAACAAGATTTGTTTTCAGATTTTGCATGAAACTGGTAAGCTGCACCAAGCCCTGAAAAGCCTCCTCCTATAATGACTAAATCAAATTCCTCACCGGTTGGTGATGCTGATTTAACAATAGCCGGTTTTTCTTGATCGCGCAACTTGTGAGAATCCAGCATAACCTGCCTTGTATTTCCATTCGATGTTGCATAATCTCCAACACCTCCAAAACCCGTCCAAGGATCATCATACTGCCTACTAGTCTTATCTAATAATTGTTTCGCAGGTGATGTACAGCCGAGCAAAGCAGATCCAGCTCCAATCAACATGGACCCAACAAAATCTCTTCTTGTAATTGTTGTATCAATTCCCAAAGCTTTATCCAATCTTTTCATTTATTCTACCTCGATTTGTTCAATACTCATTTGAACCTTACCCACGTTCCAAGAGATTGTAAAAAGATCTCCATACTGTTCATCATCTATCACTACCTCATTATTAATGCCCAATAGTTTTAAAAGACCGGGTATAGTATTTGAGTGTCCAACAATGATAACATTCTTACCACAAAGCTTTAATGCTTTGTCAATTTGTCCTTGAGGATCTTTAGCAGTATGAATATTGATGCCTACATCCCATGCACTAGCAATCGGGTTTGCAGTTTGCTGTGTCCTTGAGTATTCACTAGAAAAAACTATGCCAGGCTGTTCTTTGGATAAAAAACTAGCCAAAGCATTAGCTCTTAAGAAGCCTTTTTTTGTTAATTCCGGGTTATTCTCACCTCTTATTTTTTGTTTTTCAGCATGGCGAAAAAGGAATACTTTTTCAGGAAAACATTGATATATATCGTTAGCTAATTGGGTTTTGGTTTTACCGCAACCTACTATTAAAGTAACCAACATGATGCTTTTAAAAAGATATTGCTGCATGAATAAAGTTAGTTGAACTAAAATTAAAAAAAAATATAACACCGACTACAATGTGTGATATATTTTCTATGTACACCTATGAAAGAAAAAAAATTTAAATATCTAATCTATACAATAATATTAATTATTGTTTTTGGTGCTTGCAGCGCTATTGATAATGAATATTTTGAAGAGATTGATAACTTTAGAACAAAAAGAATTAAATTCCTTCAATCTCGTCAAGGCTACATGAATCTGGTTGGTTTATATTGGATTTTTGATGGTAAATATACCATTGGTTCAAACAAAAGAAATGGTATAGTCCTACCTGATAATTTTCCAAATTACTTTGGCACGATGCATGTTGATAAGGATTTCATAGAATTCACTTACAATGAAAAAGTTCTCTTGGATAGCACTGTGAGCATTCTTAATTATAAACTAGCTAAATCAGATCTAGATCATTTATTCTCATGGAATGATTTGGAATGGTACATTATTAAAAATGGAAAAAATCTTGCATTGAGAGTNAANGATTTTAANAGCCCATTGATCAANAAAATAAATGANATTCCTATCTTTAAACCTAGAAAGTCATGGCGNATTGCAGCAAAATTCAAAGCCTATGAAGAAATCTCCGAAAGGNTAATTGAAAATATCTGGGGACACCAGGTTNCTCAGCCAACAGCAGGTATAGTTAGTTTTGAATACAAAGGAAATACGTANGANCTNGANTCNAATATTGAAAGTGGNAAGTTAGCAGTTANCTTCAAAGACCAATCCTCTGGTAAGCAAACCTATCANGGTGGAAGNCAGGTATATNTAACTGATCCNGATNAAAACGGAAATGTAATAATTGATTTTAACAAGTCTTTTAATTTTCCTTGCGCTTACAATGACTTTACTACCTGCCCTATTCCTCCTCAAAGAAATATACTCCCTTTTCAAGTAGATGCTGGCGAACAATATGAGAGAATCAAATCATAATGGAAAGGCAATTGAAGTAGAATGTCAAAAGTAATTATAAGAACATTAAACAAGATTGAATTCAAAGAAAAAGAGATACAAAAATGGCAGATATGGACATGCGAAGCGTCTACTTTTCCCTGGGAATACNATAACAAAGAATCTTGCTATATTTTAGAGGGTTATGTCGATGTTGAGCTTGAAAATGGGGAGAAATTATCAATAGGTCCTGGTGATTTTGTAGTTTTTCCAAAAGGGTTAAAATGCATATGGCATGTTCAAGAGGCAATTAAAAAGCACTTCATATTTGATTAACCGTTTGATTTGATTAATTGAAATTTGTATTTCTAACCGCATTAAAATCTGAGGCCAAAGCCTTAATTAAGGAATATGATCTAAAAGAGAGCAAAAATAACTCTTTTTTTAGCAACAATAATTATTCACTTTTCATTGCTGGAATGGGCAAAGAACAGACCATAAAAAATATATCACATTTTTTGAGTTTTTATAAAGATCTGGATGAAACAATTGCAATCAATATTGGGATCGCAGGTGGAAATCCTAAAACAACATCATTAGAAGATTGCTATCTTATCAACAAAATTAAGAACGAAACAAACAAAGATGTGTTTTATCCAGATGTTTTGATCGAACACAATTGGGAAGAGCGATCACTAATAACTACCAAAAGAGCAATTGNAGTCCCATCAACAAACTATCCTAATATTGTTGATATGGAAGCAAGTCATATTTATGCGTCATTGATCAAACATCTCCCTTCCCATCGTTTAGTGTTTCTCAAGATTATATCTGACCATATGGATATCCAGGATTGGAAAAAGATAGATGTTGATCATTTAATAACAAAGAATATTCCTGCAATTAAAAAATGGTTAAACAAAGAAGAATGGAAATTTCTAAAACAAAGGAGAATTCTATCCATTGATGAAACTAATCTTTTAATGAAATATTTTAAAAAAATAAGACTTACCGTATCTCAACAACATCAACTGATTGAAATACTTGAGAACTACAAAAAACNTAACAATGCATTACCTGTGCTTTCAGAGCATTTTAAATACGTTCCGAAGTTAAAAGCGGATAGGGACAAAGTCTTCCAGGGATTAAAAAATGAATTTTCTTCCTGATTTCTCTCACATCTACGTAGAATCCCAAAGCATTGACAGCGATATTGCTAAACAAAGTTTCAAACGTTTTCCGAAAGCCAAGATAATTGAAATTGAGGATTACAAAAAAATATTCAATAAAAATGGACAAGATTTTCAAATACAAAAATTATCAACGAAACTTATACTTGCAAAAAAACAACCTCCTTTCATCTATCCTGCTACTGATATTATTCAGGATAGNGGGTTCAGTAATTTTTATTATTGTACNCCTATTCTTAATTGTNTNTATAATTGTGAATANTGTTTCTTNCAAGGAATGTACAGTTCGGCAAATATTGTGGTCTTCACCAACACTGAAGAANTANAAGANGCGGTAAAAAAACAAATTCTTGAACGCAAATATCCAGATGAGCCATTGNTATTATCGCTATCTTACAACACNGATATTTTNGCCTTNGAGAATATCCTNCCTCTNACNAANCAATGGATCGATTTTGCAAACAATANCGATGATCTTTTCATGGAGATNAGAACTAAAAGTGGACTAACTAGCTCATTTAATAAACTGAAGCCAAGCGAAAAGATTCTTTTCGCTTGGACACTATCTCCCAATAATGTCATTCAAAAATACGAGCATAAAACACCATTGCTAGAACGCAGAATTAAGTCTATTCAAAAAATAGTGGATAGCGGATGGCCAGTGAGATTGTCTTTTGATCCTATATTGATTTATCCAAACTGGAAAGAGGATTACAAACAAATGTTTGAAAGAATTAAAGAAACCATCAGTGGAGATAAAATCTTCGATATAACGATAGGCGTTTTTAGGATGAGCGAAGATTTCTTTCATAGAATAAAAAAAACAAAACCAGATTCAGATTTATTCTACAACAATTATGATAACGCTAATAATGTCAAGACCGTAACAAAAGATCAAAAGGCAATGGTTCGTGATTTTGCCTTGAGACACTTAGACGGTTATTGCAGTAGAGATAAGATTAATTTTTGGGATTGATATATTAATTACTTCTTAATCCCCATGTTTGGTAGGCTTTTTTTTGATCATCACAAGATGTGATTGATAAATCACGGATCAAGTGGACTGGTTCACCTCCTCCACCTTCTCGAGATCCCTTATCAGAAGCGGTCAAACATAACGATGGGTCATTTGCAAAAGTAATTGCACCTTTATCCGTCAATTTCAAATTTTGTGCATTATTTGATAGATCGCATGCACTTAACTTGATCTCATACGTATCATTTTGGGGTGATAATTTAATACACACCTCAAAGCCAGGTAAGTAAAACTGGCCACTGCTTATTCTATCTATATCAAAACCCTGGTCTATAGCAATACTTCCTTGGTATGAATAACAGGTATGAGCTTGGAGACCTCTAGTTGGGTCTGCATTGGTCTTGTAACCTTTTATGTCTAGGCAGTAACCGCGATTTTCATCAAGATTGTTTAATAAAAAAATTTCAGCTAAAGTTATTTCTACCTCATCTTGCTGAGTTTCCTCACTACTTGAAGTTACATCATCAGAACATGATAATAAAAAGAAGAATACAACTGTTAAGATCGAATCAATTTTTAATAAATCTGTCTTCACGCCTAACTTCTTTGCGGACGGTATTCTTTTTAACGTCATTATCATAAAACCAGACATCTCTCAATTCACTTCTTGAAAACAGATCTAGCTGGTCTCCGTTATGTGGCGAATCGGTTTCAGTTGAATTGCCATAACTTAATAAGGCCTTTGCTTTAATCTTCTTACCAAACTCAACTACGGATACCCAGGAGTCTCCTCCACCAACAAGCATATTTTTTTTATCAGTTTTAAATGGATATATGACTCTAAATATACCCAACCTACCATGTGAACCATGGGAGGGTAAATTCTTATCGTTATATACGATTCGGTAATAATCTCCCCATTTAACATCCAATTTCCCAAAAGTTGCTAGAATTTCCTCAACGGATTCCTCGAAAAGCGTTAACGCTTTTGTTGGGTCAGCTAAACCGCTAGGAGTAGATATGGGATTATTGATATCCCAAGGGGTTTTATAGGTTTCATTTGAAGAGACCTTTAATTTGCTGGCCCAATTATGAAATAGTAACATAGCTTCACTTTCTGTGTCGGCTTTTCTATCCCAATTCATGAGAATTTTTTTAGCTTTTTTAGCTTCAGTAGAACCCGATCGATCAATCGCTAGCATTAGATCATCTAAAATCCTATCAGCTAACTCAATATGAGTTGAATGCTTGTATTGAACAAGCTCATCGAACGTTATTGAGCTGTCCCTTATTATCATTTTGGCCGATATCTGTGGTCGAAGATACATGTGGACAGGCGCCATATACCCTGGATAATCATTGTGATTTAGCGCGATGGGAATGGTTGAGGTCCAAGGAGGGTCATTAGCGTTTTGCAACCAACCAGTCTGCGGATTCTTTAATTTAGGTAGTTCATCGTAAGAGTGATATTCACTCCATACATCTTCAGATTTTCCTCCTGGTATGATCCTGTTCCAATATTCCCAGTCTTGCTGTTCTCTCTTAGGAACCAATCCATTGAAAAGATAAAAAATGTTGCCCTCCCTATCAGCATACATCACATTCCAAAAAGGGATTTGTGCCATTTTAAGCGCACTTTCGAAATCGCTAAAATTTTTACTATTAAGCATTTTCCACCACTGTAGAAACATATTGGACCTGTCTGTTCCAGCCAATCTAATCGCAATCGCTTTCTCATTAGATTTTTTTATAATAGGTCCATGCTCGCTTTTGAGAATAGACAGATCCTTTTTAATGATTGTTCCATCAGGCTGTTTTACTTGTATGGTCTTTGTTTGTGTTTGAAATTTTTTCTGCTTACCGTCTAAAAGATAACTTCCATCAACGAGATCTAATTCATAAGTGTCAGAATTATCGATCGTGTTGTCAGTGTGGCTCCATCCTAAGCTCTCATTAAACCCTATTGCGATCCCAGGCATTCCAATGATATTGGCCCCATAGAGGTTTCTTTCATCTAAATTGAAGTGATATTCTGTAAAGAGGAATTCATTTGACCATGGCAAATGTGGATTTTGAACCAAAAGCGCATTGCCCGATGCTGACCTTGAAGGACCTATAGCATAAGTATTGGACCCTTTTCCGGTCCACCGTTGCGCTAGTCCAAGATCACTACCTCCAATGAACCTTGTAAAAACAACAAACATTCCATGCATGTTTACATCTTGCTGGGTTACGGGTAGGACGACCTTATTTTTTTCATTTATTCGTTCAGGGTACGATTCAGTAAAAGCATTTATACCTTTAACAAAATTATTATACATGGATTTTAGTTCCGGCAATTGATTTAAATCCCACTCTTGCGCAAGCTCTTCAAAACCCAAGGTATGAATTAGAATATAATTTTGTAAATATTGTTCACCCCAATATTCAGATGCCCTTCCTCTGGATTTACCGTATAGCTCCAAAACCTTATTGGCATGGTTTTGCATCAATGCCCAGCCCTGGGCAAAAAACAAATCGTCAGTGGACTTTGCCTTAATATGTGGTACACCATATCTATCCCAACTGATAGATGTTTCCCTACTGCTATCCGAACTACATGAATTAAAGAATATGGTTGCTAAAAAAATGATTAAATAAAAAATTGTAGTTAATGATGGTGTCATGTTTGTCTTTTTTGAATGATTGCTAATAAAGAAGATTAAAGAAACTAAATACAATAAAAAAGGGTGAGATAAAAATCTCACCCTAAATGGTAAAGGTTAAAGGAGAGAGATAAAACCTTTACATAGTGCAGTAGTGAGTAATTGGAGGGAATTAATCGCTACTATTTCTTACAATTTTATATACAAATATCATGCCATAATAGTTCCATTCAATTTTTGATATTTAATTTATTAGACGAGAAAAAGCGGAAAAAGTTAATTTATAATTAAAAAAAATTTAATTAAATCTATCTGGTGATAACATTTGCATTTCATAATCAAAAGGCTTTTTAGCAATTATATCGGTTACTAATTTTCCAGTAATAGGGGCCAAACTTACACCAAGCATGGCGTGTCCAGTAGCTGCAACGAGATTCTTACATTTTGCAAAAGAACCAATATAAGGTAATCCATCTGCAGAAAGGGGTCTCAAGCCAACCCAAGGCTTTAGCGCTTCTGTCCATTCAAGATGATATTCTGGATAAAAATTTTGAACATTTTCCTTTATTGCCGTAAGTTTTTTCTTATTGATCTTCACTGAGTTTTCTGTTACTGTCATTGTTCCGCCCACTCTCCAAGAATTCTTAAAAGGNGTTGATGCAATTCTTGAATCAACTAGGATNGANGGNATNTNGGGTTTTTTNGGGGGATTTTTCATTGTAACACTATACCCCTTNCCNGACATCATTGGTAATTTTAAACCNNCTTGTTTAGCNAAATTAGAGGAAAATGACCCTGCGGCAAGAACAAAATATTTTGCGCTACAACTTCCTTTTGAAGTAGAAATTGAAGTTAATAGTTCATTTTGCCTAGCAAAAGTATCGACTTTNGTTTCATAGAAAACCTTCACTTGCATCTCCTTTAGGATTTTATTCAATGCATATAAGTACTTTNCAGGATCCAAATGAGCATCAAGCGGATAGAAAACACCTCCAGAAGAGCTAATTTTCATACCTGTTTCCAGTTTTGCAAGTTCGGATTGATTTAATGTTTGAGATTTCATGCCAAGTTCATTGGCCATGTTCGCAATTTCAATTTCTTCTTCAAGAAGTTCATTTTTTTTACAAATCATTAAAATACCATTATTCTCAAAACCAAAATCCAGGTTATCGCTTAGTTNTTTGTAAATATCTCTGCTTTCTAGACTGATTTGTCGTAGAAAGTTAGCTGCTTTTACTACATGCTTTTTATTAGCTGCTCTACGAAATTTTAATAGCCATGAGATCATGTTCCAGCTGGGTTTGAATTCAATAGAAAAAGGGCTTTTTGGATCCAATAGCCATTTCAAACCTTGTTTTATAACCCCAGGTGCGGCTAGAGGCACAATGTGGCTNGGTACGATCATGCCGGAACTACCCCAACTGCATGAATGGTATAGATCGCTAGTGTTATTATCGAAAACCGAAACATCGTACCCTTCTTTNGATAGAAAATAGGCACATGTCAATCCAATGACACCCCCTCCAATTATGGCAACNTCAGTCCGCATTNCTAAACCACTTGAAACCCATGCGCNTANGGGTCATCATTTGTATCTACAATGATTTGATTNTAGCCATAAACTTTTGCCCANCCNTCNATGCTNGGGACTATNGCTTTATAANTATCAACCTCTGTTATGCTCTCAATCCTACCAATAAATTGACTACCAATTATACTTTCATGAATGAAATTATCATCTATGGAAAGTTTTTTATTTGTGAACCATTGAGCCATCCTAGCTGAAGTTCCAGTTCCACAGGGAGATCTATCAATAGCTTTTTCGCCGTAAAAAACAGCATTTCTTGCATTGGCGTTTTGATCGATTGTACTACCAGCCCATAAAATATGNGTACAATCNTTTATTCGCGGATCAAGTGGATGCTCAAAAGTATGNCTTTCATTAATTTTTTTTCGGATTTCTCGACTAAATGTAGCTAGATCGGCTGCAGCATAGGAGTCAATTCCAGAAAAGTTTTTTTGTATGTCAATGATTGCATAAAAATTTCCACCATAGGCTACATCTATAGCGATCTCTCCAATATGCGATGAATTAATTTGAATATCTGTCTTATATAAAAAAGAAGGCACGTTAACTATTTTTACATTNGNTACCTTGCCATTTTTTACTGAGAAATAAGCATCAACCCTACCTGCGGGGGTTTCCAAAATAACCATATNTTTGTTTTTCGGTATGACCAATTTTTCTTCGATCATGATTGTCACAAGCCCAATAGTCCCATGNCCGCACATAGGCAAGCAACCGCTGGTTTCAATAAATAGAATGCCNANGTCAAATTCATCGCTCTTTGGTTGNTATAAAAACCCTCCAGACATAAGNTCGTGACCTCTAGGNTCAAACATCAAGCTTTTTAATATCCAGTAATNCTNTTTTNTGAAGTGCTCACGTTTATCCATCATATTTTCTCCAATTAATTCAGGNGCGCCAGAACGCACCAAACGGACAGGGTTTCCNCANGTNTGAGCATCNATACAATCAAAAATATGTTTAGNCAAAGATCANTCCTTGGACAAGTTNCCGTCTACCATNCGCCAAATTTTTAATGGATTGTCAAATTGTAACTCTTCAGGCAATCTGTGATTTGGCCAGTCTTGATATGAAATAGGACGAACAAATCTTTTAATAGCCATNGTGCCNACTGAAGTGAATCGTGAGTCTGAAGANGCTGGATAGGGGCCNCCNTGATGCATAGCTGAACANACCTCNACGCCAGTTGGAACNCCATTAAAGATCAATCTTCCAACTTTTCTTTCAAATTTATTTANGATATTTGAAAAATCATCAAAATCNTNCTCTTCTCCAAAAATTGATCCAGTNAATTGACCATCAATTTGATTTAAAATTTTCTTGATNTGTTCGATATCCTTGCATTTNATNACAATACTAAATGGTCCGAATATCTCTTTAGANAATTCAGGGCTTTTAATNAATTCTTCTCCAATTACAGATATAAGTACTGGTTTAGCAAAGTTCTTNTTNTTCAAAAAGAGATCTTTNGTTTCGATTTTGATATTGTCTCGCTTCAAGCAGATTTCNATAGAAGAGTTATAGGTNTTACAAATTGTTTCTGACAGCATTGCCTGGGGCTCTATGTTAGATATATCTGTGGCAAGATCTCGAATAAAATCATCTAAATCAGGACCCTCTATTCCAATAATAAGACCTGGTTTAGTACAAAACTGACCAGAACC
>NHGT02000013.1 GCA_002170005.2 bacterium TMED144 | reverse complement strand
CTTTACTTCTAGCAAGGCGACCACCAACTTTGCCACAAGCGACATTACCGTCACAGGCGGCGCGATCTCTAATTTTTCTGCTACTAGCAGTACGGTCTACACCGCCACCTTTACCCCAAGTGCAGCTGGAGCCACCACCATTGATGTAGCTGCTGATAAATTTACCGATGCGGTAGGCAACAACAATACCGCCGCTACCCAGTTCAGCTGGACCTATGATAATGTTGCGCCCACTATGACCATCACCGCCACTAACGGTTCCAGTGCGGTCGCCGATGGCGCAACGACCAACGATGACTCACTTGTGGTCACCTTTACCGCAAGCGAAGCGACGAGTGATTTTGTAGTAGGTGATATTACCGTATCAGGCGGAACGATAAGTAATTTTACTGCTANCAGCTCAACGGTATNCACTGCCATATTCAANCCANCTGCATCTGGCGCAACNACNATNGATGTGGCTGCNNATAAATTTACCGATGCGGTAGGGAACAACAATACCGCCGCTACNCAGTTCAACTGGACCTACGATGGGGTCAAGCCGATCATAGTGATNACTGCTTCNGACGGAACCAATGCNGTTGCNAATAATGATACNACCAATGATGCAACCTTAANNGTCACCTTTACNTCNAGNAAGGNAACCACNAACTTTGCCGCAAGCGACATCACNGTCNCAGGCGGTGCGATCNNTANNTTTGCTGCNACTAGCTCNACNGTTTATACNGNTACCTTTACGCCTAGCGCAGCAGGNGCNACCACNATNGATGTNGNNGNTNATAAATTTACCGATNCNTTNGGCAATCCCAATGCNTCTAGTACTCAATTCAAATGGACCTATGATAATATCAAACCGGTTCCTTCCATTGTCGTTTCCAATAAAGCGGGAACCGCAATAGCCAATGGCGCCACTACGGGAGACGACAGTTTGCATGCCGCGATCACTATTACTGAGCCTATTGCTGGGTTTGATCTATCATACTTTACTTTTACGGGCAATGGGTCAGCCAGCGATCTTGTTTTGGTCAATGATACCTCTGCCACTATGAAGTTGATAGCGAGTGCATCTGGAACGGTCACCGCTACGATCCCTGCTGATAAGATATTTGACCTTGCTGGGAATGGCAATGAAGCGATCTCTTTTACTTGGACTTATGATGGCACTGCACCATCTGTGAGTTCCGTCACCGCACTTATCGCTGACGGTTCGTATATTGAAGGTCAGCAAATTCCTATTGCCTTGATCTTCACTGAGAACGTAACAGTGGTTGATACTCCTACATTAGCTATTCCACCAGGACTTTTTGGTTATCAAGTGCCCTACGCAAGCGGATCGGGGTCCGATACGTTGATCTTCAATTATGTCGTTCAAGAGGGGCATAATGCTAATGATCTAGGCTACTCATCGTCTAGCGCACTTTCATTGAATNGGGGATCGATCAAGGATAGTTATACCAATGCGGCCAATCTATCGTTACCGGCCCCAGGAGAGACCGGTTCTTTATCTGCCAACAAGAATATTGTGATCGACACCTCTGATCCGATCATTGTAATCTCCGCAACCAATGGATCCAATGAAAATATTGTAAGTAGATCGCTTATCAATGATACCCCGCTGAACTTAACCTTTACAGCATCTGAGCCTATATCTGGTTTTGATCAAAGCGATATAGCGGTCTCAGGGGCCGGTGCACTATCTGAATTCAGCCCTACCTCAACAACTGTTTATACAGTAAAGCTAACACCAAGCGCAGATGGAAAGTTGACCATCAGTATTCCAGAAAGTGCAGCCAACGATGGAGCTGGAAACGCCAGTGATGCAGCCAATGAGTTCAAACTGACCTATGATGGCACTGCTCCAATAGTCAATATCACAGCATTAAATTTTACTGGTAATGTGGTAGCAAGCGGGGACACTACTAGCGATGATAGTTTAAAGCTAATTTTTACTTCAACTGAGGCCTTATCAGGTTTTACGGTCAATGATATTTCAGCAAACGATGGAAGCATAAGCGACTTTAAGTTTGTTAATGATACGGTTTACACAGCGACCTACAAACCATCCGATGTTGGGGTCAATACGATATTGGTTGATCAAAATGTATTTACCGATCTTGCGGGAAATGCCAATCCTGCGTCATCGCCCTTTGTATGGAGATACGATGATCTCGCTCCTGCGCAAATTGTTAATGTGACATCCTACACGCAAGATGGGTTATATGGCATAGGTGATAAGATCGATATCACAATGGAATTCAATAAGTTAGTGGCTGTAACGGGATCACCACAACTTGCTATGGCGACCGGATCGGCCAGCGGGNCGGCCAATGCAAAGCAAAGCGCTTTGTCATTTTACGTATCCTTTGAGTATACGGTCGAGGAGGGACACACATCGCTAGATCTCGATTATGTCAGCACCAGCGCCCTTACTTTGAATAATGGATCTATTCTTGATGCCAACAAAATTGGAGCCAACCTTACCTTACCTGATCTTAGTTCGAAGAGTGGATTGTCCAGTCAAAAGAATATCGTTATAGACGGTATTGCACCCACAGCTATCAGCCAGATCAACTTTAAACCTTTAGATGGACAGATCGAGCTCGAACTGCCTGCTAAAAGTGCATCCGATGTTGTGAGGTATCGCATTTACCGCTCTACTTCACCTGATTTTAACGTCTCTAGCGAGACCAAGGTGGATTCTGTCAGCGCTTCCGATACTGCGGTCAATTGGGCAGATAGCGGTCTATCCAATGTGACCACGTATTATTACCGGATCGTAGCGGTTGATCTTGCGGGTAACGTCAGTGTGCCTTCTGGCGAGTTTGCCATAAAGCCGATCCCAAGACCTCTTGCTAGCAGCATTAAGCATGGAACGCCCGATAGCGTTAATACCACTGGCTTCATCAACCAAACGTCAACCCTCTCTGCGCATTGGAATGCATTTATAAGCGAGGTGGCAGTCACGTATTATTACGCGATCGGTCAAACAGATAGGAACGATATTAAGGATTGGTCGGCGATGGGAGCGGATACGTCACTAAAGGCGAACGACCTTAATCTTATTGATGAAAAGAAATATACCGTAAGCACTTATGCGGTCAATATCCATGGTTCCGTATCCGACACTGTCACGAGTAGCGGGGTAGTAGTGGATCTAGAGGATCCGCAGGTCACCGCTTTCTTACCGAGTAGCGGTCTAGATAGCTTAGGGTCCAGCTCTCAAGCCGGCACAGTTTGGTTAAAAGCTGGACAGCGATTGACGGTCACAGGATCGGGAGCAGATAACAATACGGTTCAAGCCTTTGAATTTGCGGTAGGTACAACCCCTGGCGCTGAGGATATATTCAGCTGGATCAGCTCCATTAATTCCAGTTTTAGTTTGGATGTATCNCAGCTTCCNGAGAATATNTTACTTTATGCCAACTTAAGAGTGCGCGATGTTGCTGGCAATCGTTCATCTATTGTGTCCAGTACTCCATTCAAGATCGACATCACACTTCCAAAAGCAGGTATCGCTAGCGCAGGAAAACCCTATCAACAGGATCCGGACACCTTGCGCTTGAATTGGAGTGGATTTGAGGATAGTGGCAGTGGTATCGCTTTCTATGAATACAGCATTGGAAACCAAGCTCTTNTAAAGGATATCGTATCACCTACCAAGGTTGGTCTNGATACATCGATCGTTGTCAGTAATTTGAATTTGAGGGAGAACCAGCGCGCATTTTTAACGATCACCGCAACCGATAGTGCGGGAAATAGTATTATGGTATCTGCTGCTCCAGTGACGGTCGATCGTAGTGGACCGCTCGCAGGAACGATAAATAACGGTACTATTCCTGGCACCAATGCGATCGCAGAACCCCTTCAAGCCACCGTTCAATGGACACCATTCACCGATCAAGCAGGTATTAATCTATATCAAGTGGCAATGGGTAGCGGCTCAGATCCCTTCTCCATCTCAGGTTGGAATGATCTGGAGCCCAGCGGAAGTACATTGAATAGTTTTACTTTTAACGGTCTTGAGTTAAAGGAGAATGTTGATTATTTTTATACCATTCGCGCTCGAGACAACGCAGGGAATCTTTCACGAAATGTAGCCTCTAAGATCTTCAATCTCGATATTACGCCCCCATCTATGATATCCAACAGCTTACAGGAGGGGTCATTGCTATCTGTCAGACAGCAGCAGGTCATTAATTTTGAAATGAGTGAGCCGATCGCTGATTATGCGATAGAGATCACTTCTGAACGGGTAGGAGGCACCAACATCAATTCCACTACCACTACCAATGGTAAAGTGGTCAGTGTTACGCTGAAGCCACCGTTCACTAGTTTGGATCGGATCTTTGTTTCACTATCCACGACAGACCTACTGGGTAACAAGAATACCAGCACGCAGGTGGAGGATATGACCTTTATGTATGAGGTATCGATACTGGGAGATTATAATTTGGATGACGTTATCAATGCCCTTGATATTCAGCGTTTTGTTGTCAGTTGGAATGAAAAGGATTACATCAATGAGATGGGTCCGATCACCGGTGCGTTCCCTTATGTTAGATTAGTGCCCGATGGGACATTTAACTTGCGCGATGGAATGGCCCTTATCCGATCCTGGAGATGGTTCATGGATAACAGTTCTACTCAAGTGATAGCAAGACGACCCGCAGAATGGGGTGACCCGATCACTATGAACCTTTTAACGGATAAGATACAGTTTCAACTGCCCGATGGAAGTCATGCCGTTGATATGGAGCTTCGCTATCCGATGGATGTTGCTCAACTTATTCATCAGGATGAAGGAATGCAAGGCAATGAACGTTTTACCGCCTCCTATCTAGATACTATCAATAACGCGTTGAGTGTCTCAAGTGCCAGTTATAATACGATCGCTGCACCGATCGCTTTCGAGTTAAAAAGACTGATACTAGATCAGTCCTTTGAGCTTGAGATCGATTATACGTTCTATGATAAGGAAGGCAATATTATTTCGCAAGGACTTGCGATCCGAGAAGTCACTCCATTGCCAGAAGAGTTTGCTTTGCATGCTAACTATCCTAACCCTTTTAATCCAACGACCACCTTTTCTTATGACCTACCCAGGGATTCACGGGTCAGGATCGTTATCTATGATGTTATGGGAAGGGAAGTGGTGCGTTTAGCCGATCAGGAGATCGCGGCTGGTCGACATATGGTCAAATGGAATGCCAGGAATGCTAACGGAACCCGGATCGCGCCTGGTGTTTATTTTTATCAGATACAAGCAGAAGGCTTTGTTAGAACTAGAAAGATGGTCCTGTTAAAGTGAACTGTTATAGTTTATTTCGTCCATGAAAAGATTTTTATTATTAATAAGTTTATTGTTACTTGCTTGTGAGGACGAATCGATTGAGAATTGCCCTACGCCAACTAGTGGCGCTTTTACTAAAGTGCAACTACGGGGTACGATCACGAAAGATTCCATAAATTCCTTGCGGGCAGATTTTGGCATCGAGGATAAGTACGAGGCAATTTATGACGTATCGGTCGTTGCGGTTGAGTACGAGACCTTAGGCCCAAAAGGGGAAGCGATCATCGCTTCAGGTGCAGTATATATCCCCATCAAAGAGGATAATGAACCCATGTCGTTGATATCCGGTCAGCATGGACTCACCATTAAAAAGTATGATGTTCCCTCCGTGATACCATCTTATGGCTACTTTGGATTTTTTGGAGCAGCGATCGGTTATGCAGCCATACAGCCGGACTATGTGGGCCTTGGTACGTCAGATTATCCCTTTTATCCGTTCGGCCAAAAAGCAAATGGCAGAGCTTTGGTGGATATGGCGGATGGAATGATGACCTATGCTTGCGAAAATGATATCAACCTGAACGATAATTTGTTTGTGATGGGTTATTCAGATGGTGGATATAACTCCATTGCTATGCATCAGGAAATGAACAACAATCCCCGCTCGTTCGATATCGATGCCAGTGTGGTCTTTGCAGGATTCTTTAACTTAGAAAGGCCAGCAGGACTTCAATTCCCAGATGAGATACCCAACCCGGCTTGGACGGTATTTCCTATTTACGTGATGGATCAAGTGCACAACTTAGGTCTATTGGATAAGGTCATTCGCTCTCCTTATTTAGAGAAATTATCGAATACTTTTTCAGGGCAATATGACCGAGTTGCTATCAACAGTCGTTTAACGACTGTGACGCAAGATTTATTCACTAGCGCTTTTATAAACGATTACGATACCTCATCCATATTTGATGCTTACAAACAACAACTGAAAGATCAATCCTTTAAAAATGTCACCATTAGTGGAGATCTGTTGCTTATTCATAGTAAGGAAGATGAGGTAGTACCATATTCTGAAAGCGTCAATTTACATGATGCTCTTCAAGCAAATGGGCAAAAGGTAGAGTTGCAACTATTAGAGACCGGCAGTCATAGTCCCGTTGATTATGCGCCCGGTATCATTTCTGCGCTTGATTGGTTAAAGCAATACGACCAAGACTAACGATTGGATTGAAACCCAATTCTCATTAACATGCACTAGGCATGGATAATCAAAAAACTATTACACTTACCATCTTACCTGGTGACGGAATCGGTTCAGAAGTGATGGATGCAGCACTTTTGGTGTTGGATGCGATCTCCAAGAAAAAAGGATTCAACTTCAATCTAAAACATGAGCTTGCAGGTGGAGTCTCGATCGACAAACACGGCTTTCCTTTAACCGATTCTGTCTTGCAAACCTGTTACGATAGCGACGCTGTTCTGTTAGGAGCGCTCGGAGGGCCTAAGTGGGATGATCTGCCGCAAGATCAAAAACCTGAAATGGGCTTTTTAAAGTTAAGAAAGGGCTTAGACCTGTATGCCAACTTGCGTCCTGCGAAACCATTTGATGCTTTATTGAATGCATCATCCTTAAAGAAAGAGGTGATCGAGGATACCAATATCATGATCGTGCGCGAGCTTGCGGGTGGCATATATTTTGGAGAGCCCCGCAGTTATGGCAAAGAGGAAGCTTTTAATACCTTACGTTATAATCGGCATGAGATTGAAAGGATCTCCAAAATGGCCTTTGAGCTTGCTATGGCAAGATCAGGTAAGTTAACATCGGTTGATAAGGCCAATGTTTTAGAAAGCTCACAATTTTGGCGCGATCAGGTTCGCAAGATACATAGTCAATACCCTGATATCGTGCTCAATGATATGCTAGCAGACAATGCTGCGATGCAGATTGTGCGTGATCCTAGGCAATTTGATGTTATTTTAACTCAAAATCTTTTTGGAGACATACTAAGCGATATTACGGCTATGATAACCGGCAGTCTAGGGATGCTGCCTTCAGCAAGCATTGGATCGCAGCATGCTATGTATGAACCTGTCCACGGGACTGCTCCTGAGATCGCNGGTAAGAATATCGCGAATCCTATCGCTATGATCACATCCTTATCGATGATGCTTGAATTTACTCTCAAAGATGCAAAAACCTCTCAAGAGCTTGATCAATCCATTGCTCAAGTATTGAATGAGGGTATGCGCACCCAAGATATTGCGCAAGCTGGAGATAATGTGCTCAAGACCCACGAGATGGCAAAAGCGATCATTGACGTTTTCTTGAGCTTTTCATAGCCATCTTTCCTTAAAAAAGTATTTTAAATTCCAATCTGTTCTTAAGTTTGATCAAAGCTGCTTTACTTGCGGCACTAATTTNTTTAGCGCAAAATATTAAAAACAATGGAGGGAGTTATGGCACTAGCCAGAAGAAATTTCATTAAGAGTCTAGGTCTTGGATTGGCCTCTGCAAGTTTAAACGCGAAAAACATTGCAAGCTTTGGTTCATCAAATTCAGAGTCACTATTTGTTACGGATAGGGATCACCCCACACCTTCCCCTAAGGGTTATGATCGATTACCTTTAGAGTGGTATCAAAAGCGAGTTCAAACTCTAAAAGAGAATTTATCCAATANCAAATTTGATGCCATACTATTAGAAAGTGACGTCAATAAGGTATATTTCTCGGGTTGTTTTCGCGGTAGCGGTAAACGGACAACTTGGGTCCTCTTTCCCACTAAAGAGACCGATACAGCATACTGGTTCTCACCTGGGCTTGATCGCGATCTGATATCTTCCTGGTGGAGCACAGAAAACAATTATTACTTTTGTTTTCCTCATGGTGAGGGGGGATTTCCTAATAAAGGGCAGGTAGTAAAAGGAAAAACGGTAGATCTCTTTGATTGGTTATTGACCAACCTTAAAAAGAAAGGTTATAGAGGAAAAAGGATCGCAACGGATATGCATCTTACCAATGATCAATTGAAGAAGGTAAAAAAATATCTACCTAGAACCAAATTTATCAATATCAGGAATACTTGTGAGAAAATGCGCATCATTAAGACCAAGGAGGAGATAGCATTGACGCAAAGGGCTTATCGATATTTTGATAAGATACACGCTTTCGCAAGGGATTATATCTTAGAACGCGGCACTGACACCACCGACTTTGAGATCGGGCAAGCATTGCAGACCTACGGTATTAATCTTTTAATGAAAGATATTTACCATGATGGAAAACCGCATAATGCTGTAGGCATGCTAGTGACCTCTGAGTATGTTCGTGCAGGCGTGTCCACAGCCTACCCTCACCCTAATCAACTTTTTTACAACAAAGTAAAAAAAGGGGAAGCAGTCTATGTCAATACTGATATCAAGATCGGTGGATGCGGAGGAGAAGGGTATAGAAATTATCAGATCAATCCAGTTTCGCCATCACAGGATAAAATGTGGTCTGTTGTTGCAGAGACCGTTCAGATCATGGTGGAGGAGACCAAACCTGGAGTCTTATGTTCGGATGTTGCTTATAAAGTACATAAGCATCAAGTGGATAACGGCATGCAAGATTATATTTATCATAGACCAGGTCATGGTACAGGTTTTAATTTTGAAGGGCATCAAGCGCCTTACTTTTCATTGGGAGACCACACACCCATTGAAGAGGGGATGATGTTCAGTGTTGAGCCCGGCTTGTATGATTCCAGCAAGGGAATCGGTATCAATCCTAGTGACAATTTACTTGTTACTGAAAAAGGTGCTGTAATGCAATCACGAATACCTTTTTCAAAGGAATGGAGTTATTTGAGTATATAACAAAAAAGAGCCCCAAAGGGGCTCTTTTTTAATCTTCTGCAAAAATAGCAGAATTGGATTTTGTTTTTTTCTAGCTTAGATCAAAACGATCACTGTTCATAACCTTCACCCATGCATTGATGAAATCATGAGTGAATTTCTCTTGCGAGTCGTCTTGTGCATAGACTTCAGCTAACGCTCTTAACTGAGAGTTTGAACCAAAGACAAGATCAGCTCTAGATGCAGTTCTCACCGCTTCACCAGATGATCTGTCATTGCCTTGATAGCTATTCCTTCCAGTCGGTTCCCACTTTACATTCATGTCAAGAAGATTTACGAAGAAGTCATTATTTAAGGTATCATTGGTGTCGCTAAAGTTACCTGCTCCGTTTGCAGTGATTCCTAGAGATCTTAAGCCACCAACTAGAACGGTCATCTCAGGAGCGGTAAGTTCTAAAAGATGTGCTTTGTCTAAAAGCATATTCTCAGCGTTTACGGTGAAGTCCTTATTATGATAATTTCTGAAACCATCAGAAAATGGTTCCAAGACTCCAAATGACTCGACATCGGTATGCTCTTGCGTAGCGTCGCCGCGACCAGGAGNAAAGGGAACACTTTGGCCTGATGCCATTTCAATTCCAACACAGCCTGCAAGAACGATCACGTCCGCAACGGAAGCGCCACTTGATTCAGCAATAGGCTCTAGTACGCCTAAAACCTTTGAAAGCTGATGAGGTTTGTTGACTTCCCAATCCTTTTGAGGAGCTAATCTGATGCGAGCACCATTTGCTCCACCGCGCATATCTGTATGACGATAGGTAGAGGCACTTGCCCATGCAGTTTCCACAAGCTCTTGGATGGTCAAACCACTTTTCTTAATCTGATCTCTAACTGAATCAACATCATAGCTGGTGCTACCATTCGGTACTGGATCCTGCCAAATAAGTTCTTCTTCAGGAACTTCTGGTCCCAAATAACGTCTTTTTGGACCCATATCTCTGTGAAGCAGTTTGTACCATGCTCTTGCAAAAGCATCTGCTAACTCATCGGGATTTTCAAGAAAATGACGAGATACTTTATCGTATTCAGGATCCATCCTCATAGCCATATCGGCAGTAGTCATAATAGTGTGAACTTTCTTTGTAGGATCTTCTGGATCTGGCGCCATGTCTTCTTCTTGCTGGTCGATTGGATGCCACTGATGAGCACCTGCAGGACTTTTCTTAAGTTCCCATTCATATTTGTAAAGTGTTTCAAAGTAAGCGTTATCCCACTGAGTTGGATTTGCGGTCCATGGACCTTCAATACCACTAGTAATAGTATTTCTACCTACTCCATTTTCATAATCACTAGTCCATCCAAACCCTTGTTCTTCAATGGCTGCGCCTTCTGGTTCTAAACCTTTGTGATCTTCACTAGCAGCTCCGTGAGCTTTTCCAAAAGTGTGTCCACCTGCGGTTAAGGCTACTGTTTCATAATCATTCATAGCCATACGCTTGAATGTCTCTCTGATGTCATGCGCACTCTTTAAGGGGTCTGGATTTGCATCAGGACCCTGTGGATTAACGTAGATAAGACCCATTTGAACCGCAGCTAGTGGTTGGTCTAAAACTCTGTCACCTGTATATCTTTCGTTAGCAAGCCATTCTGTCTCTTTACCCCAAAAAATATCCTTTTCAGGAGCCCAAATGTCAGGTCGACCACCACCAAAACCGAAAGTTTTTCCACCCATGGATTCAATTGCTACATTTCCTGTTAAAATGATAAGATCTGCCCAGCTAATTTGATTACCGTATTTCTTTTTGATTGGCCATAGCAGTCTCCTTGCTTTGTCTAGATTACCATTGTCTGGCCAACTATTCATTGGAGCAAAACGTTGTGCTCCCGTACCCCCACCACCACGACCATCTGTGGTTCTGTATGTTCCAGCTGCATGCCAAGTCATACGAATGAAAAACGGTCCATAATGACCGTAATCTGCTGGCCACCATTCTTGGGAGTCAGTCATTAGATCATTAATATCTTTTTTTAGAGCACCATAATCTAAATTTTGAAATTCTTGCCTGTAGTCAAATCCGTTCATTGGATTTGTTTTCTTATCGTGTTGATGTAGAATATCTACATTAATGTTGTCAGGCCACCATTGATAGTTGGATCGCATTCCTTGGGTATGCTGGGAATCAGATCCATGATCAACAGGGCATTTACTTCCATTATCCATTTATTAAGTCCTTTTAATTATGTTTCGAGCATGTTCCAATGAAGGTGATATTTATATCATCTACATCGAAGTTATATTTTGTTTTTACATTTTTTTTCATCGCCTCATTTGCAACAGGTATATCAATCAAAGTATCGCATATTTTGCATTTGAGGTGGTTGTGTGGTTCTGTATTGCAATCATATCGTACCACATTGTTATCCTTGACAGTTTGGATCTTACCGAGGTTTTCAAGAAGACCTAAATTACGATAAACGGTCCCTAAGCTAATCGCCTTGATCTTCTTTTGGGCTTTATTATGTATCCATTCTGCAGTAGGATGGGTTTTAGTACTGCGTACTATATCTAAGATAATTTCTCTCTGATAGCTATATCTCACGTTGAAATTTATTTATTAAATAGTAATCATTCCTAATAAATAATTATTCCTATTTTTATTTGAACTAAATCAATAATTTTGATCATGAAAAAAAGAATTCCACCACCAATTATTACCATGCTATGCGTTTTAGTTATTTTTCTTTCTAAAAGTATTTTCCCTTCATTTGTATTTTCTTACAAACTTGAAATTGGTATAGTTGTTAGCATCGCAGGTTTATTGCTTTTGGCGGTTTCAGTAAAATCATTTATCAATAACAACACCACTATTAATCCTCTCAATCTTAAGAAATCAACTTATTTAGTAACCAATGGTCTCTTTCGTTTTTCGCGCAATCCAATGTATTTAGGTATGCTTTTATTTCTAGTGGGTACTTCGATAATATTGAACATTATTGGAGGTTTGATTATTTCCATACTTTTTATTTTTTACATGAATTTTTTTCAGATCATACCAGAAGAAAAAGCCTTAGAAAATTTATTTGGCAAAGATTATAGAAATTATAAAAAAAATATTAGAAGATGGATTTAGGTTATTTAGTTAATTTAAATTTTTGTCATAATGGGTTATCTTAAATTCACAAAATTAATGGGGAAAAGTTTTTTATGAATAAGATTTATTTTTTTATAATTGCAATATTTATCGGCTGCGAAGAAGAAAACAGCACTTCGCCAAGCAAAGACAGCAACGAAGAAGCTGTAAATGGATTTATATCTCAATCTTTAGAAAACGATGGTCAGACTAGGAGGTATTTGACTTATGTACCAGAAGGCAATAGCGAATCCAACCCTTTTCCAATTCTTTTTAATTTTCATGGGGGAAGTGGAAATGCATCTGCGCAAATTTATACAGCTGATTTTAGATCCATTGCTGATACTGCTAAATTTATTTTGGTATATCCTGAAGGTCTTTATGGTGATTGGAATATGTCACTACCTGGCGATTCGGACAGCAAGAACAGTACTGATGATTACGGGTTTATTGAAAAAATGATCATTCAATTGTCAACCAGTTACTCTGTTGATGAAAAAAGAATTTACGCAGTTGGGTTTTCAAATGGTGGTGGAATGGCACATGGCCTTGCTGTATCACAAAGCAGTCGTTTTGCAGCAATTGTTTCTATGGCTGGAAATTTGTATAAGAATGTTGCTAATAGCTCCAATCCGTCGCCTACATCTATACTAACTATTCATGGTACACTCGATGGATCAAGGCCTTATTACGACGAATCCCTTTTAGCAGGTTATTATTATAACATTGAAAACATGCACTCATATTGGGTAGAGAAAAACCAGTGTGATGATACACCTCAAGAATCGACTTTTTTTAGTTCTGGAAGCATTATTCATCATACGTTTGAAAATTGTAACAATGGTCACTCAATAGAACATTACAAAGTCATGAATGGTGGTCATTATTGGTTAAGTTTTTTTCAAAATAATATTCCTACTAACCAAATTATATGGAATTTTTTGTCGAAATTCGATATCAACGGAAAAATAAATTAAAAAAGCTAATTTTTGTAATTTTTCAGCTTAGTGACTATTTTAACATACGCTTAAAAAAATGCTATTGCTTAAATAGTTTTTAAAGACAATTGAATTGAAAATATCTGTTGTAATCCCAACCTATAACAGAGCTGAAATAGTTTCAAGAGCAATAAAATCTGTTCAAGATCAGACTTTGCAACCTTTCGAGATTATTGTAATTGATGATGGCTCTAGTGACGATACTAGAAGGATAACAAAAGAGCAATTCTCTCATTGTCGATATTATTATCAAGAAAATCAGGGTGTTAGCTCAGCAAGAAATCTAGGGATCCAAAAAGCTGAAAGTGAATGGATCGCCTTCCTAGACTCTGACGATGAGTGGAAGCCAAATAAACTTGTTTCTCAATTGTCGTTTCTAAAAAATAATAAAGTTTGTCACAGTAATGAAATTTGGAAAAGAAATGGGAAAACAATTCCTCAAAATAAAAGCCATCAAAAATTTGGAGGCTTGATTTTTGAACAATGCCTCAATAAATGCATTATTTCACCATCAACAGTCGTAGCTCATAAAAATATTTTTTATGATGTTGGCTTGTTTGATGAATCAATAAAAATATGCGAGGATTACGAAATGTGGTTACGCATAACCGCAAAATATAAGGTTGGATTTAACCCTGAAGAGTTGATAATTAAATATGGCGGTCATGGTGATCAATTGTCCAATGTTCAAGAAGGTATAGAGTATTACCATATTCAAGCGTTAGAAAAGCTTCTTAACAAAAAAATTCTTATTGGGTCTAAATTCACAATGACAAAAAAAATGTTAATTGAAAAATTAAAAATTTACTTACACGGGCTTAAAAAAAGAGAACGGATGGAACAAGTTTTAAAATATAAAGAAAAAATTATATTCTGGAAAAATTTTAACGAATGATCTATGACAAAAAGGTATTTTTGCAACAGAATATCATTTATAATTGATTGACCTTTAAACACTATTAAAAATTAATTAAAAAATAATACTATGATAAAAAACTATAATTCAAAACGTTTCGGGATCTTTTTTTTACTGCTTGGTACGGCAAGTTCTGTTCTTTTGGGGGCTGATACCAAAGATTCAAGCATTTCATTATTTTTAATAGCTACAGGTTTGTTTGGTGGGATGGGAATGTTTTTATACGGCATGGAAATGATGAGTGATGGGATGAAAATGACCGCCGGAAATAGCATGCGAAATATTCTAGAAAAACTGACCTCCAATAAATTTCTTGCGGTTACCGTTGGCGCTTTAGTAACCATGGTCATTCAAAGCAGTAGCGCTACCACCGTTATGCTAGTAAGTTTTGTTAATTCTGGTTTGATAAATTTTTCTCAAGCACTTGGTGTAATCTTAGGTTCGAATATTGGAAGTACGGTTACAGCTCAGATTGTAGCATTTAAGGTCACCGACTATGCGCTGCTATTGATCGCTTCCGGCTCAATTATGGCATTATTCTCAAAAAAAGACAATATAAAAAATATTGGCTTTGTCATTTTAGGTTTTGGGCTATTGTTCTATGGTATGAAAATTATGTCTGATACTATGAAGCCTTTGCGATCAGATCCTACTTTTAACGCTATTTTAACAAGTTTTGAGAATCCTTTGTTNGGAATATTAGCTGGCGCCGTGTTTACTGCTTTGGTCCAGAGTAGTAGTGCCACCACAGGTATTGTTATCACTCTGGCAAGCGGGGGATCAATAACTTTAGAGGCAGGTATTCCATTAATCCTAGGTGCAAACATTGGAACATGCGTAACAGCTTTATTAGCAGGATTAAATGCCTCTAGAGACGCTAAGCGTGTTGCAATTGGACACGTGACATTTAATGTATTGGGTGTTGTATTGTTTTGTTTTTGGATACCAACGTTCGCAGAGTGGGTNTCTCAAACGTCTGACAATATTCCAAGGCAAATTGCAAATGCTCACACCATCTTTAATATTATGGCCACCGTTGTTTTCATTCCATTTACCTCATATATATCNANANNTATNATTCAATATTTTCCNGATGAAGNTATNNAGCGAGATATCAACAAACCTGCTNTANTNCATCTTGATGAAAGTGNGCTGGATGAACCGACTTTNGCAATCAATAATGCNCANGCNGAGATNCGCGGTGTGGTCGGTNTGANGGAAAGAGTAGTTGGNTCAGTGGTNAANCCCTTTGTTGAAGGNGCAGATCAAAANGATNTTGANGATTCTAGTNTAGANTTTCAAGATGGAATGGACCAAAGAATAGAAAAAATATCATTTCTGAATAAAAACATCTCTGATTACTTACTTAAAACGAGCAGATCTGAATTATCAGAANATCAAACCAAAGAAGNCTATTCCTTGGTTTCATGCACAAATTATCTCGACTCAATGAATAACATTGTCAAATTGAGATTTAGNGNNATGNTTGAAAACTTGAATAAAGCTTCAAAAGNTTTATCTNGCGANAGCCAAAATGAAGTATTACTATATCATAAAAAACTGATCAAACANNTAAAGCGCTTAAATAAATTCTTTGAAAAATTTGATCGTACAAAAGCTGAAAAAATTGTACANAAAATGGCAAAGAATAAAGACCTNGAAGAAAAGTATAAACTTAAAGTTTCCCAGAATACGAAGAAAGCAAAAGTCACTAAAGNTGATGATAAATTATATNCNGATCTAATGGAGATGTTAAAACAATTNAATATTTTTATAGAGTTNATCGCANCTAGTTTGCTTACNTTAGAGGAAAAANCACAAGCTTAAGTTGTTTTTTCTTTTTAAAAAGACATCATTNTTNGCCATACTTNTTTTTTTTATAAGTGGTTGCAGTACNTCGAAAAAATATACTCTAGATTCAATTATTTCTGATACGTATAATTTTCAAGTTGGAGAAAAACCTCTTTATACTAATTTAGAATTTTGGTATGACCTNCAATCTAAGGACACGCCTTATACGAACTATTCAAGCTTGCCCTCAATGNTGCCTGANAGCTTTGAAAGGCGTCATAGTTTTTGGCTAAGAACTTTACAAAAACTTNAACAANTTGATANCCGAAAACTTTCTGATGTTGAATTAATTAATTATCAGATCTTTNAAAGGATCATCAACGAACGCATAAAAGAAGTTGAGTTTTCTGGGCACCTATTACCAATAAATATGGATTCAGGCTTTCATACCGGTTTACCNAGAATGGTGAATNCCATGCCATTTAATACAATAGATGACTACAAAAGATATATTAGTAGATTGAATGATTTTCCCAGATATTTCGAAGAGCAGATATCATTAATGAGAATGGGCTTAAAAACAGGAATGTCGCTTCCTAAAGAAATACTTAGCGGATATGAAAAAACGATTCTTGTTCACATAGTTGACAATCCTCAGGATAGTCAATTTTATACTCCTTTTAATTTTTTTCCTGAGACTATTTCTACAGATGAAAAATTAAAACTCATTCAAAAAGGACAAGANGCTATTTTAANCGGAGCNGTAAAAGCATACTCTAACTTTTTTGATTTCTTTACAAATGAATATCAACTTAAAGCCCGAAAATCTCTAGGAGCCTATGATCTACCAAATGGCGAAGANTACTACCAATTTAAAATAGATCAATATTCCACTTTAAGTTATAGCCCTGAAGAAGTTCACTTATTGGGATTGAATGAGGTTGAAAGAATAAAAGATGAAATGACAGAAATAATAAAAGAGGTAAATTTTAATGGTAGCTTTAAGGATTTTTTGAAATTCTTGCGCACCGATAAACGTTTTTACGCACAAAGCGAAAAAGAGTTAATTAAAGAAGCTGCATTTTTAGCAAAAAAGATGGAAGCTAAACTTCCCAAGCTCTTTAAAACCTTACCAAGAATGACCTATGGTATTTCTGCTGTGCCTGAAGAAATTGCTCCAAATTANTCAGCTGGAAGATATGTCGGTCCCGCAAAGGGTAGCAAGGCGTCGGGNTCGTATCTTGTCAATACATACGATTTGAAATCAAGACCATTATACAATTTAGAAGCGCTCACATTTCATGAAGCCGTACCTGGTCATCATTTGCAAATATCAATATCAGATGAGCTTGAAGATGTACCATTTTTCAGGCAAGGTCTATATATTGGAGTCTATTCAGAAGGTTGGGCTTTATATAGCGAATGGTTGGGACTNGAGGCAGGTTTTTACACTGACCCCTATAGCAATTTTGGAAGACTCACTTATGAAATGTGGAGAGCGTGCAGACTTGTAGTCGATACCGGTATTCACGCNTTTGGGTGGTCTAGGCAGAAGGCTATAGATTATTTGTATAATAATACTGCATTATCATTATATGAATGTAATACCGAAACTGATCGTTATATTTCATGGCCNGGTCAAGCGCTNGGTTATAAGATTGGTCAATTGAAGATCAATGAATTAAGAAAAAATGCTGAAATTGCACTTGGAGATAAATTTGATGTAAGAAATTTTCATGATGCAGTATTATNGAATGGATCTGTCCCACTAGATATTTTAGAAAAAAATATTTTGCATTGGCAAAGCAACCAATAAATTATTCATGAATACTAATGTTGATGTTATTATAGTAGGGTCTGGTATATCGGGTTTATGTTGCGGTGCTATGTTATCCATGGAGGGTAAAAAAGTCCTTATTTTGGAAAAACACTTTAANCTAGGTGGNTATACCCACACTTTNAAAAGAAAAGGATTTGAGTGGGATGTTGGTATTCATTATATAGGATCGGTTCATGATAAAAAATCATTTACAAGAAAACTGTTTGATAAAATATCAGATAATAAACTCAAATGGAATTTGATGAGTAAAAACTATGATCGAATGGTATTTCCTGATAAAAAATATGATTTTATTGCGCCAAAAGAAAAGTTCATTGAACAATTAAAAAATTACTTTCCTGATAATAAGAATGACCTAGATNAGTATATAGAGCTGATTAAAAAAGTTAGCAAATCATCAATAAATTATTTTTCAGCTAAGGCTTTGNCAGGGCTAACCGAAAAAGTCTTAAGCGGCTATTTAAGAAAAAATTTTTTNAAATTTTCTCGTATGACTACATACGATGGTCTTCGTTCAATCACATCCAATGATAAGCTAATCGCTGTATTGNCTGGACAGTGGGGTGACTATGGCATGCCACCAAAAGAAAGTAGTTTTGTAATGCATTGCATGATTGCTAATCATTACTTTGATGGAGCTAGCTATCCAGTCGGTGGATCTAGTATGATAGCAAAAACCATTGGTTCATTTATAAAAAAAAATAATGGTGAATTGTTCACTAATAAATCAGTTGATAAAATATGGATTGAAAATAAAAAAGCAAAAGGAGTTATTTTAGAAACAGGCGAAAAAATAGAGTCAAAAATTGTAATAAGTAGCGCTGGGGTAAACAATACATTAACAAAATTTTTGTCTGATGTTGATGGTTTAGAAAATTATAGAAAAAATATAGAAAAGGTAAAACCCTCATCAGGCCATGCATGCTTATACGTAGGTTTTGATAAAAGTGCTAAAGAATTAGGAATAAAGGACACCAATCTCTGGATATACCCTACTTACGATCATGATAAAAATGTTTTAAATTTTAAAAAAGATCAAAATAACGATTTTCCTGTTCTCTATATGTCATTTGCTTCAGCTAAAGATCCTGATTGGAACAATAAACATAAAAATAAATCTACCATGGAAGTAATCGTTCCTTCATTATTTGATCATTATGAAAAATGGTCCACAAAGCCATGGAAAAAAAGAGGTAAAGATTATGAGGATTTCAAAGAATCGCTTTGTCAGCGTATCATAAGTTCTATTTATGCTCACTGTCCATATTTAGATGGTGAGATCAGTTATTATGAATTATCAACTCCTTTATCAACANAATCCATGGCAAATTATGAAAAAGGAGAATTATATGGAATTGATCATAATCCTCAAAGATTTGACCAANAATGGTTAAAACCTAAGACACCGATAAAAAATTTATTTTTAACTGGTCAAGATATTGTGACGGTAGGGTTAGCAGGAGCCTTGGCATCAGGAGTATTGACTAGTTCAGTTGTACTTAAAAAGAATTTGTTCAGAAAAATNTAAAAAATTTATTTTTTCCAAGGATAGAGTTCTTTATTCCAATTCAAGCTTTTATATTTATTTAAAATTGGAATTACCTTATCCTTTGGAATGGATTCCATGGATCCGTATTTACTGGAAATTGATTCTGCTGCAAAAAGTGAATTTATAATTGCTTCTTCTGTTGCTTCAACTGTTGCTAAAAAAAGAGCATTCATGCTTGAATTTTTTAACTCTTTTCGAGTAAAACTTAATTTATCTTCCGTAATAGTTTTATGAGTAGAAAAGATAATGACATAATCGCCACTTCCATTGGATGAAAAAGCTCCAACTTTCCCAAATGCTAACTCTGCTCTCTTTCCCATTCGTCTTAAATTTCTATTGGATAAAGGCGCATCTGTTGCAATCACTATCATGCATGAACCTTCTTCATGGTCATAAGGGATAGAGCTGGAAAATGGACTTTTTTTCAACTCTCTTCCAATCGGTGCACCATTGATAATTAAACTTCCTCCAAAATTAGTTTGAACAAGGACACCAACAGTATAGCTTCCATTTTCTTGAGGCAAAGCTCGAGAAGAGGTCCCTATACCTCCTTTAAATCCAAGAGCTCTTGTGCCTGTACCAGCTCCGACTGATCCTTCTTTTACAGGTCCATTGTTAGCTTTTTTTAAAGCAGATAGAACATGCTTTTTCTTAACATGTCTACCTTGAATATCGTTAAGTCCACCATCATTGGTTTCACCTACTACGGGATTGACAGATCTGATATTTTTATTATTAGAAATCATATAGTCTACAATTGCGTTTGCCACCAAAAAGACATTTAATGTGTTAGTTAAAGCGATAGGAGTTTCAATAGTGCCTAATTCATTGATTTGAGTAAATCCTAATGCTTTCCCAAATCCATTTGTTACATGCACTGCTGCCATCACTTTGTCATCAAAAATATTTCCATCGTGAGGCTTTATTATCGTTACACCTGTCCTAACATTGTTTCCTTGAATTAAAGTTTCATGCCCAACCTCGACTCCACTTACGTCAGTGATTGCATTCCATTTTCCAGGCTTGAAGATTCCAATTTCAATACCCATTTCACGCGGTCTTTTATATTGCGATAATGCAGCTTCGATGTTTAATAACGCTAAAAGCAATATGTAGAAAAGGACTTTATTCATTTATCTTGACTTGTTTTTTCATTCATTCATTAGTTCAAATTTTATTAATTCTACTGGAATACTACCAGCCATATTGAATTTGTTTAAAAAATCTTTTAGAATAAAATCCTTTTGATCGGTTTCAAGCTTTTCTGCATATTCCATCATAAGTTCTTCTACCAAATACTTGCCTGTGATGTAACATGTTCCGTATCCAGGTTGTCTTAAGTACAGATGCTGTTCAAATCGTAAGAGCTCAGGTTCTCTTTCCATCCAACCTCTTGGAGTCCATTTTACATGGACCTGACTTGCTTCTTCCATGTTCATCATGTTAGCATGAGCGTAAAGCGAACCAAGGCCTCTAGCAGCCCTTTGGGCAAGCATTATCCATACAATCTCTCTTGATCGAGGATTGTCATCATAAAGACCTGCGTGCATAAAGATTTCCTCTGCAGCAGTTGCAATGCCCTCATTCTTTGAATCAAACATATTATATAAAGGCTCTGCTCTTCGAATTGGATTTTTATGAGGATTGTCTCGAATCTCAGCCAGATCGAACCAATGATAAAAATGCGAGTAAAGAGGAAGTGGGTCAATATGCATTCCAATGTAGAAAAAATTTCTTTTTTCGCTTTCAATAAAAATTCCTCTATGTTCACGCAATGCAGGTTCCATATTTGGTTTTATATGCATAATGTTCTCTTCTGTAAGAAACTTCATCATTTTTTTAATTGATCGCTCAGTAAGTGCATTAAACTCTTCTTCTGTTTGAGCTGATTTTTGTTTTGGTAAATTTCTATTTCTGTGTTCTTCTAGCTTCAAGGATGACCAGGCTCGATTAAGCTCTCTTTTTAAAAGTTGAACTTCTTCTTCCCAAGACAAAGGAATTAAATGAACATTTTTTTGGTACCATGTATAATTGTCCTTTCCGATTCCAGATGGTCCATTTTTTCTGGGCGATTCTTTTTTTAGCCACTTTGTAAATAATTCTGTTGAAGCCTTAGCTTTTTTTAAAGCATCAAAAAGTTCTGGATTATCAGTTTCATCATGATGTGATGAGATAATTTTATTTATTTTGTTCAGATCGTCGAATTGCGTTTCAATATCTCTTATACCTGCGATCCAAAGATCCTTTGCATTTCCAGTAAGATTTTCTCTTGCTTGAATCAAAAAAGGAGGAATTACGCTTAGTTCATTGGTAAGCTTATTTAATGAATCTTCATTTAATGGAAAATTATACTGCCAAAATTCTAATAAGGCATGATTTGTTGGGCCTTCGTGCGCAGGAACATCGCTTTGATACATCCAAATTGTTTGATAAAAGGCAGGATCTCTTTCCCAGGGTTTTAAAACACGTCTATTAAAATCGTATCCATTCATCTCTGCTTCAATTAGTTGCCAGTCAGCTCTCCATGATATTCTCCAACCGGATGTATCAAACACCATCAATTCTTTTTTAAGCTTTTTATAGGATCGTTGTCTTTTTTTGAATTGAGATTTAGTATAGTCTGGAGCATTATTTAATAGCGGAGGGGACTCGAATTCGCGCCACTTATTGAAAAAAATTTCTAATTCTAAATTTGATGATGTCTCTTTAGCTAATATTAAAGTTAAGAATAATAATGTACTTAGATAAAAAAATGCTTTCATAATACATCCTATAAATATGATTATATAAAATTTTGTTTATTCATGATACTGGATGATATATTCTTAATATAAAAAATCAAAATGAATTTCATTATACCTTGCTAGACAAATTACATATCAATACCCCACTTATAGAGTCCCTTATTCTTGGGGAGGGATTAAATGCCAGAATTTGGCTAAAGATGGACACTTTGCAACCATCAGGTTCCTTTAAAATTCGAGGTATTGGGCATGCAATGATACATTATGTTAATGAGGGCGCAACTGAATTTGTTGCCGCTTCAGGAGGTAATGCAGGTTTAGCAACAGCATATGCCGGAAGAAGATTAAATAAACAAGTTACGGTAGTCGTTCCCTCGACAACAAAACCAATAGCGAAGGAATTAATTGAAAGGGAGGGAGCGAAGGTAATTGTAAGCGGTGACAATTTTCTTGCTTCCCATGATTTTGCCATAAAACTATGCAATGATAAAAAAAGGTATATTCACCCATTTGATGATCCTTTGATATGGGATGGTCACGCATCAATTGTTGATGAGATCGTAATTGATGGAATAGAGCCTGATATGATCATCGTATCTGTTGGTGGGGGAGGATTGCTACTTGGAATCGAGAAAGGGCTAAAAAGACACAATCTAAGAAAAACTTCAATTTTAGCCGTTGAAACCGAAGGCGCAGATNCATTTAGTAAATCGATTATAGCAAATGAATTAATAGAATTAGATAAGATAACAAGTATAGCTACATCATTAGGAGCAAAAAAAGTCTCAAAAGATCTTTACGAATTGAAGGACAACAAGAATTTAATAAGCCATGTTGTCAGTGATAAATCAGCGATAAACGCTGTCGAAAGGTTCTTACATGACCACCGGCAGTTAGTTGAGCCTGCTTGCGGAGCTAGTCTAGCCCCGGTATATGAAAAGTCAGATGAATTAAATCAATTTAAAGAAATTGTAGTAATTGTATGCGGAGGAGTAGGGTTTACTTTAGAAAATTTAAATGATTTTANTTTTTGAAAAAGAAAAATGCTCTCAATAAAAGTAATAAAAAGTAAACACCTACCAATAATTGCCAAAATACACTATCTGGCTCTTTCAAAAGATTTAAAAAACAGATTAATCCTAAGCTAGCGAATATAAGACCGTTTGCTTTTATAGAAGAAAGCATTGTCTAAGAACCAAATTTCCCTGACTGATAATCTTCAAATGCTTGCAGTATTTCACTTCTTGTATTCATAACAAATGGACCTCCTCTCGCAACAGGCTCGTTTAAAGGTTCCCCAGCCACAAGAATAAAACTAGCACCTCGATCTAAGCTATTTACTTCTAGCTTGCCACTAGCGCTTAAAACCCCTAAAAAGCCTTTTGATAAATCACTGTTTACCGATAAAGAACCTTCGTAAACATAAATGAAAGCATTCCAATCCTCTGGAATATCACAAGAAAAGGATTTACCAGGATCTATATTGACATCAAAATATAGAAAACCAGTGTGAGGCTTTCCTGGCCCTTTAGTATTTTGATATTCCCCTGAAATGATCTTGACTGTGGATATTTTAGTTTTTATGCATGGGATTTGATCTGCTGAAATATCGTGGTATGCTGGTTCTATCATTTTTTTTTCTTTAGGGAGGTTGAGCCATAATTGAAAACCGCGAACTAGACCATCTGTTTGTTTTGGCATTTCACTATGAACAACGCCTTTGCCTGCAGTCATCCACTGAACTGAACCGTCCTCTAAAAAGCCTTCGTTGCCAGCATTATCTTTATGATGAAATTTTCCATTCAACATATAAGTTATAGTTTCAAAACCCCTGTGTGGGTGGGGAGGGAAGCCAGCAATATAATCATCCGGATTATCACTGCCAAACTCATCTAAAAGTAGGAAAGGGTCCAACATGTTTAATTCTGGACTTCCAATGATTCTCGTAAGGCTAACTCCTGCACCGTCTGAAGTTTTAATCCCTTCTATTTGATTTATAATTTTTCTCATATTTTATTTTGTTTATTTTTTGGAACGATATGAAGACTATTAAGTTTCAATATGAAATTAATTGTTTTAGAAACTACAAACTTGGTATAGCTTATTCATATTATTAATACTTATAAAAAGGAAAGTTCATGTTAAAGAAATTTTTGATTCCCTCAATTTTGGTTTTTTTCATTGTTAGCTGCGAAAAATCATCAAAAAAGAACATTGAGGCCTCTTTGCCAAAGCCAACTTTTTCGCTCAGCTCAGGTGAATATACAATGGATAATGATAATTCATCTATAAAATGGACAGGGAGAGAACTTTCNACAATTTCACANTATGGATCNCTTCNAATGAAAGATGGNAGCTTAACTATTAATACCGATGGAACTGTTAATGGTGTAATTAANATTGATATGACAACGATTGATTGCGAAGATNTAGAGGGGAGAAGNAAGGCCTCTTTAGAAANGCANTTGCGAAGTGATGACTTTTTTAGCGTTGAGTCGCACCCNATTGCAACCTTAACNTTTAAAAGCGAGGGCGGTATGGGAGCAGGAAATAAATTAGCTTTNAATGGTGATCTTGAAATTAAAGGTATTTCNCATCCTATTTCATTTGAATCTAAAGTTAAAAGCGTTGATCCGAAAGTCAATGCAATAGTTGATATGACTTTNGATAGATCTAAATATAATGTAAGATTTCGCTCTGGAACTTTCTTTCAAAATCTTGGTGATAAATTGATATANGATGATATTGAGATCAGCGTTGATATAAGAACGTTATAATAATTCTAATTAAAATGAGATTAAAATTGAAATTTATTTTTCTTTACATTTTTCTAANCACTGTTCATGCTCAATGGGCTCAGAATGAACAAGCAACCAAAACAACGGCTGGTAATCTTATTATGGAAAATGTACCCTCTATTCCAAAAGAGGTAATTGAAAAATCACGTCAATATTCTTTCATTAGAAGTGGGTCATTTCGCTCATGGACTCCTGATGGACAATCCATTATTATAGGTACAGGGTTTGGTGAAACCACACAATTGCACAAAGTAGAAAATCCGCTAGGTCAAAGATCTCAGATAACTTTTTATAATGAACCTATCAGAGGTGGTTATTTTTCTCATAACAAAAAAATTAATGGTTTCTTATTTTCAAAGGATGTGGGCGGAAGCGAGAATTGGCAAGTTTTTTTCCATAATATTGAAAATGGAAAATCAACGATGATAACAGATGGGGTTTCACGAAATTCATTAGGTGGATGGTCAAACGACGGTCAAAAGTTTGCTTTTTCCTCAAACAAAGTGAACGGCAAGGATACGCATGTGTTTATTTCCAACTTGGATGGAAATACGAAACAATTGTTTTCCTTAGAAGGTTCTTGGAGCGCTCTTGATTGGTCTCCAGATGATTCAAAAGTACTAGTGAGAAGGTACGTGTCAATAAATGAATCTTACTTGCATATTGCAAATCTTAATGAGGGAAGTGTCAATCCATTCAATCCAAGCAAAGAAAAGATCAGTTTTGGAAGCGCAAAATTTAGTAAAAATGGAAAGGGAATATACTATACCTCTGATGAGTCAACTGAATTTCGCCATCTCAGATATTACGACTTTAAAACAAAGAAACATTCTATATTAACAGAAGATATAGAATGGGATATTCAAAGTTTTGATTTATCAAAAGATGGTAATTTGCTTGCTTTCGTTGCCAACGAAAATGCTATNTCTAAANTCTATANCTACCGCANTAAAGATCTTAAATCGCTNAANCTACCATCATTTCCAATTGGACAAATTTATGGCTTATCATTTAATGACGATAATAANCGAATAGCTATGACATTAAACTCTTCTCAATCTCCAGGAGATGTATATGTTTTAAATATTAAAAATAAAAAACTTACTCAATGGACCAAAAGTGAGGTAGGTGGTTTAAATACTAATAATTTCGTGTCACCGGAACTTGTCAAGATAAAATCCTATGACGATCTCGAAATTTCTGGTTTTTTATATCTTCCAAGGGATAAAAAAGGTCCCCATCCCGTTATCATATCTATACATGGTGGCCCAGAAAGTCAATTTAGGCCTGGGTTTTCATCTAGATTTCAATATTGGATAAATGAACTCGGTTGCGCGGTATTGGCTACCAACGTTAGGGGATCAGCAGGTTTTGGTAAAACTTTTGTCAAGCTAGATAATGGATTCAATCGTGAAAAATCCGTTAAGGATATTGGTGCATTTTTGGATATGATTGATAATGACAATAGACTGGATAGCAATAGAATTGGAGTTTATGGAGGTTCATATGGAGGCTANATGGTTTTAGCCTCTATGACTCATTACAATGACCGATTACGAGCTGCGGTTGATGTAGTTGGCATATCTAACTTCGTAACATTTTTAAAAAATACAAAATCATATAGAAGAGACTTAAGGCGCGCCGAATACGGGGATGAAAGAAACAAAGATATGTATAATTTTCTTCAAAAGATTTCACCCAACAATAATGTTAAAAAAATAACTAAACCTATTTTTATTGTCCAAGGTTATAACGACCCTCGCGTTCCTGTTACCGAATCTGAGCAAATGCGGGATGAGATTAAAAAAAATGGAGGAGATGTATGGTATATGGTTGCAATGGATGAAGGACATGGATTTAGGAAAAAATTTAATCGTGACTATTTTACTAATGCAATGAGTCTTTTTTGGGAGACTCATTTACTAAAAGACTAATACAAAGGAANACGTTTATGAACCCATCCAAAGTTATTCACTNCATTGAGACTGCAATTCATTGGTTTATCTANGCAATGGTCCTTTTTTTATTTGGAAGAGAAATTTATATAATGGCTACTACGTTTGATGTTACGGTTAATAGAATTCTGAACTTTTTTATTTATTTAGAGATTATGCAAATGGTATCCATTTTCTTTCAGACTGGACGGATACCAGTTCGATATCCACTTTATATATCAATGATAGGCTTAGCTAGATATATTTCACTTGAAAATCTAGATGGAAAAGAAGCCATATTTATAACTGGTTCTATTTTCTTGATATCATTAGCATTGGTTGGGTTGGCATATCGTACAAAGATAGTGAGATCAACCCCTAAACAAGAAGACGAAGAATAACTTTCTTGTAAGCATTGAACTACCTCAAAGGTCCGCAAAGAATTGTTTGCTTAACGGAAGAAACAACTGAGCTCTTATACAATTTTGGAGAGCAAGGCAGGATTGTAGGTATATCCAGCTTTACAGTTAGGCCTGAGCTAGCAAGAAAAGAAAAACCTATAATTTCAACTTTTCTCAATGCTAAAATTGATAAAATTTTAGATTTAAAACCCGACTTAGTAATTGGATTTTCAGATGTACAATCATCCATTGCAAAGGAGCTCATCAAGAAAGGGCTTAACGTTTGGATATCAAACCAAAGAAGTGTCAATGAAATTAAATCATTTATCTTTCAATTAGGCTCATTGGTCAATGCACAAAAAAATGCAGAAGATCTTATTTCTGAATTTGAAAAAAATGTTTTAGAGATGTCTCGCACCATCAATCAATGGGAGAAAAAACCAAAAGTATATTTTGAAGAGTGGGATGATCCTTTAATTTGCGGGATACATTGGATAAGTGAATTAATTGCTTTCGCTGGGGGAATTGATATCTTTGAGAATTTTTCAAAAGGGAGAAAAGCCGAAAATAGGATAATCGATGATTCTTCATTGGTAGTTAAAAAAGATCCCGATATCATTTTGGTGTCCTGGTGTGGTAAAAAATTTAAAATTGATAAAATGCTTTCAAGGCCTGATTGGTCTAACATCAACGCAGTTAAAAACAATTACATTTACGAAGTGGATTCAAGTATTATTTTACAACCTGGACCTGCAAGCCTTTTTGACGGTCTAAAAACTTTACACGACATTTTCAAAAATTGGAGTTAAAATGCTGAAAATTCTTTTCTTTCTGACGATTGTCTTGTTTTCGTGCTCTGATTATGTGGACTTATTTCTTTATGAAAAAGAAGATAAGTTCAATGCATATATTTCACGATTAGATCAAAAAAAATTCACAGAAAATGTTGTTAAAGGATCCTTGCCTATCGCTATTAAAGATAATATCGATGTAAAAGGTTTTGCTAATACTGCTGGTTCACTAGCATTGAAAGACAATTATCCAGAAAATAATGCTTTTTTAGTTCAAAAATTAATTGATAATAATTTCTTTGTATCTGGGAAAGCAAACCTTTCTGAGTGGGCAAATTTCAGGTCAACCTCATCAACTAGCGGATGGTCATCAATGGGGGGTCAAACATTAAACCCTTTTGGCTCAAATAGAAATCCCTGCGGTTCT
>NHGT02000012.1 GCA_002170005.2 bacterium TMED144 | reverse complement strand
CAAAATTATTATTCTCATTCATCATAGTTTTTCCCTTAATTGGATTGTTTCACAGCTTTTAAATCTCCATTTCCAGTCCTCAATAAAAATTGATCCCCAACATCAATTTGATCAGATTTTTTAATTATTTTTCCACTTGATTCATATGCAATACTATAGCCTCTCAGCAAAATGCTTTTTGGATTTAAGGAATATAGATTTTTGTGAAATATGTCAAATTCTAATTTAATTTCATTCAATCTATTCGTAACATGCGTTGAAAGCGATTTTCTTAAAAACTGATTTTTTTCAATTTTTGTTATGATTTTATTCATAGGGTTTAATTTTTCATACTTAACATTTAAACTATCAAAAGTTTGCCAATATTTATTAATTATATTTTGAATATTATGTAAAATTTTCAATTCAATCTGTTTAATTTCATTTAAAATATCTAGTGTGCTTTTTACTGAAACTTCTGCTGCTGATGAAGGTGTAGGAGCTCTTAAATCAGCTACCATGTCACATATAGTAAAGTCTGTTTCATGTCCTACGCCTGAAATTATAGGTACTTTACAATTAAAAATCTCCTTTGCAAGGCCCTCTGAATTAAACGGCCAGAGATCTTCGATTGATCCGCCTCCTCTAGCAATTACAATTACATCAACATCTCTATTATTGCCTAATTCATTTACTGCATCTTTTAAATCAGCAGATGCTCTTTCGCCTTGAACTAATGATGGTCTTAAGATTAAATCTATATGCTTAGATCTTCTATTAAAAATATTTAACATGTCTTGCAATGCGGCGCCAGTTGACGAAGTTATAAGGGCAATTTTTTTTGGATATTTAGGAATTTGTTTTTTGTTTTTAACATCGAAAAGTCCCTCTCTGTGTAATTTTTTCTTCAACTTTTCAAATTCCTGGAATAAATCCCCAATGCCCTCAGGTTTCATTTCGCTTACTATTATTTGATATTGGCCTCTTGCTTCATATAAAGATATTTTGCCTTGCAAGAAAACTTCAACTCCGTTTGCCGGTTGAAAATTTAAGTCTTGATTTGAACCACGGAACATCACAGATTTAATTTCAGAATTTCTATCTTTAAGAGTGAAGTACATATGGCCAGAGCCATGATGTATGAAATTCGAAATTTCACCTTTAACGAAAACATTAAAAAAGTTATTTTCCAATAAATCTTTAATTTTTGAAGTTAATTCAGTTACTGTGCTAAAGTTTTTACTTCTCATTTTAAATTTGGCTTTCCTGCCATAGTCCAGCAATATTGCCAGTATGCAGCTATTCTAATTACAGATTTACCTAATCTTTCATTGAGTAGATCTATAGTTTCATAGTTTAAAATTTCTAAATATTCATTTTCGAAATTTAAAACATCATATGATGCTAATTTTTTTTGTTGGTCAACAGTTAAAACTTTGCGTGCTTTTGTGTCTCCATCAAGAATTCGCTTATGATCTTTGTACGATTCACGCACTATATCCATTGCATATCCAACTGGACTGTCAATTCTTTTTATTTCACCTAAAGGAGTAATACTTTCAATATATTCATCAAATAAACGTACCTCCCATCTAAAATGTATTCCTTTGTTTCCAGTTAGTTGCCCGTCATAATTTAAAATAGTATGTAATGGATTGTGAATGTCTGCAACATAGTGAGCTAAAACACCCATATGAAATATTGCTTCATCCAAACGAGCATTTTTCAAATAAAAAATTACCTCATTGCAAGATTTTTGAATAGCCCAGGGAGCTGTGCCCATTTTTGTTAATTTTTCTGATCCGTATTTTTCTTTAAATCTTTCAAAGTTCAATGGAATATTTTTGAAAGGATATTTATCATAATAGTCTGCATCAAAAAAATGTAATGGTTTTTCCTCAGGATAGAATGTTTTTATATAGTCTGGGACTACTCCATACCATTTTAATGCATTTTTATGTTTATTTACAAATAAACCTAGTTCGCCATTTAGTAAAAATGCGGCTTTTTCATTAATCATCCTATGACCTTTATATCCCCAAGCGCTAACGAATGATTGTAATAAAATTAAATTAACCAATAATATAATAAGACTGGTTATCCGCATTTTTATTTAAACTTTTTTCTTTTTATGTCTGTTTGCGCGAAGACGTTTTTTACGCTTATGCGTATTCATTTTACGTCTTTTACGTTTTTTTCCACAGGGCATGTAACCTCTTTACTTTTTTAAACTGTTATTGACATGTGAACGCATGAATTTCGACGGTTTAAAAGTCGGTACATGGCGCTCAGGTAAATTTATTGGTTCACCGGTTCCAGGATTTCTAGCTTTTTTTGGCATCCTATATTTAACGCCAAACGTTCCAAAGCCTCTTAATTCAACTCTTTTGTTCTTACCTAAAGATTCAATGATCGTCGACATAACGCCATTCATTACTGCTTCTGTCTCAACTTTTGTAAGACCTGTTGCTTCTGATACAGTGTTTACAATTTCTTGTTTTGTCATTTAATTACTCCATTCTCCATCGATATTGTGGTAATTTTTCAAACCAAGTTGTTTGAATTTTGGTTGATAAATCACTAGAAAGGAAATCTTTTATTATATTTGATTTTTTATTGTTTCGAAATATTTGAGGCTTGCCCGAAATACCTCCCATTTCAGCAGCAATTTCGATTGCGCTTTCAAAAGTACCCAATTCATCAATTAAACCTAATTTCAATGATGTTAAGCCTGTAAATACACGACCATCCGCTAAACTTAAAACATTATTTCTTTCCATCATTCTGTCTTTAACAATAACATCAATGAATTGATTGTACATGTTTAAAATTAGTTTTTCAAAAAAAACTTTATCTTGAGGTGTGGGATTTCTTGAAAATGAACCCGAGTCCTTCAAATTACCACTTTTTATCGTTTCAACATCAATTCCAACTTTATCAAATAAATCTTTCATAATTGGGTATGAAATTATCACACCTATACTTCCTAAAATGGAGCCCTTGTTGGCAAGGATCGAATCCGCAGCAACAGCAATATAGTAACCACCTGAAGCAGCAACATTTCCTACACTAGCAATTACTGGTTTTATTTTTTTCACTTTTTTAATTTTTTCGTAAATCTCTTCCGTTGGCGCTACAGATCCACCAGGAGAATCGATTCTTATTACAATTGAAGCTATGTTTTCTTTCTGCTCAAGTTGATTTAAATCTTCGATAATTTTTTTAGAGGAGATAATGGGCCCAATTATTTCTACAATGCCAACTTTTTTTACGCCCAAGCTATTTGTAGCGATGTTGGTTTGTTTTCCTAAGTTATATGATATAATAATTGTGGCTAAACTTAATAAAGCTATCCACAACCATCTAAAGTCAGTTTTGGGTGCGACTATCCTTGCTTTATCCATAAAGTCAACTTTTGGCCTGGATAGATATTTTGTCCATACTTCAACCCGTTCCATTTTCTTATGCTTGATGCTCTAGTTCCATAGTCTTCAGCTATATGACCAAGAGTGTCACCTATTCTTACTTTATAAGTCAATTTATTGAAGCCTTGCATGGAAGATTTTTGTCTAGGCCTTGTAGTAAGATTCATTCCAGGAACAGGAATGGTTAATTTTTGATTAATTCTAATCATACTTCTGTTTCTGATTTTATTAACCGCAGTAAGATCGTGAACAGACACTCTATATTTTCTAGCTATTGTCCAAAGGCTTTCCCCATTTCTAACTCTATGGGTAACGAATTGAGGCGCAAAGCGCTCATTCTCTGGTAAAGCATTATAATTTTTCAAAAAAACTGATTTTTTTCCGATTGGAATTTTTAAAGAATATAATTCATTTGGGGTTGCAGACTGTCTTAATTCAGGATTTAATTGCTGTAAAATTTTGAAGGATGTTTCAGCTGACCTTGCTAAAACCATTAAGTCAGCACTTTTCTCAATTTCTACAATATCGTAGGAATAGGGCTTCTTGGTTTTTTCTTTCTTGTAAAAGCCATATTTTACTGGCTGTTTTGCCATAATAGTCGCAGCAAGAAAATAAGGAATATAGTTTCTTGTTTCCCTTGGGAGTGAATGCATTTGCCAGAAATCGGTTGTTTGATGTAACTGTCTGGCCCTTCTAATTCTACCTTCACCAGAATTATAAGCTGCTAGTGCAAGATACCAATGATCAAACTCCTCATAAAGATCACTTAAATAAGCTATTGCTGCCAAGGTAGCTTTTTCAGGGTCTCTTCTTTCGTCTACATACCAATTTCTATTTAAGCCATATATTTTGCCAGTGGAATAGATAAACTGCCATAAACCACTTGCTGCAGCTTTTGAATAAGCTTTAGGATTAAGACCAGATTCAATCATTGCTAAGTATAATAATTCAGGCGGAAGGTTGTTATCTTCTAATTTTTTTGAAATCATAGGCCCATAAACCTCAACTCTATCTAGCCAAATTTCAAATTGTCTTCTCCCTTTTGATTTGAAGTAATCGATAAATTGATTTACTTTTTTATTAATGACTAATGGAACATGCCCATCTCTATCCTCAATAATTGTAAATTGTGTTGCACCCATTTCTACTTGAAGAGGCTCAGTCATTGATGTAACATCCATTCTCATATTTTCTGCATTTATTCCAGCTTCAACTTTATCTAACGTTGTAAATTTTTTAGTATATAGCAATACTAGCGATTGCTCAAATCTTTCAAACTCTTCTTTGTCCTCAATATCCATTTCACCATATTGATCCGCTTCAGCCAGCAAATCAAAAATTCTATTTAAATTATATACTACTTCAAATGTATCTGATAAAATATCAGCTATAAAAGCATCAGACAATAGAACCTTAGCATCATTTAATAATTCCGGTAATCTATTCTCAGTTGAACTCGATTGAACACCATGAATAGCGGAGAGTATTGGGTCAGACTGTTGTTTGCTTGATTTTTGAGCAAAAATATTAATTAAAATAAAGAAATGAATTAAAATAATTCTTGTAAGTATCTGTTTCATATATATTTAGAGTAATCTGATTGGCGAAATTAGACGAGTATAAATACCGAGTCAAGGTTTTTTAGATAAATTATTAATTATTTTAGTTGTGCTGTATCCCTCTAGAAATGGAATAAGAACTACTCTTCCGTTATTAGATTTAACAATGTCTGATCCAATTATATGCTTATTTTTATAATCACTACCTTTTGTTAAAATTGAAGGAATAATTTTTTTAATAAGAATGTATGGAGAGGGTTCATCAAAAATTACCACATTATCCACTATTCCAGTCGATAATAGATTTTCTGCTCTTGATTTCTGATCATTTATTGGCCTCTCAGGTCCTTTTAGAGATGTAACGGATTTATCAGAATTTAAACCAACAATAAGATGGTCGCCTAATTTATTGGATTCATAAAGATAATGCAAATGTCCTTTGTGCAAAATATCAAAACAACCATTTGTAAAAACAATTATTTTTCCTCTCTTTTTTAAATTATTACAGATAATTATTATATCTTTAATTTTTTTGATCAACATCTTTTGCTTTTAATAAAATAACTTTCTCTCTTAAATCTTCAACAAAGCTTGGTAGTTCTTCTTCTTTAATTTTTTTTGTTTGTATTGGTTTTCCTATATTTAATTCAAGGCTACCGATATTAAGCCCTCTTCTTAAATTAGATTGAAATTGATTTGTGCCAATAATGCCAATAGGAACAATTGGAACACCTAAATCAATTGCCAATTTCAACCCTCCTTTTTTGAATCTGCCCACTTTTCCATTTAATGAGCGAGTTCCCTCAGGAAATAAAAAAATAGATCTTGGATTTTTTTTCATTGAAATTCTAGCTTGTTCTATTGATCTCATTGCTTTCTTATGATTGGATCTGTCAACAAAAAAATGTCCCCCAGCAATCATTGACCAGCCAAAAAAAGGGATTCTGCTTAGTTCAATCTTCGCAACAGAAACAACATGCATAGGAATCGAAGCGAAAACTAGGGGAATATCTAGCGCAGATTCATGATTTGGAACAAAAAAAATAATTGTTTCTTAAGTCAATATTTTTCAAACCATTAACATTAAACTTAATTTTTCCAATTGTAAGTATTGTTTTTGACCAATTAATTGCAATCCATGACATCAGCTTACCTTTCCTCTCAAAAAGAGAGCCTACCATGCCAAAAAAAGCAAAAAGAAATGTGATTATGATAATTTTAAATACAAACCATCTATATTTAAAACTAATCAATTATATTAGAGCCAAAATACGGTTGAAGTGGCTCGGGGATATTTATTGAACCATTTTTATTTTGGTGGCTTTCTAACAAAGCTACCAAAAGCCTTGGAGTTGCAACTCCACTTCCATTTAGAGTATGTAAAAAATCTGTTTTTCCATCATTTTTTCTGTATTTAATGTTTCCCCTTCTAGCTTGAAAAGATTCAAAATTGCTACATGATGAAACTTCTAACCATTTTTCTTCAGCTGGAGACCAGACTTCAATGTCATAGCATTTTGCCGCAGAAAAACTTAGATCGCCAGTGCAAAGTTCTATAACCCTATATTTCAAACCTAAATTTTTAAGCACTGCTTCTGCATTTAAGGTCAAGGCTTCTAATTGTTCATATGAATTATCGGGTTTAACAAATTTTACTAATTCAACTTTATTAAATTGATGCAATCGCAAAAATCCCCTAGTATCTTTTCCATGAGATCCAGCTTCTCTTCGAAAACAAGCAGAATAGGATACATAATTAATAGGCAAATTTTTCTCAGATAGAATTTCGTCTTTATGTAAATTAGTAATTGGAACTTCAGCTGTAGGGATTAACCACAAATTATCATTTTCAATTTGATACATGTCATCGCTAAACTTTGGTAGGTTGCCAGTTGTTCTTGGAGATTTTGAATTGACTAAAAAGGGGGGAAAAATTTCAACATAACCAAATTCTGATGTATGTAAATCTAACATATAGTTAATCAGAGCTCTTTCTAGCTTAGCTCCTTTATTGGTATACAGAGGGAACCCAGAACCTGAAATTTTTGCCGCTCTATCAAAATCAAATAAATTAAGATCAACTCCCAATTCAATATGATTTTTAATTTTGTAGTCAGTTTTTTTTAATTCACCAAACTCACGAACTAATTTATTATCTTTAGAGCCTACCCCATTAGGAGAGGAGTCATGTGGCAGATTTGGTATGTTTAGCAATAAAGAATCAATTAATTCCTTAATTTTATTTGATTCTTTTTCAATATTTGAAATTGATTTGCCGACCTCTATCATTTGATCAATTTCTGTTTCAGCAGACTGTCTATCTTTTTTTAAATGAGCAATTTTTTTTGAAACAGTATTTCTTTGAAATCTCAATTCATTAAGATTTGTAATAAGTGAGCGATATTCTTTATCGAGCTCAAGTAAATTATCAATTGAAGATTTATCTCCTTTTTTTGCTAATTTTTTTTTGACAAAACTGGTATTATTTCGTATTAGTTCGATCGAAATCATTAAAAATTCTACTTTGGTAAGTTTTTTGAATTCACGTTACTTAAAAATGGTAAGTCTAAATCTTTCTTTGAAATATTCTTTTTGCCTTCTGGCCAATTTATATCCAGTAAGGGATCATCCCATGATATACCAAACTCATCGCTCGGATCATAGTAATTTGTACATTTATAATGGAATGTAGATTTTTTACTAATAACATAATATCCATGTGCAAAACCAGGGGGAATATATATTCTAGTATGTTTTTTATCGTCTAATACTATTGAAAACCATTTGGAAAAAGTTGGAGAATTCAACCTAATATCTACCGCAACATCCAAAACTGAACCTTGACTGACCCAAACTAATTTACCTTGTGGAGATTTTAGTTGATAATGCAACCCTCTGAGTGCGCCCTTGTATGATTTAACTTGGTTTTCTTGAACAAAACTTACTTTGTATCCAATGTTTTCTAATATTGAGTTTCGAAAAGACTCTAAAAAATAACCTCTTGAGTCATGAAGCACTTTTGGCTCAAAAACAACTAAATCATCTATTATTGAACGATAAACCTTGGTCATAAGTTTCTACCGATATTTTCAAATGAAAAGTTTTCAGCTTTTAATTTATCTATGCTAAAAATATTTCTAGCATCAACTAAACAAGGTTGTTTTAAAAGCTTTTTTAATTCTTTAAGGTCAATTCCTCTAAATTCATTCCATTCAGTCAAAATAACACAAATGTCTGTATTTAAAACACAATCTCTCCATGAATTGAAGTAATTTATATTTAAAAATTCCTTTTTAAAATTTTCCATTGCAACAGGGTCGTAAACATTTACGCTAGCACCGTTTTCAACTAACAATGGAATAATTGTCTTAGCTGGTGATTCTCTTATGTCATCTGTCTCAGGCTTAAATGATAAACCAAGTATACTGATTGTTTTTTTTTCTAAATCTTTATCACATAACGATTTGGTCTTTTCAAAAATTTTTATTTTTTGATTATCATTTGTTTCAATTACTGCATTTATCAATTTCAATTGAACATCATTTTCTTTGCCCAAATGTGCCAAGGCTCGTGAATCTTTTGGAAAGCATGAACCACCATAGCCTGGTCCAGGGTGAAGAAACTTTGGACTAATTCTACCATCTAAACCCATAGCCTTAGACACATGATGCACATCTGCACCAACTTTTTCACAAAGGTTAGCAATTTCATTGATAAAGCTAATTTTGGTGGCTAAAAAAGTATTAGAAGCATATTTTATCATTTCAGCTGTTTCAATATTTGTAAATAAAATTGGAGTTTCGTTTAAATATAGTGGCCTATAAACCTCTTTCATTGCATTTACGGCATTGTCGCTTTCACATCCAACAATAATTCTATCAGGGTGTAAAAAATCATCAATAGCTGCACCTTCTCTTAAAAATTCAGGATTTGATACGTAATCAAAATCTTTCGAACTGCTAAACTTTTCTATTAAAGTTTTAATTTTTTTACCTGTGCCAATAGGTACTGTGCTTTTTGTACATATGATTTTAAAATCATTTAAATTTTCTGCTATAGTTTTAGCAACCGATTCAACATATCGTATATCTGCTGAACCATCATTGCTTTGCGGTGTACCTACTGCAATAAATATTATCTCAGAATCTTTAATTGATTTAGATACATTTAAAGAAAAATTCAATAATCCTTTATTCATATTCTTACTAATTAAACTATCCAAGCCTGGTTCATAAATTGGAATTTTAAGTTTTTTGAGATTGGCAATCTTTGTTTTATCGATATCTACACAAGTTACATGATTCCCAAATTCTGATAATCCAGCCCCTGACACAAGTCCTACATAGCCCGATCCGATAATTGAAATTTTTTTCATAAAATTATAAAAGACCTTTATTTTTCCTGATGTAAAGTTCAGCGCAAAATAGAAATAACAATATAATTGCAACTACAACATTCTCATTAAATTTNGCAATCATAAATCTTATTTCTTTTTTTACTTTTGGAGACAAATTTGCAATAATGCTATCTTTTTCGCTCCAATTTTTGAAATNAGCAGATGTATTTAAAGCAATATTTTTTAGTAAAAACTCGTTCATAAACACATTTGATAGCTCAATTTTACTTTCCATAACTTCAAATTCACCNGTTTGTAGCTTGCTATAATCGTTCTCATAAAAAATTTCATAATTATATATTCCCGATGAGGGTGGTCTATAATCATATTCCCATCTCTTTAAATCTATATTAAAGTCAAATTCATTATTTTCAATTTCTTTTCCCTCTTTAATAACCTTTAAAATAAGTGATTCATCAAAATTCTTCAACTCTGACAATCTATTGCCAGATATGTTGACAACCTCCCCTAGCTGTAATCTTTTTTTGTTTAATCTAAAATAGCTTTCTTTTGAGCCGCTAATCTGAAGAAGCCAAGAAATAGATATATTTAATACTAAATCAGAAGGCCTTTCTAAAGAGTCAANAAAAGATGACTTTAACTTTAAAATTTCTGGTGATAAAAAAAGTACTTTTCTTATTTTGTTTTTTTCATTTCTTACCCAAAGGGGATTCTGATTATTAAAATAAGCTAGTGTGTCGATATTTTTGTTCTCTAATCTTAAAGTAAATGGATTATTCAGTGGAGGTAAAGATTTAAAATCCTCAATAAATTTAAAATTCCAATTGAACGTACTATTTGTTTCATTAAAATCAACTACATTAAAATCTAACAAAGCTGAAATCTTATTTAAAGAATCATCATTCTGATTTGGTCCAACAATTAGAAAAAAAGATGAATTATTTGCAATTATTTTTTTNCCTAAAATTCTAACAAAATCAAACGANTGGTCTTTAATNGGAAAATTATCAAAAATAATCAATTCATAGGGGTTGCTCCAAAATGAATTTATTGATGGTCTGAATTCAGAATCGGCANCCTTCACGTAATGATCAAATTCTATTCTCTCATTTTTTTTTAAATTTTCTTTTATCAAATTTGTATTCTTATTTGGGCTTCCAGTCAANAGAGCAACTTTATATTTATTTTTTAATATTAAAATGTTAAATCTCTGTCTATTGTTTTGAATATTGACTTCATCCTCGAATGACGAAACACGTACTTCGAACTGTTGATTGCCAATTTTTTTAGGTTTAAATAAAAAATCAACCCCATTTAAAGATAAATTGTTAGTTAGATAAATTTCTCTTGAAACAATTAATTCTCTATTTTGATAAAGAGAAATTGTAGCTTTTTTATTCTCAACTCCTTCTGATTTAATAATAGATTTAAAATTTATATCATCATTTATAAATGATACTGTTGGCGCATCTATTGTTTGGATTGAAATATCGACCATCTCNTTATTNCTACCAATGCCAANCACATGAACGGGTATCTTTATCTCATCAAANCTTTTTANNGGGNTAACACCNTCTGTNGCAACTCCATCAGTAAAAATCAAAGCACCGTANAGATTTTTATTNTNATCAATATTTTTTGCTACTTCAGAAAGNTTTGTAGTTAAACCGTTACCATTTAAACNTGATTGATAAAATGANCTAACACTTCTATCAAACAAATATGATTCATATGGAATATTATCGGTTTCAATTTTTTTAAAAAAATTGTTTAAATCAGATTTAAAATTGTTAAACATTGGCTGTTGATGAAGCTTCATACTACCAGAATTGTCCACAAAAATTCCAAGCATAAGTTTTGTAGTTTCAGATAAGTTAAATTTTAGAATTGGATTCAATAGAAGAGTAATTAATAATAAAAAAATAAAGTATCTAAATATTAAAATATTGATATACCATTTTTTATATTTTTTCTTTTTTATTTTATAAAAAAAAATAGAAACAGATATTAAAAAAATGACAAATGATATAGTTGTTATTAAATCGATTGAATTTAAAAAATCAATACTCATTATGATTTATTTTCATATTTGGAAAAATTTTAAAATCTATTTTAGTAAACNTTTTATCTTTTGAATATAAATANGCTAAAAAAGCTATCATAGCAGCATTATCTGTGCATAAATCCATTCTAGGGAANATTATTTTTTTNTTNTGTAAAAATTTTTCAGCCAAATTTCTAAGGTGANCATTGGCAGCCACTCCTCCAGCAATAACACANACATTGCAATTTGTTAATCTTAATGCCCATTTTAATTTTTCAAGTAAAGTTTCAATAATTGCATTTTGATAAGATGCAGCAATATCAGAAATATTATTTTTTTTATTTTTTCTACAATAATATAAAAGGGAAGTTTTTAAACCGCTAAAACTAAATTCTAAATTATTTTCTTTCATTAAAGCTCTTGGGAAATTTATTTTTTTTGGATTTCCATTTTTTGAATGCCTTTCAATTTCAGGTCCACCAGGATACCCTAAGCCTAAAATTCTTGCTCCTTTATCAAAAGCTTCTCCTGCTGCATCGTCCCTAGTCTCACCTAAAAGTTTATACTTAGATAATCCTTTTACATACCATAGCTGTGTATGGCCTCCTGAAACAAGTAAACATACAAATGGAAAACTCAATTTAGAGTCAGATAGAATATTTGCAAAAATATGAGCCTCTAAATGATTTATTCCAATAATTGGGATATTGAGCGCAAGACTCAAGCCTTTTGCAAATGAAGCTCCAGATATTAAAGAACCAGCTAATCCAGGTCCTTGCGTAACAGCAATAAGATCAAGTTCATTTGAAGAAAAATCTAAAGTTTTAAAACAATCTTTAAATAGCTGAGGTAAAATTTTATCATGCTCTCTTGAGGCTAATTCAGGAACGACTCCTCCATAATTTTTGTGGACTATATGACTGCTTACCTTTGAATAAAGTAATTTCTCGTTTTCAAACAAAGCTAATGCCGTTTCATCGCATGAGGTTTCAATTCCTAAGATTTTCATTCAATACTTTTAGTTACAATTAACTCAATATTTTGTGGAGATAAGTCCATCCATTTAATAATATCAGTTGGTGCTTCAACTTGTATTGGATAAAATTTTACCGATGGTTTCCATTTAGAAAAATCTACATTTATATAAATGTCTTTTGGGTTCAAGCTTGAAATAAAATCAATACCCCCTACAACAGTCAATGAGACAGTTTGTGGACTCAGAAAAACTTGTACTTCATCAACAACATTTTTTAACTGAACTGGTATTTCACTAATTATTCTTTCACTGATAATTTCTATTTTCTGTTTAAAAAGAACTTCTTTTGGAGTTAATTCAATAATGTCTTCAGCAATAGTATTTAAAATCATTTTTGTTTGAATTTCATCACTTATTTCATTTAAATCGTATTTAATAGTACTAACTATGTTTATTTTTTCTATAGTCTCTTTTGGACCAGCGATTTTAACTTTTCTTGGGATTATTTCTGAGTTTCCAACCATGGTATATCCAGGAGCTGGTGAAATATTTGCATTAACAACAACATCAACAATTTTTTCTTTATATTCATCTAAACTAATCTGTATGCTATTCGGATAAACAATCTCAACATATTGAACATCAAAGTTTGATGGAATTGATATTTTCTGAGGGTATCTTTCAAAGTAATCATTGAGGATAAAGCTGTATTCTTCCGATATTCTCTCAAGATCGATTACTAGTTTAAAATTTGGAAAAAAAGATTTTAATATATATGATTTAAAAAGNGATCTACCTGTCCCTNTAAGNCTTACTTTAGCAACTTTTGGAACTTCTTTATTTAAAGCNTGTTGANCAGATAAGTTTCTTGCTTCAATTGGCATATCAACAACCATATTATAAGTATTATTGCTAATTAAAAATAACCATAACGAAAGAGCTAATACAAATGCGCCAAAGGTCATTTTTATTTTAATGAATGACAAAAAAGAATTGGTGCTCACTTAAAATCGGGCTTTAAAATTTAAAAAAAATGCAAATTTAAATAGTAGGTTAATTTTATACTAAATCATCAGGAATTTGAATTTTTTCACTTGCAGGAGCATCTTGATTGTCTAAAAACTCTCTAATATCATCATTTTTTGAACCATCATCAGGAGCTAGGCCTTTAACATGTAATACAATTTTTTTATCGTCAGGCCTAACGTTAAAAACTGTACCATTTAAAACATCTCCTATCTTGTAATTAGATGATAATGCTTTTCTATCTCTTTTAGGTCTTTTTCCGTAAGGAACTATTCCTTCAATTGAATGGTCTAATTCAAGTATAATGCCCTTGTCTAAAATTTTAACAATTTTTCCATCTATCTCCCTACCTATTTCAAATTCTTTAATTAAATCAGGCCAAGGATCATCTTCTAATTGTTTGATACCTAGGGAAATTCTCCTATTTTCTCGAGAAACTTCAAGAATTTGAACATTTAATTCCTGACCTTTATCTAAAAACTCCTTTGGGTGTTTCACGATTTGAGTCCATGACATATCTGATATATGAATCAAGCCATCAACTCCTTCATCAAGCTCAACAAATGCACCAAATTGAGTAAGATTAATAACTTTTCCTTTTTTAGTTTCACCAATTTTATATTTTTCTTCAATTTTATCCCATGGATCATCCTCTAGCTGTTTAGAGCCGAGACTGATTTTCTTCTCTTCAGTGTCAATAGATAATACTATAGCCTCAACTTCATCACCTAACGAAAAAACCTCTGAGGGGTTTTTAATATGGCGTGTCCAAGACATTTCAGAAACATGTATCAATCCTTCAATTCCGGGTTCTAGTTCAACAAATGCACCATAATTGGTCATGCTGACTATTCTGCCTTTTATCTTCTGACCTTTGGGATACCTATCTTTAACATTCTCCCAAGGGAATGGTGTAAGCTGTTTTAAACCTAAGGAAACTCGTTTTTTTTCAGAATCGAAGTCAATTATTTTAACACTTAAATTGTCATCAATGCTTACTATCTCAGAAGGGTGGTTAACTCTACCCCAACTTAAGTCAGTGATATGTAAGAGCCCATCAATGCCTCCTAAATCAATAAAAACTCCAAAATCTGTAATATTTTTTACCCTTCCTTCCATTATGTTGCCAACTTTCAGCTTATTAAAAAGCTCACTTCTTTGCTCAGCCAAACTTTCTTCAAGTATTGCCTTATGTGAAACAACAATATTTTTTCTAAACTCATTAAATTTTACAACCTTGAGCTGCATTTCGGTTTCAATGTATTTATCAAAATCTTTTACCGGTCTAACGTCAATTTGAGAGCCTGGTAGGAAAGCTTGAACACCGTCAAGGTCAACCACCATTCCACCCTTAATTCTTTTAATTATCTTACCTGAGATAATTTCCTGAGTTTCAAAAATATCTCTCAGTTCTTGCCATCTTTGCAAAAAAACAGCTTTTTCTTTTGATAAAACTGTCTTTCCACTTTCATCCTCCATCTTTTCGAGGTAAACATTTATTTTCTCACCAATATCTGGTAGTGCATTTTCATTAAATTCGTTTCTACTAATTATTCCCTCTGACTTAAATCCAATATCAACTAAGATTTCCTTTTCATTCATTCCTATTACTCTGCCAGAGATAATTTTCTTTTCACTAATTTCAGAGAAAGTTGATATGTATCTAGAATCATCAATTACTTCAACACTTTCTGACTCGTTTTTTAAAAGCTCATCAATTAAAACTTCTTTTGTATCATCAAAAATTGAATTAGACAAATAATCTATAACATCAGAATTATTTTGATTTGTATTTAGATCTGGTGATATCTTTTTTTTAGATGTCGAAGGCGATTCATTCACCATTTTTTCATCGCTGACATTTGATTCAATATTATCTAATGCCTGTTCAACAACTGGTTCTTTAGAATTTTCATTCATTTTTTTTTCCTTTCATGTTTGACCTTATTGCATCAATGATAAAGTCAACTTGCTCATCAATGGTCATAACCGAGGTATCAATTACAATTGCATCTTTAGCTTTCATCAGCGGAGAATTTTCTCTTTCAGAGTCTAATTTATCTCTTAACCTGATTTCATCAATTAGTTCCTCTAAAGATTGATTTTCGCTGTTTCTAATCAAGTCTTTTTGTCTTCTTTTTGCCCTTACTTTTTCATCTGCAAAAAGAAAAAATTTGAAATCTGCTTTAGGAAAAACAACTGTCCCAATATCTCTTCCCTCAACAATTATGCTTTTTTCTTTGGCATATTTTCTTTGTGTTTCAACCATTTTATCTCTAACAAAATCTAACGAGCTAATCTTGCTAACATTTTTGGATACTTCATTAGAACGAATCTCATTTGTGACATCAGCGCCATTTATATAAAAATGTTGTGTTTCATTTTTTTCACAAATAGACATATTCAATTTTTTTAAATGTCTTTTTGCTAAAGAAATTTCTTTGTAAGAAATATTATTTTTCATAAAAGAAAAAGTAATACATCTATACATACCGCCAGTATCTAGGTAAGAAATTCCTAGTTTTTTAGCTACTAGTTTTGCGGTAGTGCTTTTTCCGCTAGCTGCTGGACCATCTATTGTAACAATCATAATTAATTATCAATGAGCGGGTGATTTTACATCTATATTTAAGAAATTGCTAGCATGAAGTAACATTTTTAATTTCCATTATAAATTATTTAATTCTAAAATTTCATCTTTTTGAAGAAATCTCCATTGACCTTCTTTTAATTGTCCAAGCTTGCAAGGTCCAAATTCTATTCTTTTNAAAGAGTATAAACTTCTCTTCATTCTATACATAATCCTCCTAATTTCTCGTTTTTTACCTTGTTCAAGCTTCAACTTGACAATTACCTTTCTGTTTATTTTTTTTTGATCTAACACTTCAGCTCTTCCCCACTCTTTTTGACCAATGTAAACTTTTTTGTTAATTTTCTTTTTCTCCCAGTTAACGAAGGGTCTATCGATAGTTGAGGTATAAATTTTAGGTATATTAAATCTTGGATGACTTAGCTTTAGTGCCAAATCCCCTTGATTTGTAAATAATAAAAGACCAGTTGTATCTTTATCCAACCTTCCAATCGGAAAAACTCTTTCTTTTATATTTATTAAATCTGAAACAATCTTTCTATTCATTGGGTCTTTCATGCTGGTAATAAAACCTGCCGGTTTATTTAACATTATGACAATGGATTCTTGATTGTCTTTGACAACCATTGAATCGTATTTCACGATATCGTTTTTTTTTACGTTATAGTGAGGNCTCAGCTCAACATTACCATTAATTGTTATTAGGGCACTTTGNATTAATTTTTCAGACTCCCTCCTCGANGCTATTCCCGATTTAGATAAATATTTACTTAAACGCATTTATTTGTTTATCAAAATTGTTTTCACCAATGATTTCGTTAATCTCTTTTAACTTAGGTAAATCGCTTAGCTTGTCAATACCAAAAGAAATTAAAAATTCCTTACTTGTAATATAAAGTAGTGCTCTACCTGGACCATTATCTCGACCCTTTATTTGAATTAAAGATTTTTTCAACAAGGTTTTTACTACGCCTGAACAATCTACCCCTCGAATTGATTCTATTGAAGATTTACTGACTGGTTGTTTGTATGCNATAATTGATAGGCTTTCCAATGCAGCTTGAGATATAGAATTTTGAAAATTATTATTAAATAATTTTTTTATAAAAATACTAAATTCTTGTTTTGTTCTTAATTGATAACCTCCGGCAACATTTATAATTTCAATAGATTGATNATTNTTGNTATAAAAACTATTCAACCGTTCAATAGAGAGCTTTAAATCAGGAATATCTCNATCAAAAATATAAGAAATTTTTTTTTGAGTTAGCGGTTCAGGGCTAGCAAAAAGCAGTGCTTCAATTATCCTATCTTTTTTTGACATGAAATGTTATTCAATTGTTAAAATAGTAAATTTTAAATCACTAAATACATCTTTTTGAAAAACTAATATCTGTTTAGTTCTAATCAAATCTAAAATAGCAAGAAATGAAATAATGATATCCAATCTATTTTTTAAATTTGAAATTAAATTAAAAAAAGAGAGCTTNCCATTTCCGTCAAATAATGACAATATTAGTTTTTTTCTCTTCTCCAAGCTTATAGGTTCAGCCCGTAATTCCATTGGATTAATAAGAGGGGCTTTCTCTATTACTTTTTTAAATAGCTCTGCTAAGTTAAATAAGTTTAATTCATTAGAAGAAAGTTTTTCATTTTCTTCAAAACTAGAATCATCTAGTAATTTTCTACTATAAGATAAATCTGCTTCGTCGTGTAGCAATCTAAGCTGCTCTGAAACAGTCTTAAACTGCTGATATTCAATTAATTTATTAACTAAATCTGTTCTAGGGTCTATAATCTCACCCTCTTCGTCAAGCTCTTGCCTTGGAATCAAAATCTTTGATTTGATTTTCATTAAAGTGGCAGCCATTAGGACAAATTCACCGGCTATTGACACGTTTAAAGAATTCATTTTATCGATAACATTAAGATAGTCATATGTAATCTTAGATATAGGAATATCGTAAATATCTATTTCATCTCTTCTAATAAAATATAACAACAAATCAAGCGGGCCCTCAAATTGATCCAAATGAATATTATGCAATTTTTTTAACCATAATTTAGGCCCATAGCTTCTCGCATTTTATCTAGATAAAGGTCAGCTACAATGGTTGCTTTTTCTGCGCCTTCTTTTAATGAAGACAATACAAAATCTTTGTGATTGCTAAGATAATCTCTCCTTTTTCTAAATGGTTCAAAGTGGAGCCAAAATTTTTCAAATAGTTCTTTCTTAACATCTCCATATCGCATTCCAGGGGCTAAAAATCTGTCCTTTAATTCTTCTATCTCATTTAAATTTAAAAAAAGTGAATATAGTTTAAACAATGTAGAATCAATGTCTTTTGGTTCATTGATATCAGCTGAATCGGTTAAAATAGACATAAATTTTTTTCGTATGTTTTTTTCGCTACCAAAAATTGGTATAAAATTTTTATATGATTTACTCATCTTATTGCCATCAATTCCAGGTACTAACCTATTATTTTCTTCTATTGAAGGTTCAGGCAGTACAAAAGTTTCACCATATATTTTGTTAAATCTTATCGCAATGTCCCTAGCTATCTCAATATGCTGTTTTTGATCTTTTCCTACAGGTACTTTGTGAGCTCCATACAATAAAATATCAGAAGCCATTAAAATTGGGTATGAATACAATCCAACATTAGGTTTTAATCCTTTAGCTATTTTGTCTTTGTAGGAAGTTGAGCGGTCCAGTAGTCCCATATTTGTTATGTTAGAAAATAGCCAAGTAGATTGACAAACCTGAGGTACATCTCCTTGAATCCAAAATGTTGTTTTTTTTGGATCTAGCCCTAAAGCAATAAAATCTGTGGCAGCGTTTAATGTATTGCCTGACAAAATGCTTTTATCATCAATTGTTGTTAGGGCGTGCAGATTTACTATACAGCAAAACAAATCATTTTTTTCTTGGTATTCAATCATTCTCGACATCATGCCAAAATAATTTCCCAAGTGAAGCTCTCCAGAAGGCTGTATCCCGCTTAATATTCTTTTTTTCACATAGACTCCATNAATAGATAGGGCTTCCANGAATTCTGTTCGCTCTTAATGAATTTTTGAAAATATTGAATCTTATTGGGCTTTCGGGGTTTTTTATTAAGATCCATATTGCTTTGTTTAAGAGTTTTATTCCCTTTTTTTCTATTGCAATTTTGACAAGCTATCACAAGATTAGTCCAACTATCTTCGCCTCCCTTATTTTTAGGTACAATATGGTCTATGGTTAAGGGTGCTTTTTTTGAGAGACAATATTGACATTGATAATTATCCCTAATTAATAAATTTTTTCTTGATAATATTACTTTCATATTATTGTTCTTAACATAATTTTTAAGCTTTATTATTGATGGAAGTAAGAGTGAAATTGATGGAGAATGTACTTTTTCTCCATAAGATTCTAAAATTTCTACTTTCTGATTGTAAAAAAGGCAAATAGCTCTTTTTGCAGAGCAAATATCCATTGGAGAATAATTTGTATTTAAGATAAGCACCGATTTAGATAAAATTGAATTTGACATGAAGTATTTCACTTTCAAATTTACATTTAAAGACTTATTTAAAGAATTATTAAGTAATTAATTATTAAAGTGCCATTCAACACCAAATTCAACCATTCTTCCTAATCTTGGATAAATATAATTTCTATATACCAACAATGAAGCGTCATTAGGATTAATAGCATTTAATATGTTGCTTATCTTATAATACAACTTTGCGCTAGAAATATTTACATCCGCTTCAAAATTCAGCAACCAATAATCATTTTTAATATTTTCTTCCAGTTCTATTTTATTTGGAATATTGCTTATCACATTATATCCGTAATTTGAAGAAAATCCGTTATAAATGCCTGCATAAATAATACATTCAAATTTCATTTTTTTATTAAAAAGTAAAAACTTAGGTTTTAATCCAATCTCATATATTNCTCCACCACCTATTCCAAAAAATGATGTATCAATTTGAGATGTTATTTTACTGTAANCTGATAAACTCGGAAATATTTTATACTTTAAATTAAAATTAAGAAAATTTACAGGACTGTTAACTAAATTATTTTCAATAATGGTTGAAATAGCTGAGGTAGANAATGTCAGCCTATCATTATCATATTGCAATGAAATTTTGTTATCAACGAAAAATTGAAAATCAATGTTTTTTTCATTCAATAAATTTGGATGAAAAGGTTCGGCGTATTTTCTAGATTGAATAAATAATTTCAGATTAGTTGGATTATTCTGATAAGAAATATTCCAATTAATACCATCTTTGTTATTCTTCCTTGTTTCAAAAAATTGATATCCCAAAAAAAAATTGAGATCTTTATAATTACTGTTGATGTAAAGATTTGACCATTTTTTTAAGTAATTTTTTTGATCATTGCTATGCAAATAAAAATTGTTATCAAAATTAAGTGAAATATTTTCCCTTTTATAAATTTTTAATTTTAAAAGAGATCTGTTAATTTTTTGGTAAGAAGAATCGCTAAAAGTGGAGTGAAAGATTCTTCTGTTTTGAAAAAATTGAGAAAAATATAAAACAGTTTTAAAATTATTAAAATTAGATTTTATTCTAAAAGCTGAAGACAATATTTCATTTAACTCTTTTCCATTCTGATTGATATCAGGCAACCCACTTTTAGTCAAAAACCTTCCAACAGCAAACTCTAAATTTTGATTATCTATTTTTTTACTGTGGTTAATTATAAATGATTGTTGGATCGGAGAATTTAGCTGATTATTTATTATATAATGACCAGTGTTTCCATAGAAATTTTTTTTAAATAAATTGATCTTCCAATTTTGGTCTTTAGAGTTATTAACAAAACCAAAATCTAACTTATTGTAATTATAATCACCCCTAGCATGATTAAAATAACTTTTAGTGNATGTGGAGTCTTTAAAAGAGTTAAAATCTGATAAGTTATAACTNTCGTTCAAAAAAAAGCTTTTATTTACCTCCTCACCAAATCGAATTGGATAAGATGCGTAAGTCCCATCAAACAAAAGAATTCCTGAAAACCATGATCTGTTCCAAACGTTTATACCCCTATTTATAAAAATTCCATTATGTCCAACAAGGTCAAAAGATATGTTTTGCGAATCTCCTTTTCCGATAGCAAAAATAAAAAAAAAATAGAAAAGGTTTTTTCTCATCTTGGAACTTTACGAATAACTTTTGGGATAAATGTTAAAAAAATAATCGAATTTATTATTTCATGAAAAATGATGAATGGTAAACCTTTAATCAAAATACCAAACAACCCAACATCGCCCAAACCAACAGCTAAAGGGTACGCAAAAAGTGTAACGATATCATAAACCAATGTTAGAAAAAAACCTACCAGGCAAAAAACTATTCTTTGGTTCCATATACTTAGATGGTATGAAAATTTCATTACACCTCCTGAAAGCCCGATAAATCCCATTGTTATTACTTGGCCTAAAAAAAGGGGAGGAAAAGCTAATCCTGATCCCATCGGATTAAATCCAGAATATATTGTAATTGTTGTACATCCAATAAGAAACCCCCAAGCGCTATTTAGATATAGTCCACTCAGAAATACTGTAACTGTAATAAACTCAAAATTAGGCACGGGCATAAATACAAAGCCTAATCCAATTGCAAGTGCGCAAAAAATGGATGCCTTAACAATACTATTAATCGACATTTAAAAATTTAAAAATTTGACGACCGAACAAATTATGTTTACTTGTGATACCATCCTCATCTGCTTCAAGCGATATAATATTTTTAAAAACATTTAGGTTGGTATCTAGCTGTTTAATCGAATTTAGANCTAGCGCTTCTTTTGAAGATGGTAAAGAAGAGTTTTGTCTTTCAAAAGGGATATATGTAGAAGTGATTATATGCTCTAATTCAAGTAAAATATTTTTATCTATNCCATTCACCTTTCTTGAAAATTTTTTCATTATATCTCTGCTGTAATATGAGTAGTTAACTGCTAAACCTTCTTTTTTCTTTATTGGCTGATAACCGCCTTTGAAAATTTGCAACTTGCCTATGTCAGTGAAAAATGCTCCTAAAAGCATCAAATCTTTATCCAGTTTATAATNGTCTGATAGAAAATTAGCAATTTTAACAAATGAAAGAACATGCTCTAAATAACCGGACATATAATTATGATTTTTACTTATAGTGCTTGGAAAATACAAAACCCTCTTCTTATAAAAATTATATGTCAACACTGTCATTTTTCTTAATTTTAAATTCTTAATTTCTTTAAAATATTTTGACAAATCTTTCCACATGATTTTGGGATCTGCTTTAGCTGATGGAATTATTAAAGACGGGTCAAATCCAAATCTTGCATATCCCTGAACGGTTGCTTTATTAATTCTATCAATAATCAAATATTTTTTGTTCTGATATATTTCCATTTTCCCTTTTAAAGCAACAGCATCACCACTATTAAACTTCAATTCAAATTCATTAATTTTATTCCATATCTTAGCGCTTATTTTACCAGTCTTATCTCTTAAGACTAAATCTAGATATGGATCGCCATTTTTAGAATGACGTAAGTTTTTTTCAACACAAAGGAAAAATCCTTGTATGGTTTTGCCCTCTTTCAGTCCAGAAATATTTACTATATTTTTCATTCTATTAAAATTATATTTATTATCTATAAATTTATGTATTAAGTGTTATGAATATCGAAGTAAAAAAAATAAATATTCACAAGAAAAAAAATCTAAAATTAATTGAAAATATTTTAAGAAATTGGTTTGCAAATCCTAAAAATCTAAACTTCAGTGAACCGCATATCAAATATCCGTTNAGNTTTAAAAAATGGATAAAAAAATTTTACCAACTTGATAGATTTCAAGGTTTTTTTTTAATTAAAAAAGATTGGATAATATCTTTTATTATAATTGAACATTTATCTCAGAAAAAGATTGAGATAAAACACACATCTTGTCAGCCGAACTATAATGAAAGAGGAGAAAATTTAATTTACTTCATAAACTATTTATTAATAAAATTTAATAAGAAATCTTTAGATCAAATAATTATTAAAGTAGTTAAAAATGACGACATTTTGACTGAAGGATTATTAGAAAATGGTTTTACAAGAAAAGAAGGGGATAGTTTGATTGATCAATATTACAAAAGATTATAAATGGCTATNATTTTATAATCTTTTAGATCTCGAAATTTTTTTAAAATCAACATTCTTAAAAAAAAATTTGTATTCTTCAAGAATTTTACTCCCATAAATAAGCTTCCAATCTTTATGTAAAGCAATTTCTGTTGNTTGAGGCGGTGTAATGCTAAATTCAATAGAATATAAATCTTCATCACTGCCAGGTAAATAAATGTTTCTAGCATAATGGAAATTGTCAATTAGATTAATATGAGGAGTTAAATCAATGAATGATTTCAAGCCATTGGCTTGATTTGTAATCTTTGCAGTAATATTCAGGTAAGGAATAAAACCGCCAGGAACAGCGCCTGAAGGAATATTTTCAACATCCCAATTTACTCTAGCCTCGATATGAACATTGGTTTCATTCTCTTCTAAATGTAAAGATTTAGGATGAATTTCATCTTTTATTGCACCTTCAAAAATAAATACTATACCAGGGTCAACGACTTCTTTGCCTATAATTAATTCAGGGATATCAGAAAAAAATAAAAAAATCGAAAGAAATAAATTCATGATAAGTAATTACTTCATCGGTTTAACAAAAAGTTGATGAACGTGTCTAACAACTATATAACCATGCTTTTTGGCAATTTCGTCTTGGAGATTTTCAAGCTGTTCATTGTAAAATTCAATTATGTCTCCAGTTTCCAAGCATATCATATGATCATGATGATGGGAATCTATTTTGTTTTCATATTTAGATGGAGCATCTCCAATGTCTAACTTTCTTACTAAATTGTTTTTAACTAAAACATCTATTGTTCGATAAACAGTTGCCCTTGANACATTAATATTTTTTTTTCTTAATGATAAAAATATATCTTCAGCTTCTCTGTGNTCATCAGATGAAGTAATTTCATCCCATATAGATTTTCTTTGCTCTGTAAACCTTAAACCTTCTTTTTTCAGAGCTTCCAAAAGTAATTCAATGTTTTCCATAATTATAAAACTATACTTTTACCTTAGTAAATTTGTAAATGTTTTTTTCTACGCAGCATCAATTTTTTTTAAATTTGCAAATTTCACAACTAATTTCTTTTTTAAACCATCTTTAAACTCAATTCCAACTCTTTGATTTTCGCCTTGACCACTAATAGCCATAACTTTTCCAATTCCAAATATTGCATGCTCAACGCTATCACCAACCTTAAAATCATCAAAAATTACCACAGTTCTTCTTAGGGCGGTCTTGGTATGTTTACCAGGTTTTCCGCCAATCACTCTTCTTGTTAAAGCAGATGTGAAAGAGATTTTTTCTAATTTTTCTTTGGGAATTTCTTTAATAAATCTAGATGGCATACCAAATAAATCATCGGAACCCATTCTTCTTCTTTGCAACGCATAGAGGAGATAAACCTTCTCCATTGCTCTAGTCAAAGCAACGTAAAATAACCTTCTCTCCTCTTCAAGTTTTTCTTTATAGTCCAATGAGCTGTATAGTGGAAAAAGACCATCCTCTAAGCCAGATAAAAATATCACTGGAAACTCCAGTCCTTTTGATGCGTGAACTGTCATTAAAGTCACCCTATTGGACTGGTCATTCCAATTATCAAGGTCAGTTAAAAGAGAAACTTCTTCCAAAAAATCTCTTAGACCCCCATCAGGATTTCTAANCATAAACTCATCAACACCTCTTAAAAATTCTAAGACATTCTCNTATCTTTCATTATCATCAGGAGTTTTATTTTTTGAATAATGATTTTTAATGCCAATTTCTTCTAAAAGAGTTCTAACTAGTTCGCCAGCATTTAATTTTGGCAACAATTCATTATACTTCATTATTGTGCCATAAAATCTTCTTAATGCTTCAGCTTGTTTTCCTCTAATACCCATATCATCTGGCTCATTTAAAACATCCAATAATTCCATTTTTCTTTTTTCAGCTTTTTCAAAGCACTTATCAACTGTTTTNAGGCCAATCCCTCTTGGAGGAAAATTCACCACCCTTCTCAAAGAAACAGTATCTTTAGTATTAATAATTAAACTCAAATAGCCAATAATATCTTTAATTTCTTTCCTTTCGTAAAATCTTATACCACCGACAATATTATATGGAATTGAAGACCGTCTAAATGAATCTTCAAGTGCTCTTGATTGAGAATTTGTTCTATACAATACAGCAAAATCACTAAAATTTCTTTTTTCTAATTTTATTTCCTTTTCAAGGGCATTAATTAATGCATCTGCTTCTTCCATTTCATCATTGGTTTCTAAAATTCCTAGTTTTTCACCATTTTTATTGTCTGAAATCAGTTCTTTAGGAGCTCTTTCTTCATTATTTCTAACAACACTATATGCTGCATCTAAAATATTAGCAGTTGATCTATAATTTTTTTCAAGCTTAAAAATGTCGCAACCACTAAAGACTCTTTCAAAGTCAAGAATATTTCTAATATCAGCTCCTCTCCAGCCGTATATAGATTGATCGTCATCTCCAACTACGCACACTTGTTTATGTTCTTTAGTAAGGTATTGAATAAATTCAAATTGTGGTTTATTTGTATCTTGATACTCATCCACTANTACATATTTCCATAGATCTTGATATTTTTCTAAGATAGCTGGATTTTCTTTAAACAATTTAAGAGGCAGAAGCAATAAATCGTCAAAATCTGCAGCATTATTGTCAGATAACGAGTCCTGATATTTTTTATAAAACTCTGCAAATAATTTTTCTTGTGAGCTATTTGCTTTTGACTGTAATTCATTTGGAAAAATTAATTTGTTTTTGTAGCTACTGATTAAATATTTGGCATTTTGAGGAGAAAGTTTATCCTTAGTTACTTTCATCTCATCAAGAATTACTTTTGAAAGCGAAATTTGATCTTGTACATCAAAAATTGTGAAGTCAGNTGTAAATCCGATGTTATTTATTTCTTTTCTTAATATTCTTGCGCAAATCGAGTGAAAAGTACCTATTGTTGCTTCAATTGTCTTTTTCTTATTTAGACTAGCTACCCTCATCTTCATTTCTTGAGCAGCTTTATTCGTAAATGTTACAGCTAATATATTTTTTTCTGGAATTAAATTCTCACTTGCTAAATATGCAATTTTATGAGTTAAAACTCTAGTTTTTCCACTTCCAGCACCTGCAAAAATAAGAACTGGTTTTCCAAAAGATTGAACTGCAGATTTTTGAACCTTATTTAAAGATTTAAGCATTAATTAAATTTCCCCTTCAATTTGTTTTTGCGTTTTATATTTTTTTCTAACTTCTTGAAATTTTTCCTTTGCAACCCTATGCTCTTCCTCAGTTTTAGTGAAAGTATGATAACCATCTCCTNTTGCTACAAAATAATAAAAATTAGTTTCCATTGGAAATAAAGCAGCTTTAATTGATTGAAGCCCTGGATTATTTATTGGTCCAGGAGGTAAGCCGTAATTTAAATATGTATTGTATGGTGATTCAATCTTTAAATCTTTATTTAATAATCTTCTNGGAGGGCCCTCAATGATATATTGAATTGTTGGATCAGCTTGAAGCTTCATACCTCTTTCTAATCTATTGTGGTAGACGCTAGAGACTTTAGACCTCTCAATATCAAAGATTGCTTCACCTTCAATTATCGANGCTAAANTGATTACTTCAACCTCATTAAAACCCANCTGTTGCATTTTCTGTTTGAGATCGGATGAAAAATTTTTCCTAAATTGAAATACCATTCTTTCTATAATTTTTTCAGGACTCACTCTATCAGAAAAAAAGTATGTCTCAGGAAAAAGATAACCTTCGGGAGACTTGGCAGTAATGCCTAATTTTTTTAAAAATTGTGGATGGCGTGATAGCTCAAGNAAATCCATTTGTTTGATGCCAATTTTTTTTTCAATCTCTTTTGATATTTGAGTTAATGTCCAGCCCTCTAAAACAGTAATTTTCACCAAGGATTCATTTCCATAAACAAGCTTTTTAATTAATTGAAAATTATTTACATCTTTTTGAAGATTAAACTTTCCAGCTTGAAGTTTTTTTTCATAGCCCATAAGCCTTACGGCTAAAATGAAAAAGTTTTCATTCTTAACTATTTTATTTTTTTCAAGAATTTTTGAAACTTGATATAAAGATGAGCCAGGGGGAATNTGAAATGAGATTTCTTTTTTCAAATTATTTTGCGGCCAAATAATGATAATTAAATAAAAGAAGAAAATAGTTAATATAAAAAATTTAAAATAACTAATAATCGTGATAAAGNTTGATAATTTGTTCATAATTGAGCACGACAAATTATCGATTTTAAAAAAAATTAACAAATTTTAAAGAAATTATCTCACTCATAACAAAATTCATTGAAAAGAAAAGAAAGTATTGGCTCTATTTTTGTAAAATTGTAATTTTGNCANCTACAATGAATAACGGAAAAAATAATACAATAAATAATTTGCATAAAAACCTTTTTANNAAATGGTCATATGGAAGAAANAATTATATTTTATTCTCTTTAGGTATTNCAATCTTAATAATAAGTTATTTTTTGATGGCTAGTGGTTCTGTAAATAGTTTTCAGAGTCTNGTAATTTCTCCAATATTGCTAATATTGGGATATCTTTTNATAATTCCTGTAGCTTTATTATATAAAGAATAATTTATAAGGGGCTGTAGTTCAGTTGGTTAGAACGCCGGCCTGTCAAGCCGGAGGTCGCGGGTTCGAGTCCCGTCAGTCCCGCAATTTAATAGATATATATTTATTTTACCTCTTAATGGGAATAAGAATTTCATTTTTTCTAAAGGGTGGAATTGCCCAAGGTGAATTATATTGAGCTACAATAATCTCATTTAATTTAATTAAGCTTTCTTTTTCAATTAATAAATCCAGTTTCTTGATATATTTTTTCGTTCTCACTTCTGTCGCCCATCCTCCAAAAGATATTGCAGCAACTAAACCAAGCTCTTTTTCTTTTATAACTACGTCTTCTCTCAAAGAAACTGGCAAAGTCTTTAGACTATGTTTTCTTGGCATTACAAATGACACTTCTTGTTCTTTATCATCTGATGAATAAAACGATGTCATGACAGGCGCCGTCATTGCAATTTTCATATTTTTATCATTGCCTCCAAATATATAACTAGCCACTTTTTGAAATCCAACGCTGTTTGATCTGCTGTAATTTCTTTCAAGGGAAGTAGTAGCAACAACAATGGAACCNTAATCTCTCAATTCAAAGTTTTTATATTTTTTTACTATTTTAAAATTGGGTGTTTCAATTCCGCTATTCATAGCGAAAACAAGAACGAATAATATTATATTTATTTTCATTTCTAGTCATTTAATAATTCTTAAATTTATAATATAAAACTAATTATAAATGAAAAATATTATATCTCCCTTAAAGTTTGGTTCAATTTTGTTAATATCATTTTTTTTTANCACTTGTTCCAAAAATAGCTCATCAAAAATTACTGAACAACAATGGTCAATTAAAACCTACCCTTTTAATAACCCTGATCCTATTCCCATATTAACAAAAGATGNCAGATTGTACCCTTATCACTCTTTTTCTGGATACGATAGCGAAGGCACTGCAAAAGAGTGGGAAGCCATTAAAATGGAAAATGATCATATAGAGATTTATGTTTTACCTGGAGTTGGTGGTAAAGTTTGGGGAGCAATAGATAAAAAAAATGGTCAAGAGTTCATTTATAAAAATGAAGTTCTCAAATTTAGAAATATTGCTTTAAGAGGACCATGGACTTCTGGAGGTATTGAATTTAATTTTGGTATTATAGGCCATACCCCATCTGCAGCTTCGTCAGTAGATTATTATACAAGATATAATAATGACGGTAGTATTTCCACTTTTGTTGGAGCAATGGATCTACCGTCAAGGACCGAGTGGCGAGTAGAAATAAAACTCGAAGAAGAAAACGCTAATTTTACTACAAATGCTTTTTGGTACAATGCAACCCCATCATCCAAGTCTTATTATAATTGGATGACAGCTGCAGCATCTGCAGAAAAAGATTTAGAATTGATATTTCCTGGTGACAGATATCTAAAACACAGTGGGGAAGTTTCATTATGGCCGATAGACACTAAAAAAAGGGATCTATCATTATATGAAAACAATAGCTTTGAGGGGCATAAGTCGTATCATGTAGTTGGCCATTGGAAGAATTTTTTTGGAGGATATTACCACAGTAAGAATTATGGTTTTGGTCATTGGTCCCATCACGATAAAATGCCTGGACAAAAACTTTGGTTGTGGGCTTTGTCTGATGAAGGAAAAATTTGGGAGAGTCATTTAACTGATAATGATGGGCAATATATAGAATTTCAAGCCGGTCGTCAATTAGTTCAATTTTCCCCAGACGATAAATTCAATCCTATAAAAAAAGCGANCTTTAACCCNCTTGATACAGATATTTGGTCTGAAGTATGGTTTCCAGTGGGAAATATTGGAGGTATAAAAGAAGCATCAAAGTATGGTGTGATGAATGTTGAGCAAAAAAATGATAGTATATCAATTAAACTCCATTCCTTCGTGCCTTCTAACGGGAGTGTAGATGTTTTGTCTAAAAATGGTAACATCATAGAAAGCTTTGAAACAGAATTTTCACCAAGAGCAGTTTACAATTATTCCCTTAACTATAATAAACCCTTTAAAATCAATGTAGAATGTCTCGATCTTAATTACTCGTATGATCGAAAAAGAAAGAAGCTCGACAGATCATATAGCTCAAATTTATCCACACTGAGCTCACTAACGGAGGTTGAAAGAAAATTTATTAAAGCTAATGAACTATTTAAAGAACGTAAATATCCGGAGTCAGAAACAATTTTAAAAATGATTTTAGATGAAAACTCGAACCATCTAAAATCAACATATCTAATAGCAGATTTGTATTACAGAAAGGCGCAATATGAAAAAGCACTTATACACATAAAAAAAATCTTATCAATTGATGCTTATGATTCAGATGCAAATTTCATTGCTGGTAATATCTATAAAGCATTAAATAGCTTATATGATGCAAAAGAAGCATATGGATGGGCATCAAGATCAACAAAATATAAATCTGCTGCATTGAGTCAGATTTCTGAAATTTATCTTATAGAAAAAAAATATAGCGATGCTATTAGTTACGCAAAAGAATCTCTCAATTACAATAGGTTAAATTTGAATGCTTTGGAAATTTTATCTATTACCAACAGGATCCTTGAAAACAATTCTGAATCAAAAAAATGGATAGATAATATTTTATTTTTAGATCCATTAAATCATTTTGCACGATTTGAATTATATCTCATCGATCCTGCAGAATCAAATTGGAAAAGATTNACCGACAGAGTAAAAAATGAATTTCCTGAACAAACCTATCTTGAAATTGCAATATCATATTTTGAAAGAAATTTGCATAAAGAAGCTAAAATAATATTTAACAATTTGCTTTCATCGCATCCATTAGGATTAGCTTGGAGCGCGTTCATCGATAAAGATATTAAAATGATCAATACTATTGATGACTTATCAATTGATTTTGTTCATCCATTTAGAAGGGAATCAATAGATATTTTAAGCTGGGTAAATAATAATTACAATTCATGGAAATGGAAATATTTGNTATCTCTAAACTTNTGGGCCAAAAATAGAGAANAAGAGGCTCTTGAGNTATTANNNAGTTGCNANAACGNNCCNAATATTGCANNATTCTATGCATCCAGAGCTTNTTTAAAGAATAAGCTAAAANAANTATCAGCAGAAAAAGATATTCAACTTTCGGTANAATANGCTAAAAACTCTCNTNCTNTTTATNTNAATGCAATACAATTNCTGCAANAAGNAAATGATTGGAGTAATGCGCTAGAAATATCGAAAAATGCTCTTCAATTATTTNCNAACAACTTTAANATTCAANTNNTNNANGCAAAATCACTATTATATTTGAATGAATTAGATANCGCNATAGAANTNTTATCACAAACTAANGTATTGCCATCAGAAGTTGGNAAAGAAAGCCACAATATATATGTTTCTCTTCACTTAGCTAAGGCNNTANAATATNTAAAAGAACGAAATTNTCAAATGGCTTCNAGCTNTATTGATAAAAGNAAGNAATGGCCAAAGAATTTAGGTATAGGTAAACCTNATGAGCCNGATTATAGCATACAAAAAATTATGATGANAGTNTTANATGGNAAATATANNGANAANNAAATTAAANCTGANNTAAAGAAGACTNTCTAAAAANATATAAAGGCTANAANAATTACTTAATAGCAGAACTCATAGCACTTATTTAATGNATTAAATAGAGGATTTTAATATTGTATCAATGATGTNTTCTTTTGATTCGTGNAGTACNTCANCTTCAGCAACTGCTTTGTAATAATAAGTATTNTGACTATTTTGNACNATAAANCCAATTAAAGCTGCATTATCAAACTCTTNAGATTGGCCCATTCCACCATTAAANGANCCGGANTTTTGCAAAAAAGTGAACTTNATTCCATTTCGTTCNATTTCTTTAGATATTAATGGCATTTTTTCATTTTGATCACCAGAGAATTGGTTTATCCANCTNTTGATATTTTGATCNANAGAGCCACCAATATTCTTAAAGACTATCAANTTAAATTCNCCCTTAGAATTNCTTATNATGTATTCNGAATCTCTCATTGATGATTTNGGTTCGATCTTTTGCCAATTNTCTGGTGTGACNAGATTNACATCAACTTTATTNGANGAAAAACTTTGATTNGCAATATTTANAACTGGTTCAATGCTAGGTTTTTCTTGAATGAGGTTGATTANAAAAACCATCAACAATGATGNNATAGNTATTGAGCCATATATTATTTTTTTATATTTATTCATTTATATTGCAAAGTAATAATTATAATTTTTAATTAACATACAATGAATATATGAAATATTGTAGCAATTGTTCCAATCCNATGGAGCAAATCATTCCTGATGATGATAATAGATTAAGAGACGTTTGTGTATCATGTGGATANATTGATTATCAAAACCCTAAAAATATCGTNGGAGTGATTGCCTCATTTAATGAGAAAATTTTACTTTGCAAGAGAAATACAGAGCCCAGNAAGAATTATTGGACAGTTCCNGCTGGCTTTATGGAAAACAATGAATCTTTGATGGAAGGCGCAAAAAGAGAGGCCTTTGAAGAGGTTGGTATAAAAAATTATAATGCTTCGTTATTTATGATTTACAGCGTTCCCCATATTAGTCAAGTACATTTTTACTTCTACACTGAATTAAAAAATATGAACACTGAAATCGGACCTGAAATTAATAAAGTGGATTTTTTCTCTTATGATGAAATACCTTGGGATAAAATTGCGTTCAATAGCATCGCAGTGCTAATAAGTAAATTTTTTGAGATTGGATCTGATAATGCAAAAAGACAAATATTTAATCTTACTTTTTCAAAAGAAAAAGCTGGAAAATAATTTATGATTTTATTTAATTTTNATAGTATCTATAACAAATTGGAAGGGAGGTGATCAGGTGTCTATAAATTGTAGATCGCTGGCCTCCATAAATAAGCCAGCATAAACTGACGAGATGTCAGCCTATTGGAGGTCGGCAACTACTAAGTATAAAAGGCTCAGNCTATCATAGTCTGAGCCTTTTTTTAGCCAACTAATATGTTTTATTTTTAATGATAATAAATTAATTTATTTTGCAATNTTTAAAACTAATATGACATCTTAATGAAAAGAAAAATCTTAATAACGCTTGCTTTAATTGCATTTAATTTTCTTTTTGGTCAAAAAGGATACTACGAAAGATTGATTACNGACGAAGGTGGTGTCCTTAAGCCAGGTCAACCCGTTATAATTAATGGAAATTCTGGTACTTTTATGGCATTGAATTTTCAATTCAAATACATAAAATTATCTGGATATGATAATGTAGAAGGCAATCAGCAGATACGATTAAAAAAAATTAATACCATAACTAATGCTTATGGTAATCAAATCTCGCTAGACCCTTTAGAGTACCGAGACTTTTTCAGCAAAAATTCTGAAGCTGATTCTGATGAAAACAAGACCTCACTTGTTGGCATTTTAGGCGTGGCTGTTACTCTGGGATTCATATTAAATGTAGCTTCGGGTACCTGACCCAAAAATTTAATCCAACTATAATTTTTAATGGCTGATCTACTTTCTTATTTTGAAAATATCCCCAAAGAGTATCGTACTATCTTTTTAGTAGGTGGGCTATCATTTCTTACACTGCTCGAGTCAAACTTTCCATTACTGAATTTTCAATACAAAAAGATTAAGCATATATCGCTTAATCTATTTTTTACATTAACTACGGTGCTAATCAATTTAGCAGGGGCCTCTCTAATACTTTATGCATCTATTCAATCTGAATTATTAGGTTTTGGTCTATTGAAATTCTTGGATCTTCCTTTGGTATTTGAAATTTTAGTTGGGATTATGTTTTTAGATCTTGTTGGTGCTTGGCTTGTTCATTTTTTAGAACACAAGGTGCGATTTATGTGGCGATTTCATATTATTCACCATACAGATCCTTTTGTTGATGCCTCCACTGGGTTAAGACATCATCCAGGTGAAGCGATTTTTCGTCTAACTTTCACATCGCTCGCAGTCTTTTTAAGCGGTGCATCATTCGGTATTGTTATGCTATACCAAACCTTGTCTGTCTTCTTCGCTCATTGGACTCACGCAAACATCAAAATACCAACAAAATTTGATTTTATTTTGTCATATGTTTTTGTTACACCTGATTTTCACAAAGTTCATCATCATTTTACACTACCTAAGACAGACTCTCATTACGGAAATATTTTTTCACTTTGGGACCATATCTTTAATTGCAGCATTAAGAATTATAAGATTCAATCCATCAAATATGGTCTTGATACTCATATGGACATTGAAGAAACCCGCAATATCAAGACCTTATTGCTAATTCCTTTTCAGAAGTATAGAGCACCAAGAGGTTCAAAGTTCAGCGCTTAAAGTTATCGTGATAAAGAGCGCGAAATTTATTTCATTATTCTTTCTTTTCACTGGATGTGCCCCCAATTTTAACACACTTGAAGGTGAATATGTTTTTAATGACCCCTATTACTATGGCATCATCGATCAAAATATCCTAAAGAATCAAAGCTACAAGTGGTTTGATAAACAATATAGCCAGTATAACCCAAACATAGAAAAATTATCTAAAACAAACCTAAAGGACATTGATATTGCTATCTTTATGGGAACATGGTGTCATGACTCTAAAAGAGAAGTGCCAAAAGCAATAAAACTATTCAATTTGTTAGCACTTGAGAATGAAAGAATAAAAATAGTTGCATTGAACAAACAAAAAAAGGGCTATTTCAAAAACTATGAATCCTTTAACATAAAAAGAACTCCAACTATTATCTTTTTTAAAAATGGAAAAGAAATTGGAAGAATCATAGAAAGACCTTCAGGGTCAATTGAGGAAAACTTTTTTCAGTTTGTTGATAAAAATAAGTGAAAATATATTTAGTATGGCTATTAGGTGTTATAATTTGGAATTTTGGCTTTCCAAAAGCCTCGCCACTAGCGGATGTTTTTACAGCGGTGCTACTTACCTTTATAACTGTAGTCGCAAAGAGAGTATCAAATGATGAGAATGTCACCTGAAGAGAAAAAAGAATTAGATGATTGGGTAGAAAAAGAATACCCCAAGAGCATGAAAAGAATACAATCGTCTACCCCTTTTTATCAAATTGGGAAATTTCTAATTGGGGTTGGTGTAATTATATATATCATTTCGGCTATTTTTACTCATAATCCGCTTCGTATTGCTTCAATGGTCATGCTATTGATTGGAATGAGCATTGAAGGGTTTGCCTTTGTTAAATACTTCCAATCTCTGTCGAATGAAGATTGATCTTAGCAACAACTCAGTTTTAATAACGGGCTCTACAGGGGGGATCGGGAAAGCATTATGCCATTCTTTTGCAAAAGCAAATGCAAAAGTTATTCTTCATTTCAATAAACAAAAAGATACAGCTAAAAACCTTATAAAAAGTTTACCTGGTGATGGCCATTCTCTAATTCAGGCTGACCTTTCCAATTCAAACGAAATAAAGGA
>NHGT02000011.1 GCA_002170005.2 bacterium TMED144 | reverse complement strand
AGACATATTTATTTTGATCTAAATTAAATATTAGGAGCGGAAGATAGGGTTTTTTACAAATCAGCATTTACTGCTGTATTACGTCAATATTTCCTTGTCCCCGAGACCTGATATTGATCTGAATATCATCTTTATCTACTAGTTCTGTTTTAGAAGTAAATTCTAGACCTGATGCCCCAACGGCATTGCCTTTAAATAAAATAGATGCAATTTTTCCAGTACCGCTAACAGATCGGGATTCACTATTACCAAGATAAAAATAATCAATTACAATGGTACCTGGATTATCTTGATAATTTGCAAAGAAAAGAGAATTTTGNCTATTTTGTCCAAATAGGTCACCTCTAGCAATATCNGATACCTGTAATATGTTNTTGTCATAGGTTATTTCAGCGCGTATTCCAGTTACGTTTTCAACCTCGACAGCAAAAACATTGATGAGGGAGGAGGAGAGTAGTGGAATTTGCTCAATTGAGGGCTCAAACACAATGGCTGGAACTTCATCAGATGGTACATCTAATGGATTGTCATAACCAAGTTCAGTCGCTTGGCATGCCAACAAAAATATCAGAATTGGCAAAAAATGAATTTTAAATTTAGTTAAGCGCAATGGAAAACCTCAATTGCGGTTGTTTTAGATTAGGATTGTAGACAAGATTAAATTTTGATTTTTTATTTTTTGATGCTTGACCGCCAGAAGGACCATTGGTGTAGGCATCATAAGAACTATAAAGATGCATNGCAGCTACTGCAAATATCAAAAAATTTGTTTGTTGAGCAGATGCCTTAGCGTCTTCATTGTGGCCTAANGAAGTAGTTCTATAGCTCTCNATCTGTTGTGTATCGGTAGCGCTTTTATAGTTTAAGTGTGTAGAAACGGCATCGTCATCAGANGTTAGAAATGCTTGGTAAGAGACGCCTAATAACGCAATTAATGCGGCGTCCATACCAAAATGTAGCCATCTTTTTGTAGCATCAGAAGGATTTTCAGAAGAAGAGAAGTTGTAATGTTGTCCCCAACCTGGAATCAGTAAAGATCTAAAGGCTGCACCTCCAGGAGTTTTGACTTTAGGAGTCTCAGATACGATAGTTCCTTTTCTCTTTTTAGTAAGGGTATTNGGNGCTTTTAAACCCATCATTTCCCAGGCCAATATCTCAATCTCAGTTATTAATCCATCTACAGGTCCGGTGTAGGTTGCATTCTTTGTTTTGGAAGCAGCACCTGTCGCTACTTCAAACATCTTTGCATCTATTGTGTACGTATCACCAAGCTTACCAATAGCACCATTGATCATGAATTCNACTCCAAGTAAGGCACCTACTTCAGCAGCACACTCTTCCGATGTACACCCGGCTTCATCAAAACCTTGCTCTTGCATAACTTCGTTCATCGATCTTCGGTCAACTAAAATTGCTCTTCCGGTTGCATCGAGTTCTGTGGCAAATCTATCGGTAAGTGTACGCGCTTCAAGCATACTTATACCACGAGGATCAAAGTCCATAACAGCGACGGTAACTTTTTTATCAACACCATCACCTCCNGCTCTTTGAAGTAAAAGAGGTTGAGGGGGTTTAAGATCCATCATTTCCCAAGCCAGAATTTGCATTTCAATAAGTAAACCACCAACATTACCATCAAAACTTACGCTTTTNGTCCTTGTCATTTCACCTGTAGATACAGAAACCATCTTAGCGTCTACAGAAAATGTTGATCCTAATTTGCCAACAGACCCACTGATCATAAATTGAGCGCCTAACAATTCTCCAATTTCAGCAGCGCATTCTTCTGTGGTACATCCGGATTGTTGCAATCCTTGTTCTTTTAAAATATTTTCAAGCATTTTACGATCTACTAATCGCATTGCTTTTGTATTTGGAATTTCAGATCTGAGTCTTTCAACTAAAGTTTCAACTTCATAATCAGGCAGACCATTTGCTGCAAAATCAAGTACAGCAACAGTAGGTTGTGCTAAAAGAGAGCCTGTAAAGAAAACAGGTAAAACTTTTAACAGGTTTCTAAANTTTTTATAATTATTCATATNATTAATATTAAGTTAAGANAATTTATTTTTAATTACTTCAAAATTACGCATATTAAACAAGNTGTTGTTATTANGTAANATCATTAANCAATAGAATATAAGTATGTTCCAAGATTGGTATTGTGATGGAGCTCAAGTTTTTTTCTAATTCTGTAGCAGTGACTTTCTACTGATCTTATTGATAAGTCAAGCGCCTCAGCTATTGACTTTGTATCAAAGCCTGATCTGAGATATAGACACACCTGAAACTGCGATTTTGTTAGTTCAGGGTGTCTTGNGGAAAGTGCAACTATAAAGTCTTTGTTATCAGATTCAAAATTAGATAGAAATGTTATCCAGTTATGTTGNTTCTTNTCATTANCCATTAAGNATTTTAAAAAAATAATGAAAAAAAACTAATACTGCATTAATACTCAATTAAAATTTGTATTGGAAGNNACAGGTGGTTTTAGTTTTTGGATAAAATCAAACAATGAATTGTTTCGACCNAATCCTAATTTTTTTCTNAATCTATACCTTCTACTTTCTATTGANCTAATTGATAACCCGGTAAATTGAGCAACTTCTTTTGTTGTTTGACCCGACTTTATGTATGCACACAATCTCAAATCTTGAACAGTTAAACTTTTATTTGTTTTAGATAGTTCATCGAAAAAATTTGGATATGCACGATCAAAATGATCTTTAAACTCTGCCCAATCTGACTTTCCTAATGAAGCATCATCTAGCTTTGATTTTAAAGGTTGGATTAGATGTTTAGAGTCTTTATTTGATAGAAATTGAGATGCGTAATTAACGTCTTTTTTCAAAGATTCAAGCATTTCATTTTTTTCCATTATCGTCGTACTTACATTTCTCAATTCTTTTTCAGTNGTCTTGAGTTCAAGCTCAGCAACCAGCTTGCTTTGTTCAGCTAATATTTTAGCTTGAATTGAAGCTAGATATTGATTTCTTATCGAAAAAATAACCAAACCCAGAATTAGAATTGAAATTCCTGACAATGCTAAAATTAACTTTCTCTGGTCTTTCTGTTTGTTTAATAAAGCTAATCCTGCTGACAATTCATTTTTAAGTTCAATATTGATAAGCATGTCTCTATTCTGCTCAGCAATATTGGATTTATTAATAAGTAATAGTTCTTCATTAATATCTTGAACTTTAGCTAGATCACCAAGTTTGTACAAGATCTCTTTTTTATCATTCAGTAAATTAATTTTTTCACGATTTAATCCTTGCTCATAAGCTATTGATAACGCTTCGTTAATATTGGTAAGCGCATCAGTTAATTCTCCTTTTCCAACTTTAATAGAAGAAATAACAGATAAAAGTCTTGTTTTCTCAATTGGAAGCTTTTCATAATGGTCCAGTGCTTTAGTAAAAGAAGAAATACCTTTATTTTGATTGCCAATATGATCGTAGAAAATTCCTCTNTATTGCTCNGCCATGCCCAAATATCTNGATTNAATAGATTTNTCAGAAATTTTATAATTTTTAACAGCTATATCTGAACTGTCACACATTATTGAAATNCTATTGAACTTTCCCCATTTGTGATATAATTCTGCTAAGCTCAANTATGAATGAGACTTATCACTTTTATCATTCTTTTTTTTTCTTATTTCAAGCGCTTCTCTAAAAAATTGTTCNGCTTGAATAAAATTNTTGCGNTCAATTTCTATCAGNGCCAAATTATTAAGGCTTGTNGCTTGGCCAGCCATAAAATTTTGCTCTTTATTNAATTCTAAAAATTCTTGATTATCTTTGAACTGAGTAAATAAATCGTAAGCTTTTTTATAAGAATTGTATGCNTCNTCAAAGAANTNATTTGCAAAATAGATATTTCCAAAATTGATTATNTGCCAGGGCGGTACGTAGTCAATNGCTGAAATGAACTCTTCTTCTGATAATCGTAAATAATCAATGCTTTGACGAGACAACCCTTTTATATGATAAATCTGACCTAAAGCGGCATAAACACTTCCAACAACTCTATTTGGTCTTTTTTCAGAATAATTTTCTAGAATTTGAAAAGAGAATTCAACAGCATCGTTTGGATTTACAAACTTAATTGCATTTAATGAATCTCTAATTACTTGACTATTTTTTAAAACGAAGTAATCATCATTTCCCGATAATTGTTTCCCAAAAATTATTGTTAAAACAATAAATGAGTATTTAATTAGCATTAAGTTTTAGTTTAATTGATGTTTTTAATTAATAAAGAGTAATTTATGCGTATTATTGCAGTAATAATAATTTAATANATAATAATTATTCTTTGTATATTAATTAATTGATTTTTATTTATTATTCGAGGTAATAAAAAAAAATGTTAAAAAAATATGCTGCCACTCTTGAGAAGCGTGGTCTTGATAAATGTTCTTCTATGATATTAGCAGATGTATTGGAGCAATTTCCTAACTCTGTCACTGTAAAAGAACTTGCATCAAGAACTGGTAAAACAGAAAATTACATCAAGATTAAAATAAGAGCAATGCAGAAAGACAACATCCCTGTAAATATTAATAATGAATCAACTAATAATCATGTAACAACAAGCATGTTTGAACCAGTTTCGTGGATTTTAAAAGAAAAAGATAATATTGAAATGGCTCTTTCTGATTTAGATAACATTCAATTNAATGGCGACCCTGCAATAAACAATAAGAAAAAAATAGTAAAGCGCATTTACAAAGAATACCTTAGAGATATGAATGAATTAATTGATCGTTGGTATTCGTTAAGATTAATACAGTCTCTAAAAGAAGACTAATTCTTCTTCAATAAATTTAATTTTTTAATAAAAAATCAACAGCTAACTTATTGATATGTCTATCAATAAAAGAAGTGAGCTAAAAACAGAATCAATAAATATAAATTCANTTAATATCGACAGTATGAGCACTTTTGATATTCTTCAAACTATCAATAATGAAGATATTAAAATTCCAAAGATTGTTGGAGGCTCATTAGATAAAATAGAAAAATTAGTTGATATCTGTGTAAAAGCTATTAAAAATGGAAAAAGAATTTTNTATGTTGGCTCAGGATCATCTGGCAGGTTGGGAGTTCTTGATGCTTCTGAAATGCCTCCTACTTTTAAAGTGCCAAATCATTTATTCACCGGGATAATTGCAGGTGGAGATAAAGCGCTCAAATCATCAATTGAGGGCGCAGAAGACATTGGATCAAATGCAATTTTAGATCTTAAAAAAAATAAATTAAAATCAGGAGANGTTGTTATTGGAATAAGTGCAAGCGGCGCAGCTAAATATGTTGTTTCAGCAATAGAATTTGCCAATAAATGCGATGCTAAGACAGGTTACATTATNTGCAATGAGGAACCATTTTATAAAACAAATCAAGATGTGTTAATTAATATTAAAACAGGAGAAGAGATAATAACAGGGTCAACGAGAATGAAAGCTGGAACTGCTACAAAATTAGTGTTAAATATGATNTCAACNACTGTGATGATAAAACTTGGAAAGGTTTACAAAAATTTTATGGTAGATCTAAAAGTTGTGAATGAAAAGCTTAAGGACAGAGGCGTAAGAATAATTAAAGAAATAACCAGAGTAAGTGAAGATGAAGCAATTAAAGCACTATCCAGAGCAAATAATTCTGTTAAGTGTGCAATAATTATGATTGAAAAATCATGTTCTTACAGTGAAGCCTGTCAAAAATTATTAGATTCAGATGGTTTCTTAAACCAAGTAATATGATTAATATTCCTAAAGATGATGCAAAGNTATTAGAGGAATGCAGGGTTACGACATCTAGATCTTCTGGAAAAGGTGGACAGCATGTAAATAAGGTTGAAACTGCAGTTCAGATAAAACATATACCTACAGGACTACAAGTTCGCAGTGAAAAAAATAGAAGCCAATATTTGAATAAAAAATTTGCTCTACGTCTTTTAAGAAAAAAATTAAATGAAATTACTTTTATAAAGCCTCCAAGACTAGCCACCAAACCCTCATTCAAATCAATTGCGGAAAGACTTAAAAACAAAAAAATAAGAGCTGATAAGAAATCTTTAAGAAAGAAACCAGACTATTAAAAGTATTTTAGTTAGTTCGTTATGTACATTCTAATTATTTTCAAGTCTTGTATATGTAATAAAAATTAATAATGAATTTAAACGAATTTATTTTTCGCGAATATGATATCAGGGGAAAAGTGTCTGAGGACTTCCCTGAAGAAGTTGTAGTTAACCTGGGTAAGGGGTTTGGCACTTTTATAAAAAGAGCCGGCGGTATGGAAATAGCATTGAGTGGGGATGTTAGAGAGTCAACTCCAAATCTAAAAGATCAATTTAAAAATGGTGTTCTTTCAACAGGTATTGATGTTATTGAGCTTGGTTTATTGCCAACACCTTTAAATTACTATTCAATGTATAATTTAGAGGTTGCTGGAGCTGTTCAAATAACAGGAAGCCATAATCCCCCAGAGTTTAATGGTTTTAAAATGTCTAGAAATAAAAAATCTGTTTTTGGCAAAACAATTCAAGATATCAAAAATATAATAAAAAATCAAGATTTTGATGTTGGTATTGGCACGGAAGCTCCATATAAAAAGACTATCAGCGATTATGAAAATTTGATATTAAATAAAATCAATATTGAAAAACCAATAAAAGTTGTGATGGATTGCGGAAATGCAGCAGGAGCATTATGTGCTCCTCAAATTTTTAAAAAATTAAAAAATGTTGAATTGACTGAATTGTATTCTGATATAGATCCCACTTTTCCAAATCACCATCCTGACCCAACAATTGAAGCCAATCTATTAGATCTCATAAATGAAATGAAAACTGGTAAATATGATATTGGGGTCGCATTTGACGGTGATGCTGATCGCATTGGAGTGGTAGATAATAAGGGTTCAATAATCTGGGCAGATCAATTAATGGCGCTCTTTCTTCCAGAAATTATTAATCCAAATGATCAAGTTATCTTTGATGTCAAATGCTCAAAAGTTCTTGAAGATATGATTTTGAAACATAATGGAAAACCTGAAATGTGGAAAACAGGTCATTCGCTAATTAAACAAAGAATGGCTGAATTAAAATGTAAATTTGGCGGAGAAATGAGTGGTCATATTTTTATGGCAGATGACTATTTTGGTTACGATGATGCCATATATGTTGCAGCAAGAGCAGTCCAAATGCTTTCTAAATCAGATAAAAAATTATCAGATCTAAAAGAAGCTCTTCCACAATACTTTTCAACACCTGAGATTAGATTGAATGCTATTACAGATGAAGAAAAATTTTTAATAACCAATAAAGCAATTGATTTTTTTAGTAAAAGTTATAAATGTAATTTGATAGATGGTGTGAAAATTTTATTTGAGGATGGTTGGGGATTGGTAAGAGCATCAAATACACAACCCGTAATTGTATGTAGGTTTGAAGCAAATAATGAGAAAAGAATGATTGAAATTAAAAATATTATTATGGACAAACTCTTTCAATTTGGAGAATTAAAAATTGAAGAATGATAATGATGATTTTCATAAAGAGATAAGTTTTTTAAAAAGTGAAATTAACAGATCATTAAAAAAAATTTTAGTAAAGAGTGAACCAAAATACCTTTATGATCCAATTAAATATTCTATAAATAATTCTGGAAAAAGACTGCGTCCAATATTAGTTTTTTTATCAGGCAAGCTATTTAATGCAAATGTGAGCGATCTAATGAAGGCTGCTGTTGCAGTTGAATTATTACATATCTTTACTTTAATTCATGATGATATTATGGATGATGATGATATTAGGCATGGCAAGCCATCACTTCATAAAAAATGGGATATCTCAACTGCAATTTTATCTGGTGACGCAATCTTTACTTTAGCTCAACTAGCTATAAATAGTCTTGATAAAAACACCTACAGTAGATTAAATGAAATATCATTATCAGTTTGTGAGGGGCAAGCACTCGACAAAGAATTTGAAAATGATACTTCTATATCAATGGATAAATATTTAGACATGATTGCTAAAAAGACAGGTTCATTGCTTGGTTTATGTTCTGAATTGGGCGCTATAGTTTCAGAGCAGGAAATAGATATTCGTACCACGCTCTATTCTTTTGGTGTAAATCTTGGTTTGGCTTTTCAAATTCAAGATGATTATCTAGAAATCTTTGGAGAGCCAGAGTTGATGGGTAAAAGTCTTGGAAGCGATATTCATTCTGGAAAGCAAACAGCAATGACAATCCTAGCTAGAAATATGAACGAAAAAGAATGGATCAGGCTCAATTCAAAAAAAACAGATTTACAAGGCTACAAAAATTTTTTTTTGGAAAACAGAATAGACCATGAAATAAAAAAACTTGTTGAATACTATATAAATAAAACAAGTAAAAGCATTGAATTTGTCAAGTCCTCTGAAAATAACTTCTTAGACGACTTTTCAAACTACATTTTAAATAGGAGATATTAACAAAAAATGACTAATAGCTTAGATAGAAGCAATATGTATAAATCAATTTATGATTTCTCAAGCAATATAGAATCTGCTTTTGCAATTGGAGAAAAAATTTTACTTAATAATAATTATAGTTCCATAAATAGAGTGGTTATTGCAGGCATGGGTGGCTCAGCTATTGGAGGTGATGTAGTTCGACTTCTATTATCCTCAAGTAAGAATATACCAATAACTGTTTCTAGAAATTATAATTTGCCGAGCTGGGTTGACGAGAATTCACTAGTTATTTGCTCATCATATTCTGGGAACACTGAAGAAACATTGAGCTCTTTTGATGATGCTAAAAATAAAAATTCCAAAATTATTTCTATCTCTACAGGAGGATTTTTAAAAGATTTATCTAATGAAAACAATCTTGATTTTATAAAAGTACCTAAAGGATTGCAGCCGAGAGCTGCTTTGGCATTTTCTTTTGTTCCAATAATATACTTATTAATAAAAATAGGGATAATTAATAAAGAAATTTTGGAAAAATTAAAAAATTCCTTGGCTGGGTTATATGAATCAAGAAATCTATTTTCACAAGACAATGATGATAACCCCACTTATAATTTAGCTAATCATATTTTTAATACTTTTCCAATAATATATTCTCAAGACAATACTACATCGATCATAGCTCGAAGATGGAAAGGTCAATTAAATGAAAATTCAAAAATGTTGGCTTTTTCTAATGTTATTCCTGAGATGAACCACAATGAAATAGTTGGATGGGAGAACAATAGCCAGCTTTTAAAAAAAATATCTATCATCTGGTTAGTAGATAAAGATAATCACAAAAGAAATATTCTCAGGATGAATCAGACCAATTCATTAATTAAAAATTTTAGTTCAAATCAACATTTTATTGAAATGAATGGTGATACAGGCATTGAAAGAGATTTGAAATTTATTCATTTTGGAGATTGGTTAAGTTACTGGTGTGCAATTTTTCATAAAACAGATCCAACACCTGTTAAAAAAATAGACTTATTAAAAAATAAATTAAGCGAAAGTATTTGATAAAATTTTTTTTTTAATTATAATTAATGTATGAAGTTAGTAGAATTTCTAGTCAGCAAAATCTCATATTATCGTTCAAACAAGAGCTATGCAGTTGTTTTAAAAGAAATCAATGGGAATAGAAGATTGCCAATAATGTTAGGCTCCTATGAAGCGCACTCTATTGCCATTGCTATGGAATCTATTGATACCCAAAGGCCTTTAACTCATGATTTGCTAATAAATGCTTTGCAAGGCGTGGGTTTAAATTTAAAAAATGTTACTATTGAAAGGTGCGAAGAAGACATTTTCTTTTCAACTATAAACATTGTTTCACCAAGCTTAATTGAAAAACATATTGATTCTAGACCAAGTGATGCAATTATTTTAGCATTAAAACTGCAATGTCCAATTTTTGTCAACGAACATTTACTTTGTAAAATTAATAAAAATCAATTAGCAATTTTAGATGATGATCAAAATATTATACAAAGTACAAAAATAGAGTCTCTTGAAAATCAATTACAGAAAGCTATAGATCGAGAAGATTATGAAATTGCAGCTAAATTAAGAGATAAAATTAAATTTTTTAATGATTAATCGTTAAGCTTTCAATGGCATATTCTGCCGCTTGTTGTTCAGCTGTTTTTTTACTACTTCCGATACCACTACGATACCTTTTTTTGCCAATTAACACATTAACTTCAAATAGTTTTTGATGGTCAGGCCCAGTTACATTGGAAACTTGAAAAATTGGATTTGATAGTTGTCTAATGTGACAGATTTCAATTAATTGACCCTTATAATTGGTAGAACTCCAGGCCTTTTCTCTGTTTTTCCATAATGTATTAGCAACAAACAATTTTGAATTTTCAAACCCACTATCAAGATAAATTGCACCAACTAAAGCTTCAAAAAGATTTGCATACTGTTTGTCTGCGATCTTTTCTTGAGATAAATCAACATTGTCTTCAATTTTAATATAATTTAGAATATTTAAGAATTTTCCAACATAAGAAAGGAATGATTTTTGTACTAGTGCTGACCTTTTCTGAGTTAGAATTCCTTCATCGCACTCCGGATATTCATTCATGAGTTTTTCACTAACTATTATATCTATTACAGCATCTCCTAAAAATTCTAATCTTTCGTAGCTTTTACCAGGGTTGTTGGAAATGGATTTATGCGTTAGAGCTTGAGATAAATAATGTTTGTTTTTAAAGTTGTAGTTTATAATTTTTTCAATTTCGCTATCATACCTATAAAATATATTTTTAAAAAATCTATTAATAATCAATTATCAATCAATCCATTTTTTAAAAATTATCACCCCATTGTGCCCTCCGAACCCAAAAGAATTTGACATTACAGCATTTATATTTTGTTTAATCGATATATTTGGAACATAGTTTAAATCGCAATCTGGATCTGGTGTTTTGTAGTTTATAGTTGGAGGAATTTCATTGTTTTGAATAGCTAATATAGAAGCTACTGCTTCTAACGCACCACTTGCGCCTAATGAATGACCAATCATTGATTTTGTAGAGCTAATTTTTAGATTCTTAGAATGATCAGAAAAAAGACTTTTTATAGCAGAACTTTCAGTTTTATCATTAAAAGGGGTTGAGGTTCCGTGAGCGTTAATATAGTCTATGTCGCCAGTATTTAAGTTTGAATCTTTTAATGCATTTGACATCGCTTTTATTGCTCCTACTCCTCCTTCTGATGGTTGAGTAACATGATATGCATCATCTGTTGATCCATAGCCTGCAAATTCAGCAATGATTTTAGCTCCCCTTTTTTTAGCATGCTCTAATTCTTCTAATATAATCGTTGCTGAACCTTCTGATAAAACAAACCCATCTCTATCTTTGTCAAAGGGTTTGCTAGCTTTAGAGGGATTATCATTTTGTGTAGATAGCGCTCTGATATTTGCGAAACCAGATATAGTTAATCCAGTTATGCTTGCTTCAGTTCCCCCTGTTACCATTATATCTGCATCTCCATATTGAATGGTTCTCGCTGCGCATCCAATGGCATCGGTACCAGAAGCGCAAGCAGAAATTACTGTATGATTAGGGCCTTTGAGGCCAAATTCAATTGCCAAATTACCTGCTGCTATATTAGCTATCATTCTTGGAACAAAAAAGGGAGAAACCCTTCTCTGTCCTCTTTCATTATAAATTTTTGCTTGCTGTTCAAGTGTTTGAATACCGCCAATACCTGATCCGATAATTACTCCAACTCTATCGTACTCAATATTATTTTTCTTAAAACTGGATTGTTCAATAGCCTCTCTTGAAGATACGATATGGTAAATAGTAAAAAGATCAAGTTTTTTAAGTTCTTTTCTATCAAAATGTTCATTAGGATTGAAGCCGTCTAACTCCCCAGCAATCCTGACACTTAAACCAGAGGCATCAAAACTGGATATTTCTTTTATTCCGCTTACACCATTAGAGAGACTATCCCAGTAATCTCCAATGGAATTTCCATTAGGGGATAGGACTCCCAGACCGGTTACAACAACTCTTCGTTTTGTCATTTATTTATTTTGTTCAATATAGTCCACAGCTGCTTGAACGGTTGTAATTTTTTCTGCATCTTCATCAGGAATTTCAATTCCAAATTCTTCTTCAAGTTGCATAATAAGCTCAACTGTGTCTAAAGAATCTGCTCCTAAATCATCAACAAACGATGATTTAGATTGAATCTTGCTATCCTCAATACCAAGTTTATCAATTATTACCTCTTTTACTTTGTCAAATGTAGACATTTTATCTCCTTTGTTTAATTCATTACCATTCCACCATCTATAGTAATAGTTTGGCCGGTTATATATGATGTTTCATTTGCGCATAAAAATATTACCGCATTTGAAATGTCATCAGGATTACCGATTCTATTTAATGGAATTTGCTTTAATAAGTTTTCTTTTACACCCTCTGATAATTTATCAGTCATCTCGGTTGAAATATATCCCGGAGCCAAGCAATTAACTTGGATATTTCTCACTGCAAGTTCCTTTGCAGCAGATTTTGTCAATCCAATTAATCCAGCTTTTGATGCAGCATAATTTGCTTGACCAGCGTTGCCAGTTAAACCAACAATTGAGGAAATATTGATTATTTTACCGCTTTTTGATTTAATCATATTTTTCGAAACTGTTTTAATAAAGTTAAATGAACCTTTTAAATTTGTATTTATAACTGAATCCCAATTTTGTTCTGACATTCGTAATAATAATGAATCTTGTGTAATTCCAGCATTATTTACTAAAATGTCTATTCTTGAGTGTTTTAAAATTATTTCTTCAACAGTTTTTTGTACATTTTTTATATTGGTAACATCACATATAGCGTATGAGCCCTCACCATTTAATTTTTTTATATCCCTAACAACAGATTTTAAAGCTTCTTCATTCCTACTAATGCAGATAACTTTAGCACCTTTTTTAGCCAATGATAAAGATATTTCTTTACCTATGCCCTGCGATGCTCCAGTAACAATGGCAACTTTGTTATTCAGATTAAACATTTGTTAATTCATTAATTTGATGAACTGATTCTACGCCCGATATTGACAATGTAGAATCAATTCTTTTACATAATGTTTGTAGAACTTTTCCAGGACCAACCTCAATAAAATTATTAAATCCATCATATTTAATGTTTGTAATTGACTGATGCCAATAAACAGGGTTATCAATCTGATTTATTAATGAATCAAGGATATCATTTTTTTTTGTCACGGATTTTGCAGTACAATTTGAATATACAGGTATTGTTGAATCATTTAAAGTAGTTTGGTTTAATTTTTTCTTTAGTTTTTCTTTTGCAGAAGTCATTAATGGTGAATGAAAAGCTCCACCAACGTTGATTTCTATTATCTTTTTAGCGCCAGCTTCTTTTAGTTTTTGAGATATTTCATTTATTAAATTTGATTCTCCAGAAATAACTACTTGGCCTTTACAATTAAAATTTGCGGCAACAACTATTCCAGAATCACAGTCATTGCAAATTTGTTCTACGGTTGCATCATCCAATCCTAAAACAGCAGCCATCGTTCCATCTTCTTCTTCGCATGATGATTGCATTGCTTCAGATCTTAACTTAACTAGCTCAAAACCCGATTCAAAATCAAAAGCATTAGCTATTGTGAGAGCAGAATATTCGCCCAAACTATGTCCAGCGGCACATTGTGGGTTGATTCCCTTTTTGATTAATATTTTGGCTATTATAACGCTAATCAAATAAATAGCAGGCTGGGTATAAATTGTTTTTTTCAATACTTCGGCAGGGCCATTGAAAATGATTTTTTTAAAGTCAAAACCCATAATATCATTCGCAATTTCAAAGTTTTTTCTAACATTTGAATTTGAAAGGTACAGATCTTNACCCATNCCTACTTTTTGTGATGCCTGACCAGGAAATAAAAAGGCAGTTTTCAAAGCATTTTACCCCATCTAATTAACATACTTCCCCAAGTAAAGCCTCCNCCAAATGCCGCCAAAAGAAGAAGTTCGCCATTTTCAAGTAAATTCATTTTATGGGCTTCATCAATTGCAATTGGTATAGTTCCAGCAGTAGTATTACCATATTTATCAATATTGACAAAAACTTGATCTAGGTCTAGTCCACATTTTTTTGCAGTTGCATCTATAATTCTTTGGTTGGCTTGATGTGGAATAAACAGCTTTATATCNTGTGAGGAAAGTTTATTTTTTTCAATTATTTCCTTACTCACCTCGCTCATTCTATTAACTGCATATTTAAAAACCGTTTTGCCATCCTGATAAACATAATGCAATCTTTGTTTAACTGTAGTTTGTGACGCGGGCTTTCTGCTCCCTCCAGCTGGCACAGTTAAAAATTGATTTCCACTTCCATCGGTTTTAAGAATGGAATCAATAATACCATAATCATCATTTGTTTGTTCAATTAAAACACCACCGCCACCATCACCAAAAATNNCGCAGGTATTTCTATCTTTATAGTCAATAATTGAACTCATAGTATCAGCTCCAATGATGATTGCATTCTTGTATTTTCCAGACTCAATTAGTCTTGCACCTGTCTCTAAAGCAAAAATAAATCCCGTGCATGCAGCTGTTAGATCATAGCCCCATGCATTTATTGCCCCTATTTTGTCTTGGACTATGGCGGCTGTAGAAACAACAAAATGGTCAGGAGTGCTAGTGGCTATTATTATAATATCAATTTCTTCAGGCGTTTTACCTGAGCTTTTTAATAGTTTTTTTGCAATATTTGCACACATATCTGAAGTGGCTTCACCTTCTTGAACTATGTGTCTTTTAGTTATGCCTGTTCGAGATTTTATCCAATCATCAGTTGTATCAACAATTTTTTCTAAATCAAAGTTAGAAAGGATTTTTTCAGGGATATACTTAGCTGTTGCAGTAATTGTAGTATTCAAAACTTAAAAAGGAATTTTTAGTTAACATTTAATACAGGACGTCCCTTATAGTAACCACAGTTAGGACATGCTCTATGTGGAAGTTTAAATTCACCGCATTGTGGACATTTACTTGTATTAACATTGTCTGCTTTATAATGAGTCCTTCTTTTGCGACCACGTGCCTTTGATTGCCTTCTCTTTGGTAGTGCCATGAATACTCCTTAAAATTTAATTTTTCTTAATTTCTCCCAAGGTGTGTCCATATTGCTTGGTCCACACTCACAGGTATTGTTATTCAAATTAATACCACATTCCACGCAAAGACCTTTGCAATTAATTTTGCAAAGTTTTTTATATGGTCTATTTATGAAAAAATGATCTCTTAAAATGTCACTGATATTAATGAATTCTTGTGTTTGATTAAAGGAAATTACATCATAATTATTTGATGCATTTTTTTTGCTAGAGATAATAAAGTCTAAACTTGAATTCCATGCTTTTTCAAAATCATACAAGCACCTATCGCAAGTTTCTATATAAATGGAATTTATTTTTCCAATTACGTAATATTCTTCATTCTCGCTACTAACACTTAAAATAAGTTTTTGGAGATTATTTTTAAACTTTACTTCTGGAAGATCTATATCATCAGCATTAAATGTAAAAGTTTTGTTTTTGAAATTTTTCCGTAATTCAGAAAACAATATTTTCATGATATTTAATTTTATATAAAGCTGATTTGATAAGAAATTTTAGTAGAGGCTAATTTTCAATTCGAACGTGATCGACCCAAGCCTTTTCTTTCTGTTCATTAGATATCGCAATGGCTACTTTTTGTGCCATGCTTTTATCATTGTAGCTACCAACTCTAATTCTATACCATGTTTGGTTGTTTTCTTTGAAAAATGCTTTTTGAATATATGCATCGTAGCCACTATTTATAAGATTAGCTGCAACCTTNTTTGCATCATCTAACCTTTTTTTTGATGCAACTTGTATAGTAAATCTTTCTCTATCATAAGGGATGGACATTCCAACTTTTTTAATTTTAGATTTTTTCCGCTGAGGAACTGATTTTGGTTTACTTTTTTTAATTACTAGCTTTGCAGGGGGTTTTTCAACTGCAGTTTCTATTTTTTTGTTTTCATTAGTATTGATTTCTTCAACTGCTTGAGTAGCTATTTCGGAATCATACCATTTTTCAGATTCTATTTTTTGAATTGAATCTTTAAGAGCAGTTCCTAAGTCATTTACTATTGTATCATTTAGTGCTATTTTTTTTGAAATTTGTTGACTGTCTTCGTCAGATTGAATTTCATAGGTAAAGCTTTGGTTGCTTACTTCGTCATTGTATTGAAAAATTGAAACATTTAAACTATAAAGACCAGGAGCATCAGGAGTGAAGATAACTGATGAATTGTCATTGCCAATTCTTAAATTTATGTTTTCAAGGACACTATTTTCAGGAAGATCGATAAATTCCCATAGAAACTCAAGGTCTTGGTTCTCCTCAGGGAGTTCAGCCACTACTAAAATTGATTCACCTACATTGGCTGTAGGATTGTCTTTTGAGCAACTTACCAGGAATACCAACAGTAAATAATTAAATATTTTCATATTTTTTATTTTGAAAGTCATAATTAGATACTACAATTTCAATGATTGTATCAAAATATGCAAGAATTAGGTAGTATAAATCAATTCTTTTCTAGTAAAGAAAAAATCAATTTCCTTTTGAGCATTTTCATCGCTATCTGCGCCGTGTACCGCATTTTCTCCTANTGATGTTGCATATAATTTTCTAATTGTTCCTTCATCGGCTTCTTGGGGATTAGTTGCTCCAATTGTTTTCCTCCATTCTGATACAGCATTTTCTTTTTGAAGAGCAAGCACAGCTATGTTCCCAGATGACATAAAAGTGGTCAGCTCTTCAAAAAAAGGCTTCTCTGAATGAATGCTGTAAAAAGCCCTAGCCTGATCTTTACTCATTTTTAGGAATTTCAATCCTATTATGGCAAAATTGTCATTTAATAAATGATCAACGATTTTTCCTAAATGACCATTTTTAATTGCATCAGGTTTTATCATTGCAAAAGTTTGATTGTTCATAAATACCTCATTTTAAATCGTTTCNAGTGNTTTTTTCATCTTTTCCCCAATATCGGCAACAGATTCGCAAACCTCGATTCCAGATTNTTTCATAATTTGCATTTTTGCTTCAGCANTATCATCACCACCCGAAACTATNGCACCTGCATGTCCCATACGCCTTCCAGGAGGAGCNGTTTGCCCAGCAATGAACCCCACNACTGGTTTAGTCATATTTTTTTTCGCCCACAAAGCAGCTTCATTTTCCATTTGGCCTCCAATTTCACCTATCATAACAACGCCTTCCGTTTCTTGATCTTGTTCAAATAGTTCTAGAATTTCCTTCATGGTTGTTCCAATGATTGGGTCACCCCCAATACCAACAGCAGTAGTTTGGCCTAAGCCAACAGAAGCAAGNTGTCCTATGGCCTCGTAAGTCAATGTTCCNGATTTTGAAACTACTCCAATAGTCCCTTTTTTACAGATAAATCCAGGCATAATACCAAGCTTGCATTCATCAACACTGATGATACCAGGACAATTTGGCCCAATTAGCCTGGTCTTATTTTTTTCTAAAACTCTCATAGCAATCGCCATATCATTTATTGGTACACCTTCCGTTATGCAAACGATAAGTTCTATATTTGCTTCTGATGCCTCAATAATAGCTTCACTTGCAAAAGCAGGAGGAACAAAAATAATTGATACATTAGCATCGGTATTTGATCGAGCTTCTTCAACAGAGTTAAAAACTGGAATATTCTGTTCAAGAACAAATGAACCACCTTTCCCTGGAGTTACCCCGGCTACAATATTGCTTCCATAGTCAATCATTTGTTGGCTGTGGAAAGCGCCTTCACCGCCTGTTATGCCTTGTACAATTACTTTTGAATTTCTATTTACTAAAATTGACATAATTATCCTTTAATTTTTAAATGGATTTCACAACTTTCAAAGCTGCGTCCTTCATATNTGAAGCAGGAATAATCGATAGTTTGGACCTAGCTAATATCTCTTTAGCCTCTTCGGAATTTGTACCTTCAAGCCTAACGACAACAGGAACATCTAGTCCAAGCTCTTTAACAGCTTCGACAACGCCATTTGCAACTCTATCGCACCTAACAATACCTCCAAAAATGTTAATAAGAATTGCTTTTACATTTTTATCAGAGAGTATGATTTTAAATCCATTTTTAACAGTATCTGCAGATGCAGCTCCCCCAACATCTAAAAAATTTGCTGGCTCTCCTCCTGATATTTTTATAATGTCCATTGTTGCCATAGCTAAACCTGCTCCGTTGACCATGCACCCTACATTTCCATCGAGTTTTATGTAGTTTAAGTCGAATTTATCAGCTTCTAGTTCGGTAGGATCTTCTTCATTTGTATCTCTCAGTGATAATATATCTTTTTGTCTATACAATGCATTGCCATCAAAGTTTAGTTTGCAATCTAGAGCAACTATTTTGTTATCAATAGTAAGTACTAATGGATTTATTTCAGCAAGCGAAGCATCTGTTCTTATAAAACATTTAAATAAATTTGAAAAAAGGCTTACCGCTTCTTTGTATGCTGAGCCGGTCAATTGTAAACCGAAAGCTAATTTTCTTGCATGAAAAGATTTCATTCCAATCAATGGGTCAATCCATACTTTTACAATCTTTTCAGGTGTTTCTTCAGCAACTTTTTCAATTTCCATTCCACCTTCTGTCGATACCATAAAAACAAATTGTCCTAGTGAGCGGTCAAGAGTTATTGCGCAATAAAATTCTTTTGAAATATTAGATGCTTCCTCAATAAGAATTTTTCTAACTTTTTGACCACTTTCTCCAGTTTGATGAGTAACAAGATTCATTCCAAATATCTTATTAGCATTATTTACAGCTGTTGATAAGTTGGATGAAAACTTTACACCGCCTCCTTTTCCTCTGCCACCTGCATGAATTTGAGCTTTTACAACAACAGCTTCTTTTTTTGATTCATTTTGAACTTTTTTAATAACTTTTTCAACATCATCTAATTTGTTAACAGCATATCCAATTGGAACTGGTATATTGAAAGATCTAAAGATCTCTTTGCCTTGATATTCATGAATTTTCATTCTTTTTTCCTAAATTTTATTTTGAACTTTCCATAAATGGATAAGTGAATTCTGTTGGTGGATCATAGGTTTCTTTTATTGTGCGTTGCGAGACCCAGCGGATTAAATTAAAAATAGATCCAGCTTTATCATTTGTGCCAGATGCTCTGCCACCGCCAAAAGGTTGTTGGCCGACAACTGCTCCAGTAGGTTTGTCATTAATGTAAAAATTACCAGCAGCATGAGTTAGTTTTTCAGTTGCATCATTAATTGCATTTCTGTCATTACCCCAGACGCACCCTGTAAGTGCGTATGGTGACGTTTCATTTACTAATTTTAAGGTTTCATCCCACTTATCTGAGTCATACAAATATATAGTTAGAACAGGTCCAAAAATTTCTTCACACATTGATTCATATTTTGGATCTTTTGTGATCAAAGTTGTTGGTTCAATAAAATACCCAATTGTGTCATCGCAATTACCACCAGTTAAAACTTGAACTTCATCAGTTTTTTTTGCATTATCAATGTANTTTTTAATATTGATAAATGAGTTTCGGTCAATTACTGCATTCATAAAGTTTGAAAAATCTTCAACATCGCCCATTTTGATTTGATTGACTTGATTGATGAATATTTTCTTGAGTTCGGGCCAAATTGATTTGGGAATATAAGCTCGTGATAAAGCAGAGCACTTTTGACCCTGATATTCAAATGCGCCTCTTATCATAGCAGTTGATAGAGCTTTTATNTCTGACGATTCATGAGCAATACAAAAGTCTTTACCGCCAGTTTCACCAACGATTCTTGGATAAGATTTATAATGTTTTATAGATTCACCAATTGATTTCCACATGCCCTGAAAAACAGAAGTTGAGCCAGTAAAGTGAACACCAGCAAGATTAGAATTTTGAATTATTTTAGGACCTATTAAAGAGCCGCTACCTGGCAAAAAATTTATAACACCACTAGGTAAGCCAGCATCTTTAAATAGTTTCATCAAAAAATGTGCGCTATATACTGCAGAGGATGCTGGTTTCCATATAGCAACATTTCCCATTAGGGCTGGTGCAGTTGGTAAATTGCCTGCTATGGAAGTAAAATTAAATGGAGTAATAGCAAACACAAAGCCCTCCAAAGGCCTATTTTCTAACCTATTCCAAATTCCATCTGGGGAATAGGTAGGCTGTTGAGTGTATAATTCTTGTGCATACCAACAATTAAAATTAAGAAAATCTATCATCTCACAAGATGCATCTATTTCTGCTTGATAGGCATTTTTGCTTTGACTGAGCATGGTTGATGCATTTAGGGTTTGATCGTAATGCCTTTGTAAGATTGATGCCATTTTTTTAAATATTGCAACCCTGTCTTCCCAGGGCATTTTGGACCACGAAGACCAAGTATCCATTGCAGATTCAGTGGCCATCTTTATTTCTTTTTCAGATGCTTTNTGGTATACACCTAAAATATGATTGTGATTATGGGGGATTCTTATTTCTTCAGTATTGCCTGTTTTTATTTCATTNCCATCGATAATTAGAGGTATTTCAATATTTTGCGATTTAAGATCATTAATTTTATTAATAAGCGATATTCTTTCTGGAGAGTTTGATTTATACTCCAAGACGGGTTCGTTTACTGGTTTTGGAACAACTACTTTAGCATTTTGCATGGCTTAACTCTTATTTNTAATAGAAAAATTTATTGATAATAGTGGACATAATATTAAGAAATAGAATTTAAAATGGATAGCATTGTCTCCTTATTTCTTGATGTTACAAGCGCTTGTCGAACTTTGCTTGCACCATCAAATCCTTTTATATACCATCCAAAATGTTTTTTTATTAGATCGGTTGCTCTTTTTTCACCATGCCAATCAATCATATGATTGAAATGTCTTATGCAATAAGAAATTTTATCTAAATGAGGCGGGGTAGGGGGGACCGGTTTTCCTGATAGCAATGCTTTAGCTTGATTAAAAAACCATGGATTACCTAAGGATGCCCTACCAATCATCACAGCATCACAATTTGTTTTTTCAAACATTCGTAAAATATCCTCTGGATTTTTTATATCCCCATTTCCAATTACAGGCAAATTTGTAGCTTCTTTAAGCTTTCTGATAAGGTTCCAATCTGCCNTACCAGAATAGCTTTGCTTTGTTGTTCTAGGNTGCAATGTAATTGCTTTAATACCAGCTGATTCCAGTCTATTTGCTACTTTCGGTATTACTATATTTGAGCTATCCCAACCTGCTCTCATTTTGACAGTAACCGGTACTTCAGGAACAGATTCAACAACAGCTATTGTAATCTCATCCATCAGACAAAGATCTTTTAAAGCGGCTGAACCGGCACCTTTTTTTGTTATTTTAGGAACAGGGCAACCATAGTTTATATCTATAATATCTGGAGAAAATTNATTAACTACCATTTTTGCAGCTTGAGCCATAACATCAGGTGAATCACCAAATATCTGAATTCCAATAGGTCTTTCAAATTCAGTAAATTTTATCATTTTTAATGTTTTGACATTTTGTCTTATAATTCCATCTGCAGAAACAAATTCAGAAAAAACTAAAGCAGCTCCTTGTTCTTTACATAGCAAGCGAAATGGATAATCAGTAACCCCAGCCATAGGAGCGAGAATTAGAGGTAAGTTAAGATCGATTTTTCCAATTTTCATTATTATAAATTAAGGAATTACTAGAATAAATAATCCTTTTAAAATCATAACATTAAACATAAAATTGCAATCAGTATTTAAAAATAATTTTATAAAATGGTGTAATAATATGAGCAGAGTTTGCGATGTAACAGGAAAAAAACCAATGTATGGTAATAATGTTAGCCATGCGCATAATAAAACTCGTAGAAGATTTAATATAAATCTTCAAAAAAAAAGGATTTGGTTGCCCGATGAGAAAAAATGGGTTACTCTAAATGTATCAACTCAAGGCCTTCGATTAATTGATAAAATAGGAATTAATAAAGTTCTTAAAAGAATGAGAGCCAATGGTAAGAAGATATAAANTTAATTCATTACTGTCATTTTAGATTAAACCCCATCTTTCAGATGGGGTTTTTTTATATCCTAGTTATGCTGTCTTCTTATAAATGCAGGGACTTCCAAATCGTTATGTAAATTATTTGTAGGGTTTTCATTACTTCCAAAGCTTTTAATTTTGCTTAAAGAATCATTTTCTGTATGTAAATCATCGCTCTTTTTGTAAAGCGGTACGTACTCTTTTTCAGATTTAAATAACGTTTTTTCAGTAACTATATTATTATTTTCTGTACTTGTTGATTCATTTACTAATTCATTTCGATATTTTTGATTAAAACCAGTCGCAATAACAGTAACCATCATATCATCTCCCATATCTGGATCAATAACTGCACCAAAAATAATATTCGCATCTTCTCCAGCTTGTTCAAAAATAATTTTCGTCGCTTGGTCAACTTCTACCAGGGTAAGTCCAGGACCACCTGTAATATTCACCAATACTCCTTGTGCGCCTGAAATTGATGCATTTTCAAGCAGCGGGCTTGATATTGCTTGTTGGGCTGCCAATTCTGCTCTCTCTTCCCCTGATGCAATTCCTGTACCCATAACTGCTTCTCCCATATTTTTCATTACAGTTACAACATCTGCAAAATCCAAATTAACNAGACCATGTACATTGATTAAATCTGATATACCTTTTGAGGCATGATGCAATATTGAATCTGACATTTTAAATGATTCAACTAAAGTAGTATTTTTGTCAATTATTGTCATTAATCTCTGATTAGGAATAACTATCAACGTATCGCATGCTTTTCTTAACTCATCTACACCTGCAACACCTCTCTTCATTCTCTTTGGACCCTCAAAATTAAATGGCAGAGTTACTATTCCAACAGTTAGAATTCCCAATTCTCTAGCAATCTGAGCAACTGTCGGAGCAGCTCCTGTTCCGGTACCACCTCCCATGCCGGCAGTAATAAAAACCATATTAGCATCCTCGATCATGGTTTTGACTACATCTTTATCACTTTCAATTGCTTCTTGACCAATCTGTGAATGAGCTCCTGCGCCTAACCCTTTGGTTAGATTTTTTCCTATCTGCAACTTATTTTCGGCGGAATTATTGTCAAGATCTTGTGCATCTGTGTTTATAACTAAAAAGTCTACACCATCCATTCCATCTTGAATCATCCTGTTNACAGCGTTTCCTCCTGCGCCTCCAACACCGATAACCTTTATATTTGCTTTTTGTTCTGCCAAACTATCAAATTCGAACAACATGATATTTCTCCTTTTTGGTATGTGTTTAAAAGAATTCTTTAATAATTGATTTTATTTTTTTCATTGTATTTTTAAATATTGGCTTTTCATTATCAATATTTACTATTTGCTTTTTGAAAATTTTCCATTGCGCCAAACCTAAGGCTACTGAAAAAGATGGAGTTGTTGCTTGTTCAGCAGCACCGCTAATATTTTGAGGATAGCCGATTCTTATAGGCATGCGAAGAACTTCTTTTGCAAGCTTTTCAAAATTCTTTAAACTAGAACCACCTCCTGTAAAAACTATGCCATATGTCAATTTTTCTTTTAATCCTGATTGTTCGCATACGTTTTTAATTATATCTAAAATTTCAATCATTCTTGCTTCAACATATTTTGAAACCTCATTTTCTGAAATACTTCTCTTAACTTGACCTTCCATAGAAGGTATTTCAAATTTTAATTCATCTGAAGATAGATCTGCTTTAGCAGATGTATATTTTTTTTTAATTTCTTCTGATTTGCTAATAGGAATTTGAAGCATCACTGCAATATCGTTTGTTATACTGCTCGATCCAATATTAATTGTTGAAGTAAATTTTATTCCCCCATCACAATAAATGATTATATCTGTTTTGGTTGAGCCAATATCCACACAAGCTACACCTAGTTCTTTTTCGTCTTCATATAGTGTAGATAGACTTGACGCAAGGCCTTGATAAATTACCTCCGAAACTTCTATTCCAAGCTCCTCAATACATTTAACCAAATTATCTATTGCTGCTGATGTTACTGTAATTAGGTGTACCATTGCCTCAAGCCTTCTGCCGGTCATCCCAATTGGTTCTTTTATAGAATTCATAGAATCTATTTTAAATTCTTGCGGTATCACGTGCAGAATATCTTGATCAATTGGTAAAGATATTGCTTTTGTTAAATCAAGAACATTTTTTACATCATTTTCGGTTATCGTATTACCATTTATTGAATTATTATTAATATTATTGCCAATTGTTATAGCGCCTTGTGTATTTATTCCTCTTATAAACTCACCAGATATTCCCAAATTGATTTTATCTATTTTCCTATTGGCCATTAATTCAGCCGCATTGATGCTTAATTCTATTTCATCGATCAATTTTTCCCTATTTGAAATTGAACCTTTTTTCAACCCTTTTGTATTCGAGCGACCAACACCTATTAATTTTACCGATTCATTGGTAGAATCAATTTCAACAATTGTACATTTTATTTCTGATGATCCTATATCAATTCCTGATTCAAAAATTTTCTCTTTGAGATTAGTTTTAATCATTTTTTTTCCTGAGTAATTATTTGATTTTGATATCGAAGATCAATTGATGTAAATGCATACAATCCATTTGGATTCATGGATGACTCAAAACTTTCAATTATTTGTATTTTTTTATCTAAAGCATTTGATCCCAGATTTATTCTTGTTGGATAATCAACTAATATCAAAACGAATTCTTTATCACCGTTGAGTGCCATTTCTGAAATATTTTTATATAGTGATTTATTTTTTTCTTTAATTTTCTTTAATAAAGATATTGCTTCGCTTAGTTTTGGTGAGGTCGTTTTTGCCCCATTTATATATGATAGTTTGTTTTGATTGAAGCCTGATAAAAAGGGTATAATTTTCTTAAATGCTTCTTTATTATTTGGCAAGATAATTCCATCTTCGTCAATCAATATTGGCTCTTTATTATTGATTACAGCAATAGGACTTCTTTCGACTATCTCAATATTTATTTTGTCTGGAAAATGTTTACTTACTCTTACAGCTTTAATAAAGTGATTATCCTCAAAGACTTTTGATAGCTCATTTATATTTAAATCATATATATCTTTATTTTTTATTTCACCATTAAAAGAATTAAGAAAATCATTATCAATAAATTCATTCCCAAAAAAATAAANTTTTTTTATTTTGGTATCATTTCTATATGAGGCCCAGTTCTTAGATATAAGAACTGTTGCAAACATAATTGAAATAATAATAAAATTTNTAAGATACTTTTTGAAAATCATAATTCAAAAGTTCCTTTTTTAAAACCAAGAGTCTGTATTTCTAACTCAAGATTAACATTAAATAATTTCTTTACTGATTTTTTTGCAGTTAATATTAATTTAACTAAATCCTCTGCTTTCGCATCTCCATAGTTAATAAAAAAATTTGCATGCTTTTCTGAAATCTCAGCGTTTCCAGATTGAAATCCCTTTAAACCAGCTTTTTCAATAAAATAACCAGCTGGCCCTTCTTTCGGGTTTTTAAAAACACTTCCAGCTGATCTGAATTTCAATGGTTGTGAAGATCTCCTACCTTTGTTTGCGTGAATCTTTTTTTTATTTATTTCTTCTTTGTTTGCCTTGTTGAGTTCAAATTCTGCACTAATTAATATTTCTTCATCTGAAAAATTTGAATTTCGGTAACTAAATTTCATATCATCGGATTGGTATTTTTTTATTATTCCATTTTTTGTTACAACTTCTACAGTTTTTAAATAATTTGAAATTTCACTTCCGTAGGCACCCGCGTTCATAATTAATGCACCTCCAAGAGTACCAGGTACCCCAACTAGAGATTCAAGTCCTGTCAATCCTTCTTTTATGGTAGAGTTAACAATTCTGCCAAGCATCGTTCCAGTTTCTGCAAAAACTTTATTATTATTAATTGAGAAATTTTTAAAATTCTTCTTTATTGAGATAACCATGCCATTTATTCCTCTATCTGAAACAAGCAGGTTTGAACCAGAACCAATGAAAAAAATATTTATTTTATTTGATTTAGCATATTTAAGCCCTTGAATTAATTCATTTCTATTTGCAGGTGTAAAAAAGATTTTAGCTGGCCCTCCAATTCTATAAGAAGTATGCTTTGACATTAGCTCATTCTTGAGAAATTTATTTTCAATTTTCATTTGTTTAATCATTTATTTAAATAATTGTAAAATTTTTGTCCATATCTCCAAATAGTGCCAGCGCCCATAGTTAAAACCATATCATTTCTTTTAACAATATTTGCAAGAAATGGATTCAAATTCTCAATGTTATCTAAAAAAAATAAATTTTTATGATTTTGCTTTTTGATTTCGTTGAAAATCAATTTGCTTGATATATTTTTTTGAGGCTTTTCTCTAGCAGGGTATATATCTGTTAAAATGATTATATCTGACTCATTAAGTGCTTTTGCAAAATCTTTGTAAAATGCCTTAGTTCTTGAAAATAGATGCGGTTGAAAGATTGTAATAAGTCTTCTATCCCACCCTTTTTTTGCAGCTTTAATTGTTTCAATTACTTCAGTTGGATGGTGAGCATAATCATCAACAACTAAAATATCTTTTCTAATACCTTTTATCTCAAACCTTCTTCTAACACCGCTGTAATTCTCAATCCCTTTTAATATATCTTTTGGATTTAACTTTAAATCAAATGCCACTGCAGCGGCAGCAAGAGAATTCAATATATTATGATAACCAGGAGCTTTTAATGAGATTTGTCCAAATGATTTGTTATTAAATAGTAGCTCATAAGAGGACTTATTTTCAATAAATTTTAAATTTGAGGCTCTAATAATTGCATCTTTGGATATTCCATAGGTGGTTATAGGTCTCTTTATGTTTTTAATAATTTTTTTAATATAAGGTGAATCTATGCATGCTATAACAGAACCGTAAAATGGGACAGAGTTTGCAAACTTTGTAAATGAAAACAATAAGTCATTTATTCCATTATAGCAGTCCATATGCTCCTCTTCAATGTTTGTCAGTACAGCTATGGTTGGTTTTATTTGTAAAAAGCTTTTATCAAATTCATCAGCTTCTACGACAATATAATCTCCTTCACCAAGTTTAGAATTTGTGTTGAGATTTTTTACTAGACCACCAACAACCAATGTAGGGTCTAAGCTTGATGTAGTTAAAATTTCTCCTATCATTGTAGAAGAAGTTGTTTTACCGTGAGTTCCGCTTACTGCTATACTGGTTTTTTTAAGAGTTACAAGCTCTCCAAGCATTTCAGCTCTTTTGAAAATTGGAATTTCTCTTNATTTTGCTTCAACCAATTCAACATTGTTAATATCAATAGCGCTAGAGTAAACTAAAATATCACAATCATGAACATTTCTTGGATTATGTGAGTAGTAGATTGTTGCATTTTTCTTTTTCAACTTATCTGTAAGTTCACTTTCAATTAAGTCTGATCCTGAAACATTGAATCCAAGATTAATTAATAATTCAGCAATACCGCTCATTCCAATTCCACCGATTCCAACAAAATGAATATTATTTATTTTTTTAAAGTTCATTTTATTAACATCATTACTTGATCAACAATTTTCATGGCTGCTTNTGGTTTAGATATTTTTCTACAATTTTTTTGCATTAGTTCTAACTTTTTTTTATTTCCAAGTATTTGAATAATTTTATGAATGGCATTGAAATTGTTTAATTCATTTTCTAGTAAAATTTCACAAGCTCCTGCATTATTTAAAGCTTCAGCATTTTTAAGCTGATGGTTTCCAGCTGAGTATGGCAATGGAATTAAAATTGAGGGTTTGTTGCAAATTGTGATTTCTGAACAGGTTAAAGCCCCCGATCTTGAAATTATCAAATCGCTTGAAGCATAAGCGCTTGCCATATCACTGATATATGGTTTAATTATTAAAAATTTGTTTTTGATGTTTTTATATTTTCGAAACTCTTTTTCTCCAGTCTGCCACAAAACTTGTATATTATTTTTTATAAATTCTTGAGAATGATTTTTAATAAAATTATTTAACGGCAGAGATCCTTGACTTCCCCCAAAAACGAAAATTGTTTTATAGTTTTGGTTTAATTTAAATTTTTTCAAACTCTTAATTCTATTTGCTTTTCCTATAGTTTTTCTTACTGGATTTCCTGTAATTATACATTCATTTTTGATTTGATTTTGAACTTCTTTAAAAGCAATGCATACTTTNTCAGCCTTTTTTGCAAAAAATCTGGTAGTAATTCCAGGATAAGAGTTTTGTTCTTGAAGAAATATGGGTATGTTTCTTTTTAATCCTTCTTTTATAGGAATGGCTGAGGCATACCCCCCCGTTCCGATAACAATATCAGGTTTAAAATTTTTAAATATACTCTTTATTTTTATTATTGATTTTAAAAGGAGGGAGGGGAGTATAATATTTTTACGGAAAGATGCAAAACTTAAACCTCTTTGAAATCCTTTTATAGGCAATAAGCTGTATTTCTCATTTAGAATAGGAAGTACTTGTTTTTCAATTCCGTAAATTGATCCAACATAATGTATGTTTACATTGGGAGCTCTATATTTTATTTCTTCACCTATTGCAATCGCTGGGTAAAGGTGACCACCNGTGCCGCCTCCAGCAATTATAGCATTAAATTTTTTTGAAGTCATAAAGTCACCTAATTTCGCCCTGCATTTAAACCCCTTTTTGTTTGACTAATGTTTAAAAGAATTCCAAGACTACACATATTAATGACAAGGTTACTTCCTCCATGACTAATGAGTGGCATAGGCAGGCCAGTAACTGGAAAAATACCAGTAACAACTGCAATATTTACAAATGCATAAATAACAATACTTATTGCTATTCCCAAGGAAAGAAGAATGCCAAAAACATCAGTGGTATTTTTTGCAATATCAATACCTCTTTTAAATATTAGCAAAAAAATTGTTAAGACTATCATTGCTCCCAAAAATCCAAGCTCCTCTCCAATTATGGAAAAGATAAAGTCATTATGAGGTTTAGGTAGAAAAAGATTTTTATGCATACTATTCCCAGGACCTAGCCCAAAAAAACCTCCATTGCCAAGACTAATTAATGATTGTTGAATTTGATGGCCTGTGCTAAGATCTGATTCTAAATTTGAATTACTAAAAATAGTACTTATCCAATACATAACCCGTTTAAACCTGTATGATTTCATTAACAATAATGGAATTAGAGCAATTATGCTTAATGACGTTATTAATGAAAGATGGGATATTTTTGCGCCTCCAATAAAAAGGATTAAGAAGCCTAAAGTGGCAATCAAGAATGCAGTGCTAAAGTCTGGTTGGAATAGAATTATTAAAAGAATAAGATAAATTATAGCTATAGCAGGAGCTAATCCTGAATAGAAATCCTTTATTTTCTTTTTCTTCTTATCAATATAGTAAGCTAAATAAATTATTAATGATAATCTGGCAAAATCAGATGTTTGCACTGAAAATAAACCTAGATTAAGCCATCTAGCCGCAGATTGATCACCTGAAATTAAATAACTAGTTTTGGTAGCAATGAGAAGGAAAATACTTAGAAAAATTATATAAGGAGAAAATGGTTTTATTCTTCTATAATCAAAGTTAGCAAAGAAAATTAATGAAAAAACTCCTAAAAGAAGTTTTTTTACATGAGACTGCAAAAATAAAGAATTTGATAATCCATCTGAAATATTTAATGATTCAGAAACACTTGCGCTATACATCATCACAGTTCCCAAGCAACAAAGGGAAAAAATTAATAATACTAGCGANTTGTCAAATCTTTTTGTGATGATGTTTAAGTAGGTCATGCTGTGGCAAATGCCTTTACTGTTTGTTTAAAAAATATTCCTCTTTGTTCAAAATTCAAAAATTGATCATAGCTTGCACATCCTGGTGATAATAAAACAATTTCACCAGGATGTGTTACCTTGTTAGAAATCTCAATTGCCTCTTTCAACTTATCAGTTAAATATAAGTTGGCCGCATCCCTAAGAGTTGTTGAGATTCGTTCAGCAGCACTACCATATGCTACGATTGAAATTTTTCTCTTTTTTATAATCTTTCTTAAAACTTTAAAATCAGCACCTTTNTCAAGACCACCAAGAATAAGTGTAATAGGAGATTTAAAACTATTAATAGCCGCAATAACAGAATCTATGTTAGTTGCCTTAGAATCATTATAATATTTGACATTTTTTAAATTCGCTACATATTCAATTCTATGTTCTACACCTTTAAAAGTGTANAGTTTTGCAGAAATTTCTTCGGTTGGAATTTTTAATAATAATGCAACATTTATTGCTGCTAGAATATTAAGAATATTGTGGTTTCCTGGAATAAGTACTTTTTTTAGGTCTATCAATTTTCTATCGAAACTGTCCCAAATAAAATTGTTCTTAACATTTAAGCTATTTTTGATTTTTTCTTGAAAAGAAAACCCAATTTTAATGCATTTATAAGATTTAATTTCTCGTCTTAAAATCTCATCATCATAATTGTAAATGATATAATCATTCTGTCTAGCATTTTTTATTAATTCCATTTTAGTCTTAATATAATTTTTCATTGTTTTGTGTCTATCTAAGTGATCTTCNGATATATTCAAAAAAATTGAAATTTTTGCTCTAAAATGATTAACCCTTTCAAGTTGAAAGCTTGACACTTCCACTATATATAGTCTTTTTTTGGGATTTTTTATTAAGTCCTCTAAAACAATTTGAGAAAATGGAATTCCTACATTACCTGCAAGCTTGGGGCATATATTTTGATTGTTGCAAATTGTATATATTAAATTTACGGTTGTGGTTTTACCATTTGAGCCAGTAACGCCGATAATTGGAAATTTCGCGAACCAGCTAGCAAATTCAATTTCACTTATTATTAAAATATCCTTTGATTTAGCTTTAAGAATTATAGTTTTGGGCAATATTACCCCTGGAGACAAAATCCATAATTGTGAATTATATATTTTGTCAGAGTATTCTCCACCTTCTACAATCACTCCTAGCTCTTCAAGTTCTTTCTTATAAATTTTAATACTTTTGCTTTTTCCATTGTCTGATACATGCACTTTAGCGTTAAAAAAAGATGCCAGTTTAGCAGCTGAATACCCACTTTTACCTAGACCAATAATTGAAATTTGTAAATTATTAATATCTAACTTTGGTTTTATGTTTTTCATCATTATCTAATCTTAAAAGTTGTTATAGTTAGTAACGCAAACAAAAGACCAACAATCCAAAATCTAATCACAACCTTGGATTCAGGAATTCCTTTTAATTCATAATGGTGATGGATTGGCGCCATTTTAAAAATTTTTACTGGCTCTTTATAAAATTTTTTAGTGTATTTAAAATAGCCTACTTGAATTATGACCGATAATGCTTCAATCACAAAAACTCCACCGATTATTATGAGAAGGAGTTCTTTTTTTAAAAGTAAAGCTAGAGCCCCTAGAGCTGCCCCAGTTGAAAGTGATCCGATATCGCCCATAAATATTTCTGCTGGCGCAGAATTATACCATAAATAACCTAAGCATGCACCAACGCAGGCAGCAGAAAAAATTGTTAATTCTCCTGCTCCAGGTAGATAAATTATGTTTAAATAATCGGAAAAATCTATTCGACCGCTTATATAAGCAATTGCAGCAAAAACAGTAAATGAAATAGCTAATAAACCCGTTGCTAAACCATCCAGTCCATCTGTTAAGTTAACTGCATTTGATGTCCCCATGATAACAAGTATTATCATTAAAGGATAAAATATTCCAAANTCTAAATTAGTATTTTTTAAAAAAGGAATGGAGGTTACTGTTCTTATCTCTGACCATTCAGGTGTAGAATAAATAATAATTGTTATTATTATTCCTAGAGAAAATTGTCCAAGGAGTTTATATCTCGCTATCAACCCCTTTTTCATTTTTTTTATTGTTTTTAAATAATCATCAATAAAGCCTATCAATCCCATCCAAATTGTTGATATGAGTAAAATTTTTACAAAAATATTGCTCATATCTCCTAAAAGTATTGTGGGAATTAAAATAGAGATTAGAATGATTATCCCGCCCATTGTTGGAGTGCCTTTTTTTAGCTTATGAGAAATTGGACCATTTTCTCTTATCTCTTCTCCTATTTGTCTTTTTTTTAAAATTTTTATAATGATTGGTCCAACTATAAAACTAATCAATAAAGCAAAAATTGCAGCTAGTGCGCTTCTAAACGTTATGTATTGAAAAATATTGAAAGGGGAAAATTCGTTTCGTAATGAGTATAATAATTCGTAAAGCATCAAATACCCATTAGATTTTCAACGATGTTTTCCATCTTCATGCCCCTTGAACCTTTTATAAGAATTTTATCGTTTTTGTTAGTTATATTTTTTAATTCGTCACATAATTTTGATTTATCATCAAAATGTTTTTTATAGATTGATTCTTTAATATACTTATTTGTGATTTTTGTTTCCGTGCCATAAGTCATTATTACATTTATGTTTAAATCATTACACTTTTTTGCGATTTCTCTATGTTGACTTTCAGAAGAAGTTCCAAGTTCGAGCATGTCACCTAAAATAAATATCTTATTACCGCTTCCACTAAAAGCATTTAAATAGTCTAAAGCAGCCAAAGTTGATTCTAAATTTGCATTGTATGAATCATCAATTATTGTGTAGTTACCATTATACTTGACTTCACATCGCCCCTTAGGAGGGTTAAATGTGTGTATTCTGTCTTCAATTGCATCCCACTTAACTTGCAATTCTCTTGCTACAGCGCAACAAGCTATAATATTTTTTGCAAATGATAGATTCGTTGATTTTATTTTTAATTCATGAGCATCAATAGTTAATGCAAGTGTTCCATCATTCTCATTATGAATATCAGTTGGATAATCACAATTTGAACTTACACCATAGGTAATTTTTTTACCCTCAAAAGATATATTTGACACTCTTTTGTCAGCCTCATTAACAAATGAAATTCCATCTTTGAGCGATTTAAACAATGCTCCTTTTGTAGATGCTATAGTTTCAATATTTTTAAATCCCTCCAAATGAGCAGGAGCTATATTAGTAATTAATCCATGAGTTGGTTTTGTAATATTGCAAAGTCTTTGAATATCTCCAGGTTGATTTGCGCCCATTTCAATGATAGAAGCACCATGGTACTTTGTTATTTGTAATAGTGTAAGTGGCAAACTAATTGAAGTATTAAAGTTTTCTTTTGTCGCATGAATATCAAATTTAGCTGATAGAATATGCTTAAGGAGCTCTTTTGTAGATGTTTTGCCATTTGAACCAGTAATTCCAATAACTGGTATGTTAAATCTTTCTCTCCATAGTGTAGCAATTTCGCTTATTAAGCCTATTGGATTTAAACTTAGTAATTGTCTTTCAATCTTTTCATTTTGAAGTTGATGTACTATTGCAAAGCTTGCTCCGCGATTTAAAGCATCTTTTGTAAAGTCATTTCCATCAAATTTTTCACCTTTTATAGCTATATATAAATCATTTTCCTTTATGTTTCTGCTATCAGTAGAAATTCCACTGATTTTATATTCAATTGTTTTTTTTGTCAAAGTACAGAAAATTTCTTTGAATTCATTTGAATTAGGTAAATCAATTCTCATTTATGTATTCCATAATGATTTCGTAATCTGAATGAAAAATTTTTTTATTTTCTATCAACTGATAATTTTCTCTACCTTTACCTAAAACAACTAAAATATCATCATTCTTTAACGTATTGAGGGCATCCTTAAGACCTTTTTCTCTATCGTTATATGATTTAAAATGATTTGATTTGATTCCAAAAATTATTTGATTATTTATTTTTTCAATATCTTCAAGCCTTGGGTTGTCAGGCGTAATCCATAGGTAGTCGCTATATTTATCTGCAATTGAGCCCATAGCTGCTCTTTTGGTTTTATCTCTATTTCCCCCACATCCAAATAATATATTTATTTTGCCTTTATTTAAATTTTTTATTGAGCTGAGAACTTTCTCATATGCATCAGGTGTGTGTGCATAATCGATAATTATTTTTATATTATTTTTTTTAAAAATTTCCATTCTCCCAGCAGGTGTAACACAGTTATTAATGCCCTCAACAATCGATTCTGTATCCAATCCAATTATTTTACATGCCGAAACAGCTAATAGTATGTTTTCAGCATTAAATTCTCCAATCATTTCTGAACTTATAGGTATATTTTCATTTCGATGCGAAATGATTCCTTTTATGCCATTCAAATCGCATTTTAAACTTTTATAATGGAAATCAACTTTAAGATTTATAGAGCTTTTAATAGTTTCTTTCTTAATCTTCTTATCGATTATTTTTCCATATTGATTATCATAGTTAATNACACATTTTCTATTATCTTTAATCATCTTAAAAAGTTTTAGTTTTGTATTAAAATAATTGTCAATTGTTTTATGATAATCAAGATGATCTTGCGATAGATTAGTGAAGATTGCTGTATCAAATTCTATATCTGTTACACGATGCTGATCTATTGAATGCGATGAAACCTCCATGATTAAATAAGAAACTTTTTTTTCAACGAGCATTGAGATTAATTTATTTAAATAAATTGGATCTGGAGTAGTTAAGCTACTGTTGTAAAAATTACATTTGCTTATCAGACCGTTAGTACCTAACTGTGCTGCATCAATGTCAGCACTATCAAATATGGATTTTATCAATGAAGATGTTGTTGTTTTTCCATTAGTTCCTGTCACACCAATAATTTTTAATTTTTTAGAAGGATTTTTATAAAATTTAGATGCGATTTTACTCAGCACTCTTCTTGTATCTTTAACTTTTATTAAAGGAACAGATAAGTTTTTTAATTCTTTGTTTGCAATTATTGCCGATACATTATTTTTTATTGCGTCGTTTATATAGTCATGTCCATCATGATGTGACCCTTTGATAGCAAAGAACAAACTGCCCTTTTTAATGGAACATGAATCTGTTGAAATATCATTGATCTTTACATTTGGATATGCTTCAACATCATTCACAATATCTTTAATTAATGGCCTCAACCTCATTTTAATCCGATTTCACATTTAGATTCTGGATTAACTTTGGATCCAGGCTTTGGTGACTGCCAAACAACAGTTCCCGAACCTATAATTTTCGGATAAATATTCGCATTTATTAATATTTTCTTTGCTTTTAATAGACTCATTCCTCGGACATTTGGCATTATGCTATATCCGTCTGTNTATTTTTTATATTCTTCAATTGAGCTTAAAGAGGCTATTACAGAATTTATTTTTTTTTGATTTTTAGGTTTATAAAATTGGATATTATCATCGAGATTAATTAATCTCGATGCTATTCTTCTAAAAACTGGAGCAGCTACATCGCCACCTGTATGCATCCCATTATTTGGCTTAGGATCATCAATAATTATAATTCCTGCTAATTGGGGATTTTCTTTTGGAAAGAATCCTATAAAATTAGAAATAAAATTTTTAGAATATTTACCATCAATAAATTTATATGCGGTACCTGTTTTGCCAGCAACGGACCATCCTTCGATATTAGCTTTCCTTCCGGTTCCATAGTCTACAGCTTCACCCAACATTTTCTTCATTTTTTTCATTGTAGATTTTGATGCAATTTTTCTAATGACCTCAATCTTAGATTCAAAGATAACATTATTTTCTGAAGAGATTATCTGATCAACAATAATTGGTTTTAAAAGATATCCGCCGTTTGCTATAGCTGAATAGGCCATAATCATTTGAAGGGCAGTGACTCCCACTTCATAGCCAATTGGAACACCGATTATAGACCTATCACTCCACTGATTAACACTTCTTAATATTCCTTTAGCTTCACCAGGAAATGAAATACCCGTTGTGCTTCCAAACCCAAAATCTCTAGAATACTTGTAAATTTGTTCTGGACCAAGTTCTTTAGCAACTTTCACCATGCCAATATTGCTCGAGTGGGCAAAAATTTCGGAAAATGTCATTAAACCATAGCTCTTATGGTCCGATATTACATTATCAGCAAATTTATATTCACCATCCTCGCAATAAAATTCATCCAAAATGTCAACTGTTTTTGAATTTAGTGCGGCTGTAGAAGTAACAATTTTATATATTGAGCCAGGTTCAAAAAGATCAACAATAGCCTTATTTTTTTGATTTTCTATAGGAAATTTATCTTTATAATTAGGGTCAAAATCCGGCAAAGATGCCATAGCTAAAATTTTACCATTTTGTGGGTTTGCAAGTATTCCTATTGCACCCTTTGCATTCATTTCACTTTTTCTTCTATTGAGCTCTTCAATTAAAATACTTTGATATTCAATATCTATTGATAGTTTTATATTTGAACCGTTTATCGCAGGTTTTTTAGGCAGATTATTGTTGTAGTGAGATCTGCCTTTTCTATCGACTTTTTTTACTTCCCATCCCGGCAATCCAGTCAATTCTTTATTAAATCTTTTTTCAATGCCGGTCAAGCCGATATCATCTTTATCAGAAAATCCGACAATTTGACCAACAATATTTGAATGAGGGTATACTCTTCTAGCATATCTATCGATTTTTAATCCTTTTGGAGTATCATTAAGCAAGTTTTTTATTTTCTCTTTGGTTACTTTTGTATGAATCGTCTTGTATTTAGAATTGCTATTGACTTTACTAAGGTAATATTCAAAATTTTCTCCAAAATGCTCGCTTAACATATATGAGAAAGCTTTCTTTTCTTTTATATCTTGAGGATGAACTCCTACATTATAATGTGTAACATTTCTAGTTAATTGAACACTATTTCTATCAAAAATATTGCCCCTGTACGGAATTATCTGTTTATTTCTTGTTGTTTTCTCTGCACTTTTTTTTTGATATTTTTCACTATCAATGATCATTACTTGGAATAACCTAGAAGTTAATGAAATCCATGAAAAAATAATTAAAAGAGATAAAAATCCTATTCTAGTTCTAAGTTTTTGATAGGTCTTTGTCAATTTTAATTATAACTATTAATTTCTACTATTAGAGTCTCAGGAATTGCTGGAATCATGCCAAGTTCATCGATAGCATACTTTGAAATTCTATCTCCTCTAGAGAGTTGAGATATTTCCATTTTTAATTCATTTAAGTTATTTTTAAGTTCATTTTTTACTTTTTTCTGAGTATTNATTGCTAACATGTTTTGATCAATTTCAGTATAAATCCATAAATACATAATCAAGCCAAAAATAGATAAAATTGAAGAACTAAAAAAAATTATAGATTCAAAGAATTCTTTATTCTTTAATGATCTTCTTCTTTTTCTCATAATACTTCAATTGCTCTAAGTTTTGCGCTTCTACTTTTTGGATTGATTATAATTTCTTTTCTTTGAGGTAGAATGGGTTTTTTTGTTAGGATTTTAATTTTTCCATCATTTTTTAACCGTTTTAAAGAATGCTTAACAATTCTGTCTTCAATAGAGTGATAGGAAATAAAAACTGCTCTACTGCCAGCTTTTAGACCAAGTAAAAAAAGACTAAAAAATTTTTTTAACTTTTCTAATTCATCATTTACTGCAATTCTTATTGATTGGAAAACTCTAGCATATGTTTTAGATCGTTTATGGGGAGGAGTGACTTGATCAATTGCTTTTTTTAGGTCATAAGTTGTTTTCAGATATTCTTTTGTCTTTATGGCCTTAGAAATTTTTGATGAAAATCGTTCGTCGCTGTATTCTTTAATAATTCTAGCTAAACTTTGCTGGCTTGTTTGATGTAAAAACAGTGATGCATTAATTCCGTTATCGATATCAAATCTCATATCAAGTTTTTCGTTTTTCTTAAAACTAAAACCACGATTTGAGGACAGAAGCTGCATTGCTGATAAACCCAAGTCCAAAAGNATGCCATCTGCACTTTTAATTTTATTTTTTTTTAAGACATCTAAATATTTATGATATGATTCTTTTTCAAAAATTATCGGGTAGGCAGAGGCACTAAAACGCTTTTTTGAAGTTTTGAGTGCCTCCGCATCCCTATCTAACCCAATGAGCTTTCCTAGACTAATGTTCGATAGGATTTCTGCTGAGTGTCCCCCTGATCCAAGGGTTCCATCTATATAAATACCATTTTCTTTAATTTTGAGATATTCTATAGCCTCTTCTACCATAACAGGCACATGATATTCTTTTGGTTTGAAATCGCTTTTTTCAATACTAAATGATGATTTTGTTTGCAAGCTCATCGTACTCATTATTTTTAATTTTTGAAGATTCTTTATCAACTTTATTTAAAATAGATGGATTCCAGATTTCTATTTTATTAATCATCCCAATTATAGAAGCATCTTTATCAAGATTAGCATATTCAATTAATGCATTAGTCAAATTGATACGTCCTTGTTTGTCAAACTTAACTGGAGACGCATATCTAGCTGTACTTCTAATAAATGCCCTATTGGTATTTGAAATAGATGATAATTTTTTAAGGTCATTCTCAATCTTTTTCCAAAATATTAATGGATAAACCCAAATACAACTATCCAAACCTTTTGTAATTACGAAGGTTTTTTTATTATCTGAGCTAAGACAATTTCTGTAAGTGGAGGGAATGTTGACCCTATTTTTGGAATCAATTGAATAGGANTATTCTCCAGTAAATATATTTTTTGTTAATGTCATCTTATTAATTCATAGGGTTAATTACCCACATCTACCCAAAATATATTTCTTATTACCCACTTTTGTCAACAANTATTATATATTATTTGATTGAGCGATTGATTATATCGCTGGAAAAAAATTTTTATAAATTAGTTTTTTGGAGAAAATGTATTTACGATAAGAATATTATCGATTGAGTCAAATCTAATCATTAAAGGATTTGTTATTGACTGCGGGATAGCTAAATCTATTTTGTTTAAATTCAGAGTTAACCCTAAGCTATGTTTTAAAATTAATTCAATAGACTTATTGAAAGTAAATAATCTATTGTCTCCAGATGGTAAAACATTTTCATTCTTTTTTTTATCGTCTATTTTATAACTGAACCATATTCTTTGATCTGATGCGATTCTTAAATTATAAGGGTTAGAGATTTCTAGCTTTCTTTCATAAATACTTTGCTTATTAAATTCTTTTTCAAGCAAAGTTAAACTTACAGGACCTTCTTCTTCAAATTCACTTTTATATGTAGGTGGCTTAGCTGCGTTTCTATCTGATGCTACAGATTTAATAATGTAAATCGTAAAAATAAAAATACAAACCAGAATAATACTTTTTATAGAATCAGTACGAATCTTTTTTGGGGGTTTATTTTTCCCATAATTAATTAATTTTTTATTTAAAAAGCTTTCTTTAGAATTTTCATCACTTGAAATATCAATAATCTTTATTTTTTCTTTTGGAGATAGATAGACATCTAAATCATTTAGCACCTTTATTGAATCACCCCCAATTTCAGCTACATAGGCCTTTAAGAACAACCTTACATATGTTATGGGTAGTTCATTAAAATTTCCCTGTTCAATTGATTGAAGAGATGAAATACTAATCTTTGTTCTTTCATATATATCTTCCAAGCTTATGTCTTGGCTTTTTCTCAGCTCGACTAAATCTTTTATAAATTGTGGCATAATATTTAGAAATAAATTTATATAAATTATTAAAGATTAAACTTAACTAATTTTACNATTCTTCATCTATAGATTTTAACTTATAATAAAGTTTATGAAGAGGAAGTCCAACTATATTGAAATAACAACCATCTATTTTTTTTACAAATATAGAAAAGTAACCTTGAATACCATAGCTTCCTGATTTGTCAAATGGTTTGTAATTTTTCAAATAAAAAAAAATATCTTCATCTGTTAATTTTTTTAGCGTTACCTTTGTTCTTTCATTAAATGTTAAGTTAATTTTTTTTTTCTTATTTTGAATCGATACGCCTGTAAAAACATCATGGGTTTTACCAGATAGAGCTCTAAGCATTTTATATCCCTCATCAAAACTATTTGGTTTTCCAAAAATCTTACCTTTTAGGGTTACAATGGTATCTGCACCAATGACCCAGCTTGATTTATGTTTTTTTGCAATAGCTTTGGCTTTGTTTTCAGCGAAATTCATAGAAAGGTTGGATGGTGGTAAATTAGTTGATAAATCCTCAATGAAATTGCTTGGAAGTGTTTCAAAAATTATACCTATTTGTGTCAATAGCTTGCTCCTTCTGGGAGACTGTGAAGCTAAAATAAATTTTGTATTATGAATATTCATTTAAATATAGCAAGCCTTCCAACTTTGTTAATTTTTTCTCCTTCAAGGTTAATTGCATTAACTTTATATAAATAAACACCGTTAGCAAGTATATTTCCAAATTCATCCTTACCATTCCAATCAATTTTATTAAAACCAACTTGGCAAAAAATTGGATTTAAAATTTTTATTTTTTTTCCCTCTAAGGTGTAAATGTCAATATTAACTTCAGCTTCATTGCTAATTTCAAAAGTAAATTTTGTTTGATTACTAAATGGATTTGGAAAATTCATTACATTAATAATTTCAAATTTTTTTGAATTAATAAATTTTAAATTTATAAAACGCTCACTTGGATTATTAGCATTGTCCCANGCTTGGATGCCAAACTGTAAATCTTGGTTCGAATTAATGTTGTCAATGATAATTTTTCCAACTGTTAAGCTATTTTTCTCATAGAAAAATTTTTCTGTTATTACTGTATAGTCTGCGGTATTATATTTATTATTATAATAAATAATTTCATGACCTTCCTCATTTGTAATATTTATACCCATTGGATCAGAGATAANCACAACAATATTTTCATCCGGGTTGAAAAAATCATTATCTCTTAAAAATCTACCATTATTGGTTTCAAAATTGATTAAAGGGCCGTTTACATCATTAGATGGGTTACCAATTTTTAAAAAAAGTTTATTATTTGAACCTATTTCAATTTCATTAGAATTAAGTAACTTATAATTAATGATTGCATTTTCACTAGAGTAAGAAATATCCTTAGGAATTCTAAATTGTGTTTTGAANTAATTATTTTGAAAATCAAAAGCGCCTCGAAAAAGATTACTTCCATTTTCATAAAAATCAATTTCATATGTCAGAGACCCTAATAAAAATTTCTTTTTTTTGATCTTTGGAGCATCTCTAACAATGATATACCCTTTACCACTTGATATCCTGGAGTTCGACTCTATGGAGCCAATTTCTAGCGTTTTTAATGTATCAGATGATAACTCAGATTTATTGTTAACAATTGCATATGCAGGAATTTTAAGCGCAGGATCTCCCATTAATTGAAATAATTGCCCTTCTCTGCTTCCATTTTTTACAGTTTGCATTATGGATCCAATGCTCGATGATGAAATTGAATCATTTTGAAAAATCTTTTCAAACATATTTTCTAGAAAATTTATATTTCCTGAAACGGTTATTCCTCTNGTTGTTGATATCACAGATATAGCTCCGTTCATTTCAAGTCTGATTAATTGTTCAGCGAAAGATTCTTGATTGATGGCATCAAATTGTCCCCAATTACATGTTCCAGCTATCCAAAGTGGGAGTTTCATTTTTGTATTTATTTTTTCAAGATCACGATTCATTACAAGAAGTTTTTCTTGAGTCCATTGTGTTGCATTGCCATGACCAATGAAATTTATTATTCCAGCCCCTTGTGATATTTTATCAAGCAATTTTGTTGTGGCAGAAGGTTTTTGTANCTCAAAACCGTCTTGCTGAATAATATCTTCGTGGTTTATTAAATAAATCTTTTCAACATCTATGTAATTAGGTATAACCTTATCTAGTTTTTCAGAATTAACTGTGTGACTTTTTCCTACATATAAATCAGATATATTTTTTTCAGGTCTAACAGGGTCATCTGCAACTAAAATCATTCTTTGCTTCCAATCACCTTCAACAGGGTTGTTTTCATACTCAATTAGCTTATTAATGTATTTGATTACTTCTGTTTCATTTTGAGCTGGGAATCTACCAATAGAAATTTCAGGGATTAACCCGTTGAAAGCCACAAATCGATCATCTGTAACGAATGAATCATTGTACCCAACTTGGATAGAAGGAACTAGCGATTTTGATTCAAGTGTTATGTTTCTATAGTCAAAATCTGTATCACCCATAATTAATACATAAATTGGAGATAAATCCCAATTATTATTAGCAAAATCTAAAAAACTTCTTATTGCTATAGGGTCCTTGTTNCCTCCAGAAAATTGTTGATAAATTAAATTTACATCTACAAAAATAGAATTTTTTCTATGATTTACAAGCTTTTCGGTTTGATCTTCAAATTCTGTAGGTCCAATTATGATGTGTTCATATCTATTTTTGGTATCATGCAGAGANGTCCAATCAACATCATTTCCAATTAATTCAAATTCATTTACGATTTGTAAATCATCAGGATTAAAAACATTAAATTTCTGATTTTTATTTTTTGAAAGAAAAGTAGTAAAAAGAACGGTATCATTTTTTACTGTTACGGGCATATTGAGTGGTTTGTCAAATTCTGTAGTGTTCCATATTACTAAATCTTGACCTATTAGTTGAAAATCGACCTCAACATCGAACAGAGGTGAATAAAAGTCAAAAGGAAAATTATAAATTAATTTTTTGCTATAATTTAAATCAACATAATCAAGAAGAGGTCTTGAGTTAACGTTATCTGCAAAATTCCTTATTTTTATTAGATTTTTACCATTTATCAAAAATCCTTTATCTATAGTTGTTTCAAAAACTTTTTTTCCAGTGTGGGACCATTCTAGTTGACCAAGGTTATTATTATTGATTTCAAATGCTATTTTATGATTTGTATTTCCAAATGGTGTTTTATTAGTTTCGCTCCCTATCAAGCCAATTTTGAACACGGAATTAAATATTGCAAAGGGGTTCTCGATTGAGACTTCTTTTAATTCTACCATTTCATTTTGTAAAAATTTTTCTCCCCACAAAAGACCCGATGAATTTGGATTTATGATATCAATTTCATTTCTCAAATTACTTTGTCCATAGGTAATGATAAAATTTGATGGTGGGGACTTACTAACAGTTTGTATTCTTTTGCCTCTCAATGAAGAGTCATCAGGTATTAACAGCCAATATGTTGTTTTATTGAAATAAAGATTTTGATTCCANTNCAGATCTTTCCCTTCAATATCATATCCACTAGGACCATTTGCATAAAAATTTAAATAATCACNATTAGATAAATTTCCATCAGATTCTCCCATAATATTTATTGGTANTTCTATTAGGTTTTGAGAATGTGTTTCTATGTTGTAAGGGTCATTGGTAATTTTTTCCGTTAGCGATCGACCCCTAGAAGAGGAGGTAAAAACCATAATAGACCTAGGGTCAAAATCTATTTCTCCCTCAAGAATTGAATTTAAGTCTTGACCGTTTATTTTTTTCATTCCATCTTGGTAAACATAAAATTTTATCCATATTCCAGAAGGATAATTATTTTCATTCTTAATTGTTTTAATTTTATTTTTATTAATCCAATTTTGAGCAACATCCCAGTTTTCAATGTTATTTTTTAAAATTTCGTGATGTATTTTTTTTGGTTCAAGGGTATTTATGGGCTTGACNTTACTGAACTTTACTTTTATCAATGTCTTTAATGAAACTATGTTTTTTTCTATTTGTGGATTATATCTCAATGTGGCAGTATAAAGACCATTAATTTTTTGCTTATTGATCCACTCGGTCCTTAATATTTTTTCTATTTTTGATTCAGTGGTAGAAATTTTGTCTAAATTGATTATTTCAAGTTGAGGCAGTATATTATTTGGTATGCCTATGACAATGTGAACTGGCACGTAATCATAGTTTTCTATGATATTTGTAGAAAATTCAATTATCATTTCATCAATATCTGATTTATTTATCTTCCATTCGGTTTGAGCAAATGAATCATTTGAAAAGATCAAAATAATAATGAAAAAGTATTTTTTTAACATGTCTAAAAATGAAATTATTTATTTTTTTTTTTTTATTCTTACAAATTGAATAGAATTAAGAATTTTTATTAGATTTATGTTATTAAATATTCTAAAATATTCAAACCAAGGAACAAAATTGTTTGATTTAAATATCATTAAAAATTTNTACAAAAATCTTCCAGTTAAAATTAAAGATTTACGCAAGGCAGTAGATCGCCCCTTAACATTATCTGAGAAAATACTTTATGCTCATTTATGCGATTTTTCTAAATTAACAAAATTTGATAGAGGGTCGTCCTACGCAAATTTTTCTCCTGATAGAGTAGCGATGCAAGACGCAACAGCGCAGATGGCATTACTTCAGTTTATGATGGCGGGTAAGGAAAATGTTGCTGTTCCATCTACCGTTCATTGCGATCATCTTATTCAAGCAAAAATAAATGCAGGGCAAGATCTATTAAGCTCGAAAAAAAACAATGATGAAGTTTTTAGCTTTTTACAATCTGTCTCAAGCAAGTACGGAATTGGATTTTGGAAGCCTGGAGCTGGCATAATCCATCAAGTTCTTCTTGAAAATTATGCTTTTCCAGGCGGAATGATGATTGGAACAGATAGCCACACTGTTAACGCTGGTGGTCTTGGCATGATTGCTATTGGAGTGGGGGGCGCCGATGCTGTAGATGCTATGACTGGAATACCCTGGGAGCTCAAATTTCCGAAAATCGTAGGAGTAGAATTAAAAGGTGNTTTAAATGGTTGGACATCTCCTAAAGATGTGATCTTAAAATTAGCGGGGATTGTTTCAGCCAAAGGAGGGACAGGGTATATTATAGAATATTTTGGTAGCGGTGCTGACGCTATATCCTGCACTGGGAAAGGAACAATTTGCAATATGGGAGCTGAAATTGGAGCAACAACTTCTATATTTGGATACGATGAAAAAATGGAAGAATACTTGATTGCGACTGGAAGAGATAAAGTTGCAGATTTGGCCAATTATCATAAAGAACACTTAAAAGCTGATAATGAAGTTTTAGATAACCCTAAAAAATACTATGATAAAGTGATTACTATCGATCTTTCAGTATTAGAGCCACACATAAATGGCCCATTTTCTCCTGACATTGCAACTCCAATCTCACAAATGAAAGAGGTCGCTAAAAAAAATAATTGGCCTACAAAAATCGATGTTGGTCTAATTGGTTCATGCACTAACTCTTCTTATGAGGACATTTCAAGAGCATCATCAATAGCTAAACAAGCATCAGAAAAAGGGCTGAAAACCAAGTCTGAATTTACCATAACTCCTGGTTCAGAGCAGGTAAGATTTACTATAGAAAGAGATGGAATGATAAAGATGTTTGAAAGTTTGGGCGCAAAAGTTTTTGCAAATGCTTGCGGCCCATGCATAGGTCAGTGGTCTAGAAGTGGAGCTGAAAAGAATGAAAAAAATACNATTGTTCATTCATTCAATAGAAACTTTGCAAAAAGAGCAGATGGGAATCCTAACACTCATGCTTTTGTCGCTTCTCCTGAGGTCGTTACAGCTCTTGCCATAGCAGGAGATTTAACTTTTAATCCTCTTGAAGATTTACTTTATAACGAGAACAATGATAAAATTAAATTATCTATTCCTGAAGGAAGTAGTTTGCCTAAAAAAGGATTTCAAGTAGAGGACTTGGGCTATATAAGTCCGTCAGTTGATAGTTCTCACATTGAAGTTAAGGTTGACCCTAATTCTGAAAGATTGCAGCTTTTGGAGCCATTTAATANTTGGGATGGTAAGAATTTTAAAAATTTAAAACTTTTAATTAAAGTGAAAGGAAAATGTACTACTGATCATATTTCTATGGCTGGTCCATGGTTAAAGTATAGAGGTCATTTAAATAATATTTCAAATAATATGCTAACAGGCGCAATCAATTTTTTTAACAATAAAGCCGATAATGTTAAAAATCAATTAACGGGCGAGTACGGTTCCGTTCCTGACATTCAAAGAGATTACCTTTTCAATGGCATTGGGACTATTGTTGTGGGTGAAGAAAATTATGGTGAGGGCTCCTCAAGAGAGCATGCAGCTATGGAGCCTCGACATCTGGGTGTTAAAGTTATTTTAGTAAAGTCTTTTGCTAGAATACATGAAACAAATCTTAAAAAACAAGGCATGTTGGCATTGACCTTTTCGAATAAAAACGATTTTGATCTCATAATGGAGGATGATACCTTTGAATTTGAAGATTTAATTAATTTATCTCCTGGAAATAGTTTAACACTAGTTGTGAGTCATGCNAATGGTAGGATTGATAAAATTAATTGCAATCACACATATAACGATATTCAGATAGAGTGGTTCAAAAACGGATCTGCCTTAAATCTTATCAGAAGTCAAAAAAAGTAAATATTGAAAATATTATTCACCGATCCGCTCCATAGTGAAGGAATTACATTGCTGAAAAATGCTAATTTTGAAGTCATTGATGGTACAAATTCATCATTAGAAAAAAAAATATCATTATCCAGTGATGCTGATGCTTGGCTAATTAGAAGTGGAACAACTATTAACCAAAAAGCCATAGATAGAGCGCAAGAACTCAAGATCATCGGCAGAGCAGGAGTTGGTGTTGATAATATTGATATTGAATATGCAACAAAAAGAGGAATTGTTGTCACAAATACACCAGATGTTAATACAACTTCCGCGTGCGAACATACAATTGCATTAATGTTGACTTTGTCAAGAAATATTTCACTTGGCGATCAATCTATTAAAAATGGTAATTGGAATAGAAATGAACTTATTGGTACTGAGCTAAGATCTAAAACAATCGGTATTATAGGGATGGGTAAGATTGGAAGAGAGCTTATGAAAAGATGTTTATCCTTTGAGATGAAAATACTTGCATATGATCCTTATGTAAANAAAGAGATAATAGAACGTGAAAATGTAGTTTTGGTCCCGCTTGATGATCTTTTTTCTAATTCTGACTTTATAAGTACGCATGTTCCATTAAATGATTACACCAGAAATTTAATTAATAAAGAAAGCTTTAGTTTAATGAAGTCTAATGTCAGAATTATTAATGTAGCAAGAGGCGGGATTATAAATGAAAAAGATTTAGCAGAAGCTCTNAAAAAAAATAAAATTNCAGGAGCTGCTATTGACGTATTTTCAAAAGAACCCATTGAAAGAAATAATCCGTTAATTAATGCACCCAATATTATTTTAACACCACACCTAGGAGCTTCTACTGAAGAAGCTAAAAAAGGGGTAAGCACAGCAATTTGCAAGCAAGTTATCGATTATTTATTAAATGATAAAATATCTAATGCTTTAAACTTTCCTATTGCAGACTTCGAAAAATTTAATGAAATAAAATATTTTTTAAAATTATCGGAGAAATTAGGCGTTATCCAATCGCAATTAAATCCAAAAGCCATTAAATCCATAATTATTGAATTATATGGAAATATTAAAGAATCCAAAACAATAATGTTAGCCTTTGTTAAAGGAATTTTATCACATAGAAATCCCGATAGAGTGAATTACATAAATGCAGAGACTCTACTAAAAGAAAACAATATTAATGTTACATACAGCTTGAGCAATCAAAATATTTCGTATGAAAATATGATTAAAACTGTAGTTAAATCAGATGATGACGATGTAAAAATATGTGCTAGCTTGTTCCAAGGAAATAGATCAAGGTTAGTTAATTTGTTTGACTATGAGTTAGATATTGTACCAAATGGTATAATGTTTTTTATTAAAAACATTGACAAACCTGGAGTAATTGGAAAGATAGGTACAATTTTGGGTGACTCAAAAATAAATATAAAAGAGTTTCTTTTAAGCAAGAAAAAGTCTAGCGAGCTAGCATTTAGCGTTGTTAGGCTTGATTCAATTCCTTCACAACAAGTTATTGATAAAATAAATTCATTGGATGAAGTTCAGTCTATTCAATTATTGAATTGCTAATTTATGAAACTTGTAAAAATCCTAGGAGCGGGAATTGCAGGAATGTCAGCTGCAAATTTTCTTTCACAAGCTGGTTATAAGGCTACAGTTTATGAGAAATGTAGTTTTATTGGCGGCTCCAGAGATGGTGATTTGGAAGGGATAGAAAATTGGATTTTTTCAGAAAATGTATCAGATTTTATAAAAAAAATAGGTTTTAATGATAAAAAGATAATCAAATATCCAGTGGATGAATTTTACGTCCATACAGATTCAGCTTCNCCTATTTTAATTAAGAATAATCTACCATTTTTTAACCTTGTAAAAAGAGGCTCTACAAAAGAATGCATCGATTATCAGCTTTATAAACAATGTCTCAAAAATAATGTGANATTTGTATTTGATTCAAAAAAAACTGATCACATTGATATATATGCAACTGGATCAAATAAAGCTGCGGCATATGTAAATGGAATAAACTTTGAGACAAATGCTAAAAATCAATCACATTTATTGCTTGGAAGCTCATTTGCGCCTAAAGGTTACGCTTATATGCTAATCGTTAATGGCGAAGGCACTGTTGCAACAGTATTTAAAAAAAATAAAATTAAANACAAAAGTCCTCTTCGCAGGTGTATTAATTATTTTGCAGGGAGAAATATACAATTTGAAAAAATGAAATACTTTGGAGGAAAAGGCAGTTTTNATTATAGAAAAACAAAACTTTCTCATCCCTACTTTGTGGGTGAAGTTGGAGGTTTTCAAGATTTGCTTTTTGGTTTTGGAATGAGATTTTCAATGTTATCAGGAGTTGCTGCTTCAAAAATGATTTCAGGTTTTAAGGTTTCAGCATCTTCAGATCTTAAACTGCTGAGAAAAAAAATGAGATTATCTTTTTTAAATAGAAAGTTATATGAAAGATTAAATGATGAGCAAATGTTTAAAATTGCTATGAGGTTCTCTAATGCTTTAGAACCTCTTTCAATTCTCGAAAATGCATACAAATGGAATCTGAGGGATCTTGTTTCTTTGAAAAAGATAAAACAGAAATATGAGATATATTCTTCTTAGAAGCCTTCAGATTTTATCACTNGTTATTTTATTTTCAGGTTTAGTTTGGGGNATAAGAGATAATAATGTCGCCTTAGAATTAAATTCATTAATNATTAGCAGTTTGATTTTTTATTTTTCTAATAGTTTGTTAGGTAAAAAATAATAATTAAGTTTTTGTACTAATTATTACAAAAAAGAGATTTAAATGGCAAAAATTTGGGATGATTTAAAAAGCAATGTTAAAGTATGGAGTTCTGCTGCAGTAGAAAAGGCAGAAGAAGTTAGTAAGGTCGCTGTTGCTAAAACTGAGGAACTTACAAAACTTAGTAAAATCAAATTAGATATTCATAATATTCAACGCGAAATTAGAAAAAAAACCTATTTATTTGGAAAATTCGTTTATTCTCAAGCAAGTGANTCCAATATCGTGAATTTTGCTGGTAATAATGAATTTCTCAATTACTTAGAAAAAATTGAGGATTTACAAAGTCAGGTTTCTTCAAAAGAGTTGGAAATAGAAAACATCAAAAGTGAATTTAATTTCAACATCGACGACGAAGAAGAAAATGATTTAAANATTACAAAGTCATTTGATGAAAATTTAGATATTCAAGACGATGAGACCGATAGTACAAAAGATGATTTAATATTAAATGATGAATCGAAATCCAAAGTCAAATCCTCTAAAAAAGAAGATTGATATTATAATAGCATATTATTAGAACTAGTGTTAATTTTCGCTCGATTTTCATTTAAATATGTTTTACCAGAAAAAAAATAGCAATAAATATCACAACTACATATTTGTCTCTGAAAAAGATTCAGGTATAAAGCAGTATCATTTTAGTAAGAAAAAAGTTTTAGTATTTTTCATGCTATCAGTCGTTTTTTTGTCATCTGTTCTTTTCTTGTCAGCTAACTTATTATCCAATTTGATTTACAAAAATAAAATTTCCAGTCTCAGATCAAACTATGAAAATTTGACTAATACTATTTTCAGCTTAGAAAAAGAATTGGATGAATTAACTACAGAAATGACANGCATTGAAGATAAAGACAAAGCAATCAGAACATATGCAGGTCTCCCACAAATTGATAATGATATAAGAAAATTAGGTGTTGGTGGTGGTACTATAATTGGAAATTCTAGTTATAATAATATCCCTAATGATCTTTTGCAAAGAATTTCTGAAATAGAACTTGATGTAAACAACATGTCTAGAAAAGTTAAGCTCGAATTAAACAGTTACTCTAGCCTGTACGATCTAGTAAAAGAACATTCAGATAATCTTAAAACAACACCCTCAATTTTGCCTGTGCAATCTGGTTATGTCAATTCAAACTTTGGATACAGAGAAGACCCCTTCGATGGCAAAGTTAGGTTTCATCATGGTCTAGATATTGCTGTGAACATTGGAACTAAAGTTTACGCTCCTGCTGATGGGAAAGTAAAATTTGTCGGTCGTCAAGGCGGGTGGGGAAAAGTTCTTAAGNTCGATCATGGCAATGGCTACAGGACTGTTTATGCTCATTTATCACGAATAATTGTTAAGCCGGGATCAAAAATTAAAAGAGGTGATTTAGTTGCAGAATCTGGAAACTCCGGTAGATCATCTGGTCCACACCTACATTATGAGGTTCATAAATACGGAGCACCTCAAAACCCCATGGATTATTTTTTCTCAGGCACTCTCAAGTAACGCTTTTTATAGCGCTACTCTTTTTTTTATATTTAATTAATATGTATGAGTCTTTTTTTATAGAAACATATGGCTGTCAAATGAATGTAGCAGATTCAGAATTGATAAGCGGCATGTTGATCAAAGAGGGTTTAAAACCCTCAAAAAATATTTTAAATGCTGATATTATCTTTGTAAATACCTGCGCAATTAGAGAACATGCTGAGGACAAAGTTCATTCAAGATTGGGTTTTTACAATAAACTGAAAAAAAATAAGCCCGAAATAATTATTGGAGTTTTGGGCTGTATGGCTCAGAATTTAAAAGATAGCATTTTGCAAAACAAAACTTATGTTGATATTGTATTAGGTCCTGACTCATACAGAAAAATTATTGATCTAATTCAAGACAGAAAAAAAGAAAAATCAAGGTCTATTGATACAAATCTTTCTAGATATGAAGTGTACAGTGATATCTTACCCTCAAGAAATAAAGGTATAAATGCCTGGATACCGATTATGAGAGGCTGTGATAAGTTTTGCACTTTTTGTATAGTTCCCTTCACAAGAGGAAGAGAAAGGTCAAGAAGTCTAGATAGTATTTTAAATGAAGCGATCGATGCTGTAGATAACGGCTACAAAGAAATAACCTTATTAGGGCAAAATGTTAATTCTTACAAATTTGAAAATATTGGATTTCATGATTTATTGGGGTCAATTGCTCAAATTAAGGGTTTGAAAAGAATAAGATATACATCACCTCATCCTCAAGATATGTCAGAAGAGGTAATTAANGTAATGAATGATCATGAAAATATATGTAACTACGTACACTTGCCATTGCAGTCTGGAAGCAATAGAATTTTAGAAAGAATGAATAGGACCTATTCTCGTGAAAGATTTATTGATTTATATCATTCTATTAAAGAAAAATTAAAAAATGTGGGTGTATCAACAGATATAATAGTAGGTTTTCCTGGAGAGACAGATCAGGATTTTCAAGATACAATTTCACTAATGGAAGAAGTGAAGTTTGACTCTGCTTTTACATTTAAATATTCATCTAGACCGGGAACAAAAGCTGCAAATTACACTGACAATATAAACGAACCTGAAAAACAACTAAGATTGCAAAAAGTTATCGATTTGCAAAAAATACATTCTATGTATAACAATAAGAAGATAATTGGCAATATTGAAAGTGTTCTAATTGAGAAGGAAAGCAAAAAATCTGAATTAAAATGGACTGGTAGAACAGAATCAAACAAATGGGTTGCCTTCGATAAAAAGTATTCGCATGTTGGTGATATTGTAAATGTAAAAATTAATCAAACAAGCGGAATATCGTTACAAGGTGACATTGTTACATCTCAAGAAATGGAGATTGCTTAATGAAATTAGTTAAGATTTTTATTGGCCTTTTGGTTGTGATTATGGTTCTATATTTTCTTTTACAAAATACAAGATTAGTAACTGTTGATTTGATATTTGTTGAATTCCCAAATGCGCCAGTTTCAGTAGTTATGCTTGGATCATTGGGGGTTGGTATATTATTTGGTTATGCTGCAGCGGTTGCTATAATTATATCTGGTAAATCCGAAATAAGATTATTAAAAAATAAAAATAAAAAATTATCAGATGAATTAAATGACTTAAGAAATGTATCAATTGAAGAAAACATTTATNATAACGATGAAAATAATTGAATCTTTACTAGTCTAGTTTTGTACATTGTTTTTTAATTTTAGAAAAAAAAAATCACCCGATAACTTATATATTCTAGCTCTAAATGCAATTTTTGATGGTCAAGATCAAAAAGCATTAAAACTTCTTCGNAAAGTAGTTACAGATAATACCGATCATATATATGCCTATATTCAAATTGGCAATATCTTAAGATCTGAAGGCAATTATTTAGGTGCAATAAAAATACATCAATCTTTGACCGTAAGGCCAAACTTAGATAGCTCAATGCTAAAAGAAATACACAGAGCTCTTGCTNTAGATTTCATAGAAATCAAAGATTTTAAAAAAGCAGAGGCAGAAGCAAATCTGGTATTAAAATTTGATAAGAAAAATCTTTGGGCTAATAAATTTCTTTTGAATATTTATGAAAAGAATGAAAATTGGATTAGTGCAATCAAAATATGCAAAATAATAGACAAGTTAAGTAATGGTGCAATCGATTATAAAATTAAAATTTCNAAATATATGACATTTGAAGGGAAAAAACTTCTAGAAGGAAATTTCCTAAATGAAGCCACAAAACTGTTTGATAAATCCAAAAAGATTGACTCTCTAAATAGATTGTCGGACTTGTTTTTGGGCAATTATTTCCATAAAAAAATGGATAAAACTAAAGCTATTGAACATTGGATGAAATATGCGAATTCAAATGATCCCGATAAATATTTAATATACAATTCTCTAATTAACACATTTTTTGAAACTAATAGGTTTGATGAAGTTGAAGTTTTTTTTAAAAAAATTATTGATATTAATCCAGAAGATTTACACGCAAATTTAAAATTAATAAATTTTTATGAGCAGAAAGGAAATTTTGATGAAGCTTTGACAATTATAAAGGAGTATTTAAAGAAGAATCAAAATTCAACTTTAGCTAATTTAATATATCTTAAATTAAAAGTAATAAAGTCTGGCAATTTAGAATTAAATAAAGATTTAGAAAAAATCATAGAGAATGAATTAGAAAAATGAAATCTATCTATATTTTACTAATTTTTTTAAATTTTATTTTCGCTCAAAATATACCTCTGTATTTGACTTTAGTCGAAAAAGGAGAAATTCAAGAAGTAAGAGAAAGTTTACCAAATTTATTATCAAGATATCCNAACGATGCCGGAGTTTACTATTTAGAGGCATTAATAAATATAAGTGGTGATGAATCAGTTGCTCAGTATCAAAGATTGATAAATAATTATCCTAATTCTGAATTTGCTTATTTGTCTTCAGTTAAAATAGGTGAATATTTTTTTTCAAGAGGATTGTATTCGCAGGCGAGCCAGCAACTTAAAAAATCTGTACTNATGTATCCAAAAGGCAGTAATCATCAAAGAGCAATAGATTTGATGGTTAATTCTTATAATGCAACTGGAGAAGATGATTCATCAAAAGTTATTTTAGCCTATTTTAAAGATATTTATCCAAATTTAAATTATGAAAAATATGGCTTTAGTTTCGATAATTCTCCCAGAGAAGCAAGATTGATTAAGCTTGATCCAAATAGAATTAGCAGTAGAATTAAATCAATCAAAGAATCGAGGAATAAAATTCAATCAATTGAACTTACAAAACCTTGGGTTATACAAATTGGTGCTTTTGGACGATATGAAAATGCAAACAGATTAAAAAATCAATTTCAAAATAACGGATATGATGCTGAAATTCATCCTGTGTATTCAAATGGAAATAGATTACATGCTGTAAGAATCGTTAGGTTTGAGTCTAAAAATTCAGCAAATAACATTGGAAAAAGTATTAAAAACAAGTTTGGGATTGATTATCGTATTATCAATAATCCAGANTAGAAAGTTTGGGAATGATTGGGTGGCTGGTGCCCCTCACGGTCTTCAAAACCGCTGTCTTGCTTTATAGGCAAGAGCTGGGTTCAATTCCCAGGCGTTCCCGCTAAACATAAAAAGGAAAAGAAATGAATAAAAAAAAGAAGAAAGTAGCAATTAAACATAGAAAAAATAAGCAGAGGCTGAGAGATTTAAGCAAGGCAACTATTAAGAAACCCGCCACCAAGAAACCCGCCACCAAGAAACCCGCCACCAAGAAACCCGCCACCAAGAAACCCGCCACCAAGAAATAATTATGGATGACAAATCAAGAATAATTCTTATTATAGCATTAATTGTGCTCTCGCTGCTAACTTTTATATATAGTTGGTTTTCAGTAAGAAATGATAGTTTTATTTGGATAAGTTATCTGTCTTTTTTAGAACAATACTTCCCCAAACCAAAGGATAGCAATACTTTTAATCAGTATTTTATTTTAGGCTGTATAATGTTATTTGGCGCCTCGTTCCATCTGCAAAAACTTGGAACCAAAAGCAATAATGAATAATTATTAAAACTTTATTTGATGTATCAAATTGCTGATTATTTAAATACATATGACAAATTTGAGCTTTTTAATTTTTCNCATATTGTATCTATTTTATTTTTCATAATCTTGGTTATATTTCTTCCGCTTATAAGCAAAAACTATTTATCAAAAAATATACAGGAAATAATTTCTAAAATATTAGGAATTATAATTTTCGTAAATTATCCCTTTTGGATTATGCTAGAAATTCTAGCTGGTTCCTTTGATTTTACTATTCACTTACCTTTGCATTTGTGTAGATTTGCAAATTTATTAATATTGTTCGTAACGTTCNGNAAAAATGAATTTATATTTCAGCTACTTTACTTCTGGGGATTATCAGGAATGTTTCAAGGATTAGTATCTCCAGATATAGTAGAAGACTTTCCTCATTTTCATTATTTTCGATATTTTGCGGGTCATCATCTATTTGTGGTTGCAATGATTTATTCCATTGTTGTAATGAAATTTAAGCCAACATTAATTGGCTTAAGAAATGCCTATATTGGAATAAATGTCTTTTTGGTAATAGCGTTTATCTATAATATTTTATTTGATGCAAATTATTTTTGGATAATGAGCAAGCCGCCAGCTGGCAGTCTCTTGGATTATATGGGTCCATGGCCATGGTATATTTTAACTGGTCAATTAGTGGCTTTGNTGCATTTTTGTATTGCTTACTTGATATACATAGGTATTAGAAAAATCAATTACTAAATGAATTATTTTGAATCTATAAATCCAACAAATGGAAAAATNATCAAAGAATATCTTGCTTTTAATGAGGATGAATTACATAAAATTTTATTAAATGCTTATCAAAGATTTGTTTCCTGGAAAAGAGAAAGTGTCTATGAAAGGTCAAAATATTTCCTTGAAATAGCTGAAATCATCGAGCTGAAGAAAAATAAATTATCTGAGCTTTTAGCTATTGAGATGGGAAAACCTATCATACAAGGAAAAGCTGAGATTGAAAAATGCGCATTGCTTTGTAAGTATTATGCTAGTAATGCTACATTGTTTTTAAAGGATGATATAATAAAAACAGAAGCGTCAAAAAGCTATGCAACTTTTCAGCCGCTTGGAATAATACTAGGAATAATGCCATGGAATTTCCCTTTTTGGCAAGTTTTTAGATTTGTTGTCCCTACAATGATTGCGGGAAATACAATCCTATTAAAACATGCACCAAATGTTTTAGGATGCGCCAAGGCAATTCAACAAATTTTTGAAGAATCTAGTTTGCCAAATAATTGTTATAACAATATCATCATAACTCATGATCAGGTTTCATCACTGATAAAAAACAAACTTATAAAAGGCATTTCATTTACTGGAAGCACAAAAGGGGGCAGGCGAATAGCTGGCCAGGCAGGTCAAGCTATTAAAAAATCAGTTTTAGAGCTCGGAGGTAATGATCCATATATCATACTGGAGGATGCAGATTTGGATAATGCTGCAAAATCATGTGTCGCGGGGAGACTGTTGAATTCAGGTCAAAGTTGTATAGCAGCAAAAAGATTCATAGTAGAAAAATCAATAAAGAGTGAATTTGAATCAAAAGTAGTTGAACTATTAAAAAAAGAAATAGTTGGTGATCCATTTGATTTATCAACAACGGTTGGTCCAATGGTCAGTCTCAAAGCAAAGAAAGCTATTGTTAAGCAATTAAATGAAAGTGTAAATCTTGGCGCCAAGAAAGTATTTCAAAGCGATTTTCCCAATTTAAATGAATTAAGTGCTTTTCATCCAGTTGTTTTATTAGATAATGTAAGACCAGGAATGCCCGCATTTGACGACGAATTATTTGGCCCTGTATCATCAATTATTACTGCTGATAATGAAAAGGAAGCTATTAGCTTAGCTAATCAATCTGCTTATGGTTTGGGTTCAGCAATATTTACAAAAAATATTGAAAAGGGNGANCGAATTGCAAGAAATGAAATAAGTTCAGGTGCAGCCTTTGTTAATGACTTTGTAAAGTCTGATCCCAGATTGCCATTTGGTGGAATAAGAAATTCAGGTTATGGAAATGAGTTATCTAGATATGGTATATTGGAATTTGTNAACATAAAAACAATATTGATTAAATGAAATATATTATCTTTTTACTATTTATTTCTCAATCTCTATCCCAAGTTATAGAGCGAGATAATAAACTCTTATGGGATGGAACAGATTGGAAATTTATTTCAAAAAGATCTGCAAGTAACCCAGAATCGATTTATAGAATTAAGTCTGCTTATATCAATGGATTGCTTGATGGTAGGTTGTATTACTATCTAAAAGCTTGGGGAGAAAATCAATCTTTTGCTGATTCACTTTATGCTGATAGAGTGGATTATATGACCCCAAAAGAAACGATTCGACAAATTGACAGATTTTATCAAGATCCACTTATGGATTATGTGCCGGTCATATCAGCTTTAATCATTGTTCATATGCAAGTAGAACAGGCCCCTAAAAGAATAGTTGACCAATACATATATCAAACTAAGCTTTGGATAAACAATTTAATTTTAGATATGGAAGAAGCTGGCATGAGAAATTTGCTCAAAGACAAACAAAGCAAACAGCAAAGATAATTCATATCATGAACCTCCTAAATTTCTTTTGAACATACCCAGAATCAATATTATCCTCTTTGTTTTAACCTTTTTCACAACTCTTATTTCAGGATCAATTATGGCAGGGGCAAATTTGTTAGTTAATCCATCTGATATATGGAGAGGTTTTCCATTTTCATTAACTTTAATGTTGATATTAACATTTCATGAATTTGGTCATTTTTTTTATGCCAAGAAACATAACGTTCAAGCAACATTGCCATATTTTATTCCAGCTCCTCCATTCATTGTAATGATTGGTACTTTTGGGGCATTTATAAAAATTTTATCTCCAATTTATCGAAAAGATGCACTTTTACAGATTGGCGCATCTGGACCAATTGCAGGTTTTATCATTGCTTTCTTTGCCCTCTTAGTGGGACTGCCGCTATCAAGCATAGTTGAAAAAATAGATGTTAGCGGTGGTCTGACCCTTGGAGATTCTTTGCTGATGAAAGGTTTGGTTTTTATCTTTTACTCTGATTTATCACCCTCGCAAGATATTTTATTGCATCCAATTGCATTTGCAGGATGGATAGGTTTGTTAGTAACGATGCTTAATTTGCTACCAATTGGGCAACTTGATGGAGGCCATATTGCATACGCAATGCTTGGAGAGTCGCATGATCTGATTGCTAAGATTGCTTTAATAGCCACCATCTCTTTGAGCTTTCTTTCTCTAAATTGGTTAATTTGGAGTATATTAATAATTTTAGTGATGAGAACGACTAAACATCCGCCTATTCATGATATTAAAGTTCCTTTATCCAAACAAAATCAATTTATTGGATACATTTGCATTATAATCTTCATTTTATGTTTTATACCAACTCCAATAAAATTTTAATAAAGTTTTCAATATCTATTTTGATTGTATGCTGTGGATTTTCACAGGTTAGAATTAATGACACCAAATCAATTACATCCTCGCTTGAAATATTAGATTTAGTTCAAAATGAATCTAGTTTGATTTTAGGAACGAGCGGGGGGTTGAGTATATATGATATTGGCACTAATAAATTCTCAACTTATACAAATGATCAAGGTTTAGGAGATGTTGAAATTAAAAAATTATTTATTGACCCAAAAAATCTACTTTGGATTGGTTTTCAAAATAAAATTCAGGTTTGGGATTTAGAAAATGAAAGATCAATTGCTTTGTTCAATCTTGGTATTCAAAGTGTAAGTGGTTTTGTTGATTTCAATGGAATTATTTATTCTGCTGTTAAAAAGAATGATGTTTGGGGGTTAATGGAATTTTTGCAGGTGGATGAAAAAATTTATTATCGTGATTTTTATGAAATAAAAGAATCAAATATCATTAGTGATATTGATATATATGGGAGTAGAATTTTTTTAAACCTTGGCAATGCTATGATCGCCGGAAATCCCTCAGTGTCACATCCCATGTTTTGGCAAGATCCTTTTCCAGATATAAATGAAAATATTAAATCTCTTTATGTTAATGATACAACAATGATAATTCAAACGAATCAAAAATTAATTCTAGCGTCCTTTTCAAACAATTCTACGATTTTAATAGAAAATGAAAATTTTATATCCGAAATAAAAGATTTACATATCGACAATTTGTATAAATCAATATACGGAATAACCGATAGTACTATATTTACAATCATTGATGCTAAATATGAAAAAAATTTTACTGATAGTTTTTTTGGATTTAACGTATTCATAAATATTGATAATATAATTTGGATTGGAAGTAATATTGGTTTAGCAAAACTTGCATCCAATAATTTTGAGCACATCTCAAATAATCAACCAATTGTATCAAGTCCTTCAAAAATCGATATTAGCGAAAATGGCGATCTAGTTATTGCTAGTAAAGATGGTGTTTCTGTTTCTGGGTGGAAAAATTTAAAAAAAGTTTCTAATCCAAAAAATATCTCCAGTAATCTAAATTTATATAATATTGATATTAATTTGGAAAATGATATTTCATCAGTTGCGATAATTGAAGATAAGGTTTATATAGGTCTTATTCAATCAGATCAAGCTGGTATTATTTCCTTCAACTTGCAATTTCCTGAAACTTCGTTTAATACTTATAAAACTACTTTAACTAGCTCAGTTCACAATACTAAGGATATTTTTAAGGACAGAAATAATAATCTTTGGATTTTAAACGATGGTGCTGATCAAGGTTCAATTCAAATTTTAAATGAAAATAGAATATTATCAATTAATGATACAGGTGGGTATAATATTGAAGGTTCAAATGCTATTGCTATTGACAACTATAACCGCCTTTGGATTGCTACATTAAATTCATTAATAGTCTATAGTTATGCTAATTCAGCTTTTGACCCACAGAATGAGAAATGGGTAGAAATACCAATCTATCTTCAATTTTTAAGGGAGCCTTTTGATATAAATGTTTCTCCCAAAAATAGATTATGGATTTTGACAAACTATGGACTGATTTACAAAGATTTAAAAGTAAATAACGATAATCCAATTATATCCACTGGCCCAATTAAAGCTAATGGAGACTTATCTCCTTTTTTGACAAATGTTCAATTCAATAATAAATCAAAAATTGAATTTGATCCGAGAGGCAATATTTGGATCACAACTGATGGTAATGGAGTTTTTGTAATCAATGAATTTGGAGAATTTTGGCCAAGTAGTGAGGGAATTAATACCTCGAACAGCAATTTATTATCAGATAATGTCAATGGGGTTTCTTTTGATGATTCTAATGGTCTTGCATATATAGCAACCAATAAAGGGATAACTGTCTTAAAAATCCCTTTTGCAAAGCCTATAGCATCCTATAGTACAATTGATATCTTTCCAAGCCCCTTTAAGATTCCCTCAAATAAACGCATGACAATTGATGGCTTGAGGGACAATAGCAAAATTATAATAATGACATTGAACGGAAAAGTCATAAATCAAATATCATCTGAAAATATTTCTGGATATCAGGCTTATTGGGACGGAAGAGACACTCAAAAAAGATTGGTTAAAACAGGAATTTATTTGGTAAAGATATTTGATAATAAAGGTAAATTCACCTTTGAAAAAATTGCCGTAATAAATCAATAAGAAATAATGAGAAAAGAAAATTTTAGAAACATAGCTATCATAGCTCATGTTGATCATGGTAAAACTACATTAGTTAATGGATTAATGTTGCAAAGTGGAACGTTTAAAGCTCATGAAGAAGTAATAGATAGGGTTATGGATTCAATGGACCTTGAAAAAGAGCGAGGGATTACTATAGCTGCTAAAAACACTTCCATTTTTTATGAAAATGTAAAAATTAACATCATGGACACGCCTGGGCATGCTGACTTCGGAGGAGAAGTTGAAAGAAGTTTAAATTTAGTTGATGGAGTTTTGTTGTTAGTTGATTCAAGTGAGGGGCCATTGCCACAAACACGCTTTGTTCTCAAAAAAGCTCTTGAACTTAATCTATCAATTATTTTAGTGATAAATAAGGTTGATCGTCCAGACTCGAGAATTGATGAAGTNATAGATGAAGTTTACGATTTATTCATTGATCTAGATGCAAATGAAGATCAAATCGAATTTCCAATTATCTACACCAATGCCAAAGCCGGCATTGCGTATAATAAAGTTGGCGATGAATCGACTGATCTTAAACCCTTGTTAAATATTATCCTCAAAACATTTAAAGGTCCCAAAGCAAAAGATGATGGCCTTACACAATTTTTAGTAACCAATTTAGATTATGATCCATACGTTGGGCAAATAGCTGTAGGCCGTTTAAACAGCGGTAACATAAATATGAACAGTTCGTATGCAATCTGCAGGAAAAATGATATTGAACATAATATAAAATTTTCAACTTTGTATACCTTTGAGGGTTTAAATCGAAAGAAAGTTGAATTAGTAGAGTCTGGAGATATCATAGCTATTGCAGGATTGGAAAAAGTTGCGATAGGAGATACGATTTCAGATAATGAAAATCCAATGGCTTTGAAAAGAATCAAAGTTGATGANCCAACAGTTTCNATGCTCTTTNATGTTAATAATAGTCCTTTCGCTGGAAAAGAAGGCAAATTCTTGACGACTAGACATATTCTAGAAAGATTAAAAAAAGAAATGATGTTAAACGTTTCATTGTCTGTCAGCGAAACAAAAAGACCTGAGGTTTTTGAGGTCAAAGGTAGAGGCGAGCTGCAAATGGCTATTTTAATAGAAACCATGAGAAGAGAAGGTTATGAATTTATGGTATCTAAGCCTCAGGTTATAAAAAAAGAAGAAAATGGAAAGATTTTAGAACCCATGGAAAAGGTTTATTTAGATATACCGGAAGATAAAGTTGGAGTTGTAACTGAGAAATTATCTTCTAGAAAAGGGAGAATGACCAATTTGCAAAACAATGGAACTGGACGAGTCAATCTTGAATTTTCAATTCCATCAAGAGGCTTGATCGGGTTTAGATCGCAATTTATGACAGACACCCAAGGAGCTGGCATAATGAACAAGCTTTTTGATGGTTTTGCTCCTTGGTTTGGTAAAATCCCTCAGCGAAATAANGGAGCTCTTGTTGCAGATAGAAATGGAAAAGTCACAACTTATGCATCTTTAGCNATGGCTGATAGAGGTGAATTATTNACNGGTGTAGGAATTGAGGTTTATGATGGTATGATAATTGGTGAAAGAAATAGAATTGACGATTTAAACGTTAATATTACTAAAGAGAAAAAATTAACCAATATGCGAGCTGCTGGATCCGATCATACTGTAAATTTGCGCCCTCCAAAGCTACTTTCGCTTGATCAATCCTTGGAGTTCATAGCAGAAGATGAATTAGTTGAGGTCACTCCAAGCTCGATACGCCTTAGAAAAATGGAATTGAATCAAAGCAAAAGAGCAACTATCAAAAAGAAAGAAAAATACTCTAATTTAAATTAATCTTTATTCGATACGGTTTTGTATAACCANAAAANTATNGAAATNAATACAAAAACACCTATCATATCAGATTTTTCGTAAAATGTTGGCCACCAGTCTTTAACTCCTGTCAAGAAAACCGGAACGGCAATTCCTATTCCGCACAATGCTTCTCCTGTAATGAAACCAGAAGACATTAATAAGCCATTTTTTTCTGATTTTGCAGAGCCACCCGCTTTTTTCCCAAGATGATTAATCATACCTCCTATGAATATAGGAACAGTTAAAGTGATGGGTAAATATATACCTACAGCAACCGCTAACACCGGTACTCTAAAATCTGAACCAATTTTTTCTTGCCTGAGATCAATAAGGATCAATACAATTGCAATTATGCCTCCAATGTACACAAAATTCCATGGCAAGTTACCAGTAAAAACTCCATCAGAGACGGATTTCATCAATGTTGCTTGAGGAGCCGATAAAGTTGGTGATCCGATGGTGTATGCAGTGTGCAATATGTCTAAAACAAGCCCTAGAACTACCGCAGAAGAAACAGTTCCAATAATTTGCATGATCTGTTGTTTATAAGGAGTAGCGCCTAAAATGTTACCCGCTTTCAAATCTTGCAAATTATCGCCACCTATAGCGGCAGCACAGCACACAACAGCTCCAACCATAACCGCACTTGCAGCGCCGACTCCTGAGCCAGTTCCTAAAAGCGCTAATAGTAGAAGAGATGCAAAAAGGATCGTTGCAATTGTAACGCCTGAAACAGGGTTATTTGACGATCCAACTACACCAGCCATATAGGCCGCAACTGCAGAAAATAAAAATCCAAAGACCATCATAACAATTGATAACAGCGCTGCTATACCAACAGAACTAACAATATCAAGATAAAGCATAAAGACAGGAATNANNAGAACTAAGAGTGCAATNCCTACGTAATTTATAGGAATATCATTTTCTTCTTTAGCAATGTCAGATCCACTATCTCTATTTTTTANTGCATTNAAGCTTGCTTTAATACCTTCAATTAGTGGCTTAAAAAGTTTTATCAANAGACCAAATNCCNCCTACNACCATTGCACCAACTCCAAGATATCTTATCTTACTATCCCATATTTCCCATGCTGCAGATAGCGGTTCTCCTTCAAAACCATAAATAGCGCTGTATATAGGAATTGCCACNGCCCAGGATATCAAGCCTCCCCCCACAACCAAAATTCCAATATTCCTACCTACTATGTATCCAACTGAAATCAAAGCAGGCGATAAATCAGAACCTATGCCAAAAATGGCACCTTTTTTAGCTGAAATNACATTTGCAGCTGCAATATCACTGGACCANAATCCAAAACCTGATTGAAACAATTTAATTAAAGCACCAAAAAGACCGGTAATGCCAATTAATTTTAGCCCACCATCTGTTGCTTTTGTTCCCTGTCTAGCGTTCTCACCAGCTTGCAGAACCTCTGCGGTAGCAACTCCTTCTGGGTANTTAAGTTTAGCATTGATAATCAATGCNCTNCGAAGAGGCACNGTAAATAANACTCCAATAANACCACCNATAGCAGCGATTTTAGCTACTTCTAAGTAATCAAAGCTTTCCCAATATCCTAANAANACTAGCGCTGGTATTGTGAAAATAACTCCAGCTGCTAAAGATTCNCCTGCTGANGCAGCTGTTTGTACAATATTATTCTCAAGAATATTTGATTTCTTAAATAGCGANAAAACGCCCATTGAAATTACTGCAGCNGGAATAGATGCCGAAACAGTCATTCCTGCAAATAGNCCAAGATAAGCGTTAGCCCCTGCAAGNACCATTGAAAGNACAATGCCAAGCAAAATNGNTTTTAGTGTTATTTCAGGTNTNTTATTATTTNTTTTCATCTTAACTCACNGTTAGCATTGGTTTTTTTAAANGATTTCAGGATTAAAAATAGAATAACAAATATTGATAATCATTAAAATAATATTTAATTTTATGTGTGGGGTGCTGTTATTATTTCCAGAATTAACGGCTGAGAATATACCCTTGAACCTGAACTGGATAACGCCAGCGTAGGAAAATATGATGAAAATATATCCTCTTTTTACATTTTTTTTAATTGCTAATTCCCTAGTCATTTCACAAACTCAAAATTTCAATGGTATAGTTATTGATAAAGACAATGGTAAGCCAATGGTAGGTGTTAATATCATTGGAACAGATTTTGGAACATCTACGAATGAATTTGGTGAATTTTCTTTAGAGGCTGAAGAAAATTCTACTGCTCTTTTCAAATACGTAGGTTTTGATAGCGTTGAGCTAAAATTAGAAATAAACATGTCCGTTTTTTTAAACAAAAAACCTATCGCTTTTAATGAAATAGATGTTGTTGCAACTAGGGCTATTGATAAAGTATCCCCTGTGTCCTTTTCAAATTTAACTTCTGATGAAATTAAAATGAGATATAGCGCTGAAGATGTTCCTATGATTCTATCATCTGAACCAGGAGTTTGGGCTTATAGTGAGAGCGGAAATGGCACTGGATATTCCTATTTAACAATTAGAGGTTTCGATCAAAGTAGAATAGCCGTTTTTTTTGATGGTGTTCCTTTAAATGACAATGAAAGTCATCAGGTTTATTGGGTAGATCATGGCGATTTGCTATCTGATGTGGATAATATTCAAATCCAAAGAGGGATTGGAAATAATCTATATGGATCCTCTGCGTTTGGTGGTTCAATTAATGTAAATACTAAAATTGCAAGCGATGAACGAGAAATTTCTGGTACCATTGGGTCTGGAGATTGGAATACTCAAAAAATAAGAGCGTCTTATAGATCTGGTAGTGACTTGGGAGATGATTATAGCCTAGCAGTGCGTCTTTCAGACATTAAATCAGATGGGTATCGTCAATTTCACGAATCTTATCAAAGAGGTTTTTCGCTAGGTTTGGAACATAGAGGAAAAGCAATAAATCAGTTTAGGGCGCTGGTAGGATATGAAAATACCGATCTTTTGTGGGATGGTATATATTTTAATGACATAGAAGATCGTCAAAAAAGAAGAGCAGGTTACAAATCCTACACCGATGACTTTTTACAACAAATCTACTCATTGAATACTTCTTATAGCATAAGCGATAAAATAAAGATAAGGAACACATCCTATCTTGTACTTGGCAAAGGTTATTATGAGACTGAAAAGACAGGTCAGTCATTTTATAATTATAACTTAGATATTGAAAATAAATATACTGATACTCAGGAGCAAAATCTTTTAACCGATCTATTAAGACGAAAATGGATAAAAAACAATTATTACGGATTTGTACCTTCTGTATCTTGGGCAAACAATAGTTTAAAGATAGATATTGGAGGCGAATTAAGATTTTATGAAGGCGATCATTTTGGAGAGGTAAGCAACTTTTCAAATTCCTCTTTAGCTCAAAATATTAAAAGTTGGCACAGGTATTATCAGTACATTGGCACTAAAAATATAACAACTTCATTTGTCAACTTTATTTGGCATCCTGAAAACCAACCTTTCACATTGCTTGCAAACATTCAAAATCAAAGCATTAAATGGAATCTTGATCAAAATAAGATAGGTAGGGCCGTTGGTTATCAGTTAGATGCTGATTGGAGTTTTACTAATCCACGGTTTGGTATGTTGTGGGAAATTGGTGATTCTTTAAATGCTTTTGTAAATTGGGGTACTTCTCAGAAAGAGCCTGCCGATAATCAAATCATTGAAGCAGATGATATGTTTAGTCAACCTGTCATAGCTGCCGCTGAAAAAATTACAGATTTGGAGCTCGGCTTAGACTTTGAGCTATCTAAAGGCAGAATACGCCTGAATGGATATAGAATTCAATTCTTAAATGAGCAGTTAAAGAACATAGATATTGAACAAGAAGGAGAATATGATTATTACACCGCTGATTCCACAGAGCATACAGGTTTTGAGTGGGAAGCTTATTATATTTTTAATCCAAAAGTAAGTTTTTCTGCAAATGGCGCTTATATGCTAAATTTATTTAGTAACGGCAATTTTTTGCCGAATATCCCACTTACACTTTTCAATTTTTCAACTACATATAACTATTCAAACAACATCATGTTGTTTGCTCAATTAAAAAGAACGGGTAGAATGTATGTGGACCAGGACAATACAGAAGCTGGCGCTATTAAAGCCAACACATTATTGAATTTAGCTGCTAGTTATCAATTCAATGACTTGGAATTAATGCTTAAAATGGACAATGTTTTTGATACTTTATATTCTACTTACGGATATGGCTACGAATATGATGGATATCAAGCTTATTTTTGGCCAGGCGCGACTCGATATACCTATTTAAGCTTGACTTATAGCCTAAAATAGCTAAAAAATTATAATATTTAATTCTATTCGATAATTTCATTTAAATTTGCCTGTGATGCAGAGCAAATCTAAACAAAATAGAATATTCCTCATTGATGGCTATGCAATGTTCTACAGGTCGCATTTTGCGTTAATTAGAAATCCACTGATCAATAGTAAAGGCATGCATACTTCAGCATTATTTGGTTTTTCGAATCAAATGATAAAACTTCTTAGAAAAGAGAACCCTGATACAATAATTGCTGCTTTTGATTCAAAAGAAAAAACATTTCGTCATGAAAAATATCCTGAATATAAAGCTACGCGTGAAAAAATGCCTGATGAGATGATTGATCAATTACCTTATTTGTGGAATTTACTTGAATACTTAGGTGTTCCTACCTTGGATAAGCCTGGTTTTGAGGCTGATGACATCATTGGAACCTTGGCAAAAAAATATGCTCGTGAAGGCAACCAGGTATATATAGTTAGTGGCGATAAAGACTTTATGCAGTTAATAAATGAAAATATTTTTCTCTATGCTCCATCAGGAAGGCAAGGTGATATTAAGATCTATGATAAACTAGGAGTCATTGAAAAATGGGGAGTACCACCTGAAAAGATTATTGATTTGCTAGGTCTGATGGGAGATTCCTCTGATAATGTACCTGGCGTTATGGGGGTGGGCGAAAAAACAGCCGTTAAGCTCTTGCTTGAATACGGATCTTTGGAGTCATCGCTTGATCATGCTAGTGAAGTAAAGAATAAAAGAGCTAGAGAAGGTTTAGAAAATTGTAAGCATGAGGCTCTTTTAAGTAAAGAATTAGTCACCATTGATACGAACATGAACCTAGAAAACGAACTTAACACATTAAACAAAGTAAAGTACGATGAGGAGAATTTAGAAAAATTATTCCATGAATTAGAATTTAACACTATGATGTCACAAATTCGAAAAGCAAATGATAAAAAAGTTAAAACTAATAATAGGAAAAGTAAGAATTACCAGACTCTTGACACTCTTATGGAGATTGAATCATACTTCAATTCTTTAAAAAAAGGGGATTGGCTTTCGTATGATTTGGAGACAACATCGGTTATTCCGATGGAGTGTGATATAGTTGGACTATCCTTTTCAACAGCGCCTAATTCCGGGGTTTATATTCCCATTTTATATCCAAATTGTGTAGTAGATAAAAGCCTGCGATTTTTAAAAGATGTTATTAAAATAATTAAACCAAAAATGGAAGATAGTCAGTTCTATAAAACTGGACAAAATGTCAAATTTGATACTTTGATTCTGAAAAGATATGGAATCAATGTAAAGGGTATTTGCTTTGATACGCTATTGGCGGCACATCTTTTAAAGCCAGAATCTCGAAATTTGAAGTTAGATTATCTGAGCCGTGATTACTTGGGCTATGAAATGATACCAATTGAGGATCTGATTGGCAAAGGCAAAGATCAAATATCCATGGCTGAGGTAGAGCTGGACAGTATATCATTTTATGCTGCTGAAGATGCAGATGTGGCTTTACAGCTAACTCACAAGCTAAAAAAAGAATTAGAAGAAAATAATCTAATGAAATTTTTTAATGATATAGAAATATGTTTATTACCAGTATTAGTGAGGATGGAATATAATGGGATGCATGTTGATTCAGATATGTTAACATCAATGTCAAAAAGAATTGGAGTAAGAGTAAATTCTTTACACAAACAAATCATTTCTGAAGCAGGACAGGAATTTAACATCAACTCTACTCAGCAATTAGCAGTAATCTTATTTGATATAAAGCAATTACCACAAATCAAAAAAAGATCTACAGCTGAAGACATTCTTGAGAGATTAAAAACATTTGATTCGCTCCCTGCATTAATATTAGAATATAGAAAGCTGGCCAAACTAAAAAATACCTATGTAGATGCTTTACCTGATCTGATAAACAAGAATACGAAAAGAATTCATTCAAATTTTAGTCAAACTATTACTGCTACAGGCAGGTTATCGTCTAGTAATCCCAACTTTCAAAACATACCTATTCGTAGGGAAGAGGGAAAAGAAATTAGAAAAGCATTCAGACCTGAAGATTTCGATTATGAGATTTTTTCTGCAGACTATTCGCAAATAGAATTGCGAATCATGGCTCACTTAAGTAAGGATGAGAATCTAATAGAGGCATTTGAATCCAGTGAAGATGTCCACCAAAGAACGGCATCAAAGGTATATAATGTGCCAATTTCAGAAGTCAATACTGAGATGAGAAGAACTGCAAAAATTGTTAATTATGGTTTACTTTATGGAGCAGGCCCGTTTAGAATGAGCCAAGAGCTGGGCATACCTCAAAAAGAAGCTAAAATTTTAATAGAATCCTATTTTCAACAATATAGCGGTGTTAAGGATTATATTGATTCAACGATTATAAAAGCTGAAAAAGAACAATTTGTCGAAACCATACTTGGGAGAAAAAGGCCAGTATGGAATATCACAAGTTCTAACCACATTCAGAAGCAAGCTGCAAAGAGAATGGCTATAAATATGCCCATCCAAGGTACAAACGCTGAAATGATAAAAATTGCAATGATATCAATTGATAATGAAATCCAAAAAAATAGCTACAAATCCAAGATGATTTCTCAAGTACACGATGAACTAGTCTTTGAAGTTCACAAATCAGAGAAGGAAGTTTTTAAAAATTTGGTAATTGATAAAATGGAAAATGCAATTCAGCTCTCAGTTCCCATAAAAGTTGATTATGGATTTGGAGANTCCTGGTATGAGGCTCACTAATGGAAGCTAGTATAACTTTAAAAAAAGTAGGGAAGTTAATAAATGATAAAACAATATTAGCAGGACTCACATTCGGAATTGAAAAGGGTTCTTTAGTAGCAATTATTGGAGATAATGAAGCAGGTAAATCCATGCTACTTAGAGTCATCTCTTGCTTAGAGTATCAAGAGTATGGACAAGTGTTTATCAATGGACTTGACTCAAAAAAAAGAAGAATTGAAATCCTTCCTAAGATAAGCTACGTATCTCATGAACTTGACCTTGATCCTTGGTTAACGTTGGAAGAAAACATACAATTTGCAGGTATGCTTTATGATATTGATACAGAGACAATAAATACAAGATTAACGCAATATGCTAGAGAATTGCACTTGACGCGATATTTAAAAAAATTAGTTAAAAATATTTCACCTGGAATCATAAGAAAAGGAATTATAATTAGATCATTAATTCACGATCCTGAAATTTTAATTATGGATGACCCGACGGCATTTATGGATGCAGAATCTTATAGACAAACCTGGGACATGTTGCTACGAATGAAGGGCGAGAAGACTATTTTGTATGTTAGTCAATCTCTAAAAGAGGTTGAGGATGCCCATGATCGTATTTTAGTCTTAGAAGATGGGAAAATAAGTCTTGATGGTAGTTTGGACAAACTATTAGGAGGAACCTTTGAATTCCATCAATTTCAAATAGAATTTGAGGATTTATCTGATGACCTTTTTCAAAAACTTTCAAAGTTGCCCAAAGTTAAAAATGCATCAAAAATAGGCCAAAGTATTCATTTCTATGGTAGGGAAAGAGGAGTTTTCTTTGATGTTTTAAAAAATGCCGTGAGCGCAACAATGAAAGATATTAGTGTAAAGAAGCTTGGACTACAAGACTTAATGGATGCAAAATATGCGAAGGATGGCATTCATTGATTAAAACACTTTTGATAAGAAGGATTTGGTTAATAAAGCATAGGCCTATGACAACGCTTATATTTATTTTATTTCTACCAGCATTACTTCATATTTTCATTGTGATGGGCATGAAAAACCTTGTTGTTGTTTCCTTAAATAATGTTCCTTATGATTTGTGGGTTTTCCCTGGAATAATTTTTTTATTCTCCTTATCATCAATGTTTACAATCATATACAGAGATATGTTTGGATTTAGAGTTTATAACCAATCTTTTAATCTTCTAACATTAGCACCAAAAAGCAAATTTCATTTAATTATTTCAATTCTTGCTTCATCTATAATTGAGTCTATTATATATGCCTTTTTAGCAATGATAGTCTTATCATTTTTTATAGATAGTTCTGTTGATTTTTCATTTTATTTTATTATACCTGTTTTCACAACGCTTTTTCTACTTTTAATAGGAAATATTGTAATTACACTTTCTATAATGATAGAGAGAGTATCTTCATTCATCTATTTTATTATAATCTTTTTCATTTTTATGATTTTAGGAACTGGAATTATTGTTGAGTTAGATTTTTTCCCAGTAGGAATAAGCAATGTCTTAAAAAATAATCCAATCTCAATGCCATTAATTGAGCTGAGAAATTTACTTTTCACAAAAAATGTTGATTTAAAATTTGTAGTGATTCCATTAGCTGTATCTATTTTCTGGATTTTTTTAAATACTGCGCTAATTAAGAAAAAGTTAAAACAATGAGAGTTTATTTATCCGGTGCAATGGAATTTGCTGAAGACGAGGGCGCTAATTGGAGAAAGGATTTATCAAATTGGCTTGATAACAATCTGGGTCACAAAGTATTTGATCCGGTTGTTAATTCCAAAAAATTGATTAAAGAAGACGGTGCAGAAAACTATCGTATTTGGAAAGAAACAAATTTAAATAAATACATAAATTTTATCAGAAAGTGCGTTGATGAAGATATCAGCATCGTTCGCAATCACACTGACTACTTGATTTGCCTATGGGATAAAAATGTTCTCAAAGGGGCAGGTACACATTCTGAGGTTACCATTGCTTATGATAGTAAAAAACCTGTTTACTTGATAAATAATTTACCTAAAAAAGATCTAAGTGGTTGGATTATGGCTTGCTCAACAGAAATTTTTAATAATTTTGACGAGTTAAAAAACTTTTTAATAAAAAAATATAAATCAAATGAATCACCCTAAAGCAATAGTTCATTTAAATCGACTGGCCAGAAATTATAAAACGTTAAGCAAGTCTCTTGATAAAAAAAGACTTATGGCTGTTGTAAAAGCAAATGCCTATGGACATGGAGCTGTTGAATGTTCAAAAACATTAGAAGATCAAGGTTGCGATTTTTTCTCAGTTTTTACTACTGAGGAGGCTAAAGAGTTACGTAATGCAGGTCTGAAATCTGACATATTAATATTAAGTAAACTAGAAATAGAATCAATTCAAACTGCAATTGACAAAAATCTAATTGTTAATATTTCATCTATTGATGATCTTGATAGCATTATTTTTTATTTGGAAAAAAACGGTTTGTCACCAAGATTTCATATAAAGATTGAAACTGGTATGAACAGGCTTGGGTTTGATCTAAGAGACATCTCTTTCGCAATAGGCAAATTATTGGATTATAAAAATTTAAATTGCGAGGGTATTTATACGCACTATGCCACATCTGACGAAGGAGACATATCTTATGCTCTCTTACAACAAGAGAGGTTTGAACAAGCTCTAGAAATAGCTAATGAAATGGGGTATACTTTTAAATACAAGCACATATCTAACAGTGGAGGATTATTAAACGACTTAAGTAGCAATACAAATATGCTAAGACTTGGCATTCTACTTTATGGCATATATCCATCAAAAGATGTAGAAAAAAAATATGCTTTAGAGCCTGTGCTTGAATTTAAGGCTCCAATTGTTGACTTTAGAAAAGCTCAAAAAGGAGCCATGGTAAGCTATGGAGGTCTTTACACAACGAAAAAGGATACAATTATTGGAATAGTACAATGTGGATTTGCTGATGGCTTTCCAAGACCTTGGTTTGAAAAAGGATATGTCTATTATAATGGTAAAAGTTTTAAAATTGCTGGAAGAGTCTGTATGGACCAGTTTATGGTTGATTTTGAGAATGAAATACCAATAATTGGCGATGAGGTTCTTATTTATGGATCAGATGGTAAAGATTGTATTTCAGTTGAGACTATATCGAATGCAATTAAAACTTCTCCTTACACAATTACAACTGTTTTGAAAAAAAGAACGAAATGGGTTTTTAAAAAATAGGAATTCTTTTGATTAAGCAATTAAGCAAAATTTTATTTGTTGGTTATGTTTTATTATCAATTGGTTATTCTCAACTGACAATAAAATCCTACAATCATAGCGTTGTNATGCCNGTTCCTGATCTNTCNTTTCANACNTCTATCTTTTANGGNCTTGATGTATTAGAGCAAATGGATTTCAANCCTATTTATGATAAGAATATAGGAGTNTTTACTAATCAATCAGCAATAAACAGAAAAGGCATACATATTTTAGATATATTAAAAAAATATGACAAAATCAATGTAGAGGTAATTTTTTCGCCACAATATGGACTATTTGCAAAACAAGATAAGAAGTTCAAAATAAATGCTAAAGATCAATATGATCCTACACACAATGCTAGAATAGTAGAAGTATTTGGAAGAAATATGAAACCTCCTGCTTGGTCGATGAAAAATCTAGATTTAATATTAATAGATTTTCAGGATACAGGAGTGAGGTATTCAACTTTTGTTGGAACAATGACAAAAATTTTAGAAGTAGCAAGCGAATGGAGTGTTCCTGTGATTGTCCTGGATAGGCCAAACCCATTAAGAGGTGATCGGATTGATGGACCCGTAATAAGGCCNCGTTTTCAATCTTTAGAGGGTTATCANCTTATTCCTATNAGACATGGCATGACGATTGGTGAGTTAGCAATTATGGCCAATGAAATGGGATGGATTAAAGATTTAAAAAGGGCAAATCTTACAGTGATACCAATGGCAAATTGGAAAAGATCGTACTGGAAAGATAAGTCTGAACACCCTTGGATTGAGCCGCAACCAGGTATAAAAAATATTAGAACGAATCTATCTTACGCTGGTTTTGGTTTAATTGAGGGTTCCAATTTGAATGATGGTAGGGGAACTGGTAGGCCATATAGGCGCGTAGGTGCTCCATGGCTGTCAGGCTACCATTTAGCAGAGAAATTAAAAGATCTAAAATTGCCAGGTCTTGATATTAGAGTAGTTGAATATATACCAAGAGTTGATGAGGGGGAAAAAATCATTCCTCAGTATGTCAATAAAGTGTGTAGCGGCATTGATATTGTAATCAATGATCCCAACCGATTTGATCCCATTGCAACTGCTACATCAATCTTGGTACTAACCAAACAGCTTTATCCAAGAGAATTCAAGTGGGATGAGTTAAATCGAATTGATATGTTATACGGTCATAATCAGTTGAGAGTATTCGCCGCACAAGGAAAGCCTGCAAATTATTTGCCACCATTATGGTTTAAAGATGTGATCACATTTAATGAGTTTAGACAACAATTTTTAATNTATAAATAAATGAACAATAAATATTTTTTTCTGTTATTTCTAACCGTCAAATCTATTTATTCACAAACTTTTTTTACTGTTCCTCAAAATGTATGGAAATTTTCTGTGACTGAAATATATGGAAATGAAAAATGGAAAGGACATGATGGAAAACCTGGATGGCTCTCCAGTTATACCTTGAATGGAATAAAATATAATTTTCGATTCAATCAAAATAAAAACAAAATGAACCTTAGGTCTTATGCCATTGATTATGGCCTAACTAATGATTTGAACTTTTCTTTAAGAATTGCTCAATATACAAGTGTATCTCAGAACGATTCATGGTATATAAAAAGTGATTCATCCACTAAACCCATGGATGAGTTATTATCATTGTATTATCCCAAAGAAAGAAGTAGTAAAGGGATAGGTGACTTGATGCTTGGTATAAAGTACTTATTGAGAGGAGATCCAGCATGGAAAACATCCAAAGCTAAATTCTCAATTTTTGCAGGAGTTGATTATGTCATGCCTTTTGCTGAGGATTTAATAGGTTTTAAATCTAAGGATCAAATCAAGGGAGTTCCCAAGCAGTTTTTACAACTACCGCTAGGTGAGGGTATTCCTAAAGTTAGAATAAAATCGTTTGGCGAGTTTTACAGTAGATATAAAAAAAGGTTGGTCAATGTTAATTGGTCGCTTGGAATTAATTTGCCAATGCGCAATCAAATAAACCCCAGAATTACTTTTCTCTGGATTCAAAATGCATCGATGGATTCAATTAGTCAGGCAATTGGTGATGTCATTNATAAAAAAGGACCTTCCATTGAAGCTTTGATTTCAGGTCAAATTGAAATTATACCCAAAAAACTCTTTGTTTCAGGAGATGTAAAATGGGAAAGTTCTTTAAGGGATAAATATCATTCAAATTCTCCAGCTTGGAACGACTGGATGACCAAAAGAACTAATTATGACACTCGAAGTATTGCTGTTTTNCAATCGGTTAGAATCAATTATTCAAATCTTGACCAATCGACCTATNTTGGACCCTTTCCTTTTGAAATAGAAATTGGGAGCTCATGGAATNTTCCATTTTTGACCTATCATAAGTTTGCTGGAACTTNGATTTGGTTGAAATTATCAAGTTATTTTCAAGCTTGGTAAGATTAGATAAATTAATTAATATATTCATCATGGTTTCATCTAAAAAAGCTAAATGGTCATGGGCCCTTTATGATTGGGCTAATAGTGCATTTTCTACAACCGTTATGGCAGCATTTTTTCCATTATTTTTAAAAGACTATTGGTCGACTAATCAGAGTGTTACAGAATCCACATGGTATTTAGCGATAAGTAATTCAACAGCCTCGATCATTGTTGCTGCTCTAGCACCTTTTCTTGGAGCTGTGGCTGACCAAGGTTCTTCGAGAAAAAGATTTTTACTGGTTTTTGCCTGTATGGGAATTATTGGGACAGGAGCATTATGGCAGGTTGCTCAAGGAAATTGGCAGATGGCNATTTTNATGTANATTATTGCTTCGGTNGGGTTTATGAGCGGCAATGTATTTTATGATTCNTTNTTGCCCTCTGTATCAACAAAAGAGAATGTNGANTCTGTTTCANCTCTAGCCTATGGTTTGGGATATATTGGTGGTGGATTATTATTTTTGATCAATGTTTTAATGGTTATGAAACCAGATATTTTTGGTCTTAATGATGCATCAGAAGCAATAAAATTATCTTTTTTGATGGTTGCNATTTGGTGGGCTGTNTTTTCCATACCNATCTTTTTATTTGTNGAAGAGCCAAAAAATGANAAAGTTNANCAAAAANCNAATTTCATCATNCTTGGNTGGANACAATTNATGTCNACTTTNAAAGAAATTAANAAATTAAAAGTGGTAGGATCATTTCTACTTGCCTATTGGTTTTATATTGACGGAGTAGATACCATCATCAGGATGGCAGCTGACTACACTGTCAGTTTAGGATATGGTGCAAATACTATCATAGTTCTTCTTTTATTGGTGCAGTTTGTTGCTTTTCCTGCAATACTTTTATATGATCGCTTTTCAAGAGTGGTGGGTGTAAAAAAAGCACTTTATTTTGCTATTGGAGCATATTGCATGATCTGCCTATTTGCGTATTTTGTTCAAGAAGAATGGCATATTTATGTTATTGCAGTAGCCATAGGTTGTTTTCAAGGAGGAATTCAGTCACTCAGCAGATCTATATACACTAGAATCATCCCCCAGGATAAAGCAGCTGAATTTTTCGGTTTTTTTAATATGATTGGAAAATACGCTGCCATAATAGGACCTCCTTTGATGGGCTATGTTGGACTAGTTACAGGAAATCCTCGCCTTGGAATTGTTTCTATTATAATTTTATTCATTGCGGGAGGACTTTTACTAACGCGAGTTGATATTGAAGAGGGAGAAAGAATGGCAAATGAAGTATTATAAAACTCTCTTTAATTTTTAATTAAAATCTTTTTATGCCGCCCTTATCAGCAAAATATTCTCAATTTGTGATGCCAGACCATATTAATGTGGTAGGTACTTTATTTGGTGGTCAAATGATTGCATGGATTGATCTAGCGGCAGCAAAAGTATCTCATCGATTTTTCAAAGGAGCAGATGTTGATGGTGCAGTTACAAGAGCAATTGAGCAAGTAGAGTTTAAGGAGCCAGTCTTTTTAGGAGATTGGGTGAATTTTACTGCAAGTATTATAAAATCATCTAGGACTTCCATTAGTATCGAGGTTGAGGCAAAAGCTGAGGGAAGAAAAGGCAAGCCAAGGCTTGCTTGTGTAGCAAGAGTAGTGATGGTAGCTGTCAAGAAAGACAATAAAGGTCTATATCAAAAAACCCCTCATGGTAAAACACTATAAAAATTATCTTTCAATTTTTTTGTTTGCTGACTTGTTGTGGTCTCAAGTATCCTTAAGCTTAGAAACACAGCAAGCAGATTCAGTTAAGATCCCTCTAGAATCAAAAACTTTAATTTTATCATCAAATGTTGAGCTATTTGATGTCAATCCAACTGCTTATCGAATTAGCGTATATCCGCGATCGAGGCCTGCAGAGCCGTACATGACCAAACTCTTTTTCCCGGAGGAGCTTATTCAAATTATTTTACCATCAGATATCTTAAATAAAGACTCTTTAGGCAATGTTTTCAAAATTGAACCCTTGGGTTCAAATCTAGATCCGCAATTCAGATTTTTCGACTCTTCAGAAGAAGACATAAAAATAACAACATTTAAGGTAGTTAAACCAACTGATCGTCTAAAGATATTAGTCCTAGATGCAAGTTCAATGAAATCTATTCCTAGCGCTAAAATAAAATTATTTCAAAATGGTATTGTTTATTTAAATGCAGTTACAGATAGTATGGGATATCTTCCTGGAAAGATACCAAAAGATCGTGATATGACTAGCCCAGTCAATATTACCGTTGATACTGGTGATAGGTATTCGTTATGGCAGGAAAGCTTTATTGCGCTCAAAGGAGACAACGAAAAAGAAATATTATTATCAAAAAGTGAGATAGAAAAAGGGGAATCTATCTATTATGCTGTTGATGATTATTCTCCTTTAAGATTAGGTCCAGAAAATGGATCAAAGGTACTGTTTTTCCTAAATAGAAAAGATGAAATTGTTATTTCAAAAGTTGCTGGTAGCAGACTTTATGGAAGAACACGCGTTTATTTATCAAATAAAGGGTTATATCAAAATATTTTTGGATGGGTACAAGCAGAAGATGTTGCTTTTAAAAATAAATGAACAAAATTTTGTGTAGATATAGACATGAATAAGAAAACATACTCGCCATCAAACCATTTTTCAAAAAATTCACATTTTTCATCTATTGAGGATTATGAGCAATCATATCGCAAGTCCATAGAAGATCCTAATAAATTTTGGTCAAATGTCGCTAATAGGATCAGTTGGTTTAAGCCTTGGAAAAAAACATCCAATTATAATTTTAAGAATGCTGAGATAAGTTGGTTTGAAGATGCAGAACTGAACGTTAGTTATAATTGTTTAGATAGGCATATCGAAAATGGCGATGGTGAAAAAACCGCTTTGATATGGGAAGGTAATGATTCTTCTGAAAATAAGTTTTATTCTTACAATGAATTACTTAAAGAGGTGAATAAATTTTCTAATGTATTAAAATCATTAGGTGTTAAAAAAGGAGATAGGGTTTGTTTATATATGCAAATGATACCAGAGTTAGCTATTGCAATGCTCGCTTGTGCGCGTATTGGAGCAATCCATTCTATCGTTTTTGGAGCTTTTAGTTCAGATTCTTTGCGAGATAGAATCAATGATTCTAAATGTAAGTTTCTCATAACTCAGGATACCGGGATAAGAGGCCAAAAGCTTGACATTCCAATGAAATCTAATGCTGATAAAGCTTTAGATGAAACACCATCTATCAAGAGCGTGATTGTTGTAAAAAGAACTAATTATGAGGTCAGCATGACTGATGGTAGAGACTATTGGTGGGATGTCTTGATGTCTGAGGCTAATGCAAATTGTAAGCCCGAATCGATGAATTCTGAAGATCCTTTATTTATCTTATATACATCAGGATCAACTGGCAAACCCAAAGGAGTGATGCATACCTCTGGTGGTTATCTAGTTTATGCCAATTATACATTCGAATCAATATTTGACTACAAAAAAGAAGATGTTTATTGGTGCACAGCAGATATTGGATGGATAACAGGTCATTCATATATCATATATGGACCTTTATCGAATTGCGCTACCACTGTCATGTTTGAGGGGGTGCCTAATTATCCTGACTTTGGTCGTTTTTGGCAAATAGTTGACAAATATAAAATTAATATTTTTTATACAGCGCCAACTGCATTAAGAGCACTTATGAAAGAGGGTGACTCATGGGTAAAAAAATATAGCTTGTCTTCGCTGAGACTTTTAGGGACTGTAGGTGAACCAATAAAAGAGCCCGAATGGAAATGGTATTATGAAATAATAGGCTCCAACAAATGCCCAATAGTTGATACTTGGTGGCAGACTGAAACTGGAGGCATATTGATTTCTCCTTTGCCTGGAGCTATGCGACTAAAGCCTGGTTCAGCCACATTGCCTTTCTTTGGAATTGAGCCTATTTTGTTTGATGAATCAGGAAAAGAGATCATAGGTAATGACGTGAGTGGGCTATTAGCAATTAAATCATCCTGGCCAGGACAAATGAGAACAGTATATGGTGACCATGAAAGATTTATTGAAACTTATTTTTCCCAGTTTCCAGGATATTATTTTACTGGCGATGGAGCTAGAAGAGATAAAGATGGATATTATTGGATAACTGGAAGAGTAGATGATGTTTTAAATATATCAGGACATAGAATTGGAACAGCAGAAGTGGAGGGGGCGATTGGAAAAGCAGAAAATGTCGCTGAAGCTGCAGTAGTTGGATATCCACACGATATTAAAGGACAAGGAATCTATGCTTTTGTAACGCTAATGACGGGATCAAAAGAAAATGAAAATATAATTCAAAACATTTTAAATACAGTTAAAAAAGAAATCGGACCTCATGCAAAGCCAGACAAAATTCAGTTTGCACCATCCTTGCCTAAAACAAGATCAGGGAAAATCATGAGGAGGATTTTAAGAAAGATTGCAGAAAATGACCTTGAAAATCTTGGTGATATATCAACATTAGCCGATCCATCAGTGGTTGAAGAATTGATCAAGAACAAAATATAGACTATATCCAAGTCTCTTTTTCAACAGTTAGTTCGTTTTTTATATTTCCCGTATTTTTAACATTTTTTGGCTCGATAAGCATTATCAAACATTCATCTTTTGAATAAGGTCTATGTTCTACTCCTTTGGGGATAATCACCATTTCTCCTTCGTTTAATTTGATTTTAGTATCTTTTAATTCGATATTTAGCTTTCCGCTAATTACAAAAAATGTTTCATCTGTTTCTTGATGATGATGCCAAACAAAGTCTCCTTTTACCTTTGCAAGTTTAAAATGATAGTCATTCATTTCACCTATGATCTTTGGTGACCAATGATCATTGAATTTCTTAAATTTTTCTTTGAGACTAATTGGTTCTATATTCATTGCGCTCCTTTATTAAAATTTTATTATCCTAATCTTTGATAAACATGTTTAAAATATTAATTTTTATTATAAAATATAACCACATGAAAGAGAATTTATACAATGCCCCAAATTAATAAACTCAGGTATTCAGCAAATATTTCCAAAGATACAAAAGTCGATGCTTTTGCCATAGGTCTTTTTTCAGATTTAAAATTAGATGAAGATACTAAAAGCTTTGATAAGTCTGTTGGCAAAGCAATCTCAAATTCTATTGAGTCCAAACTTTTTGATGGGTCGAAGGATCAAATAAAAATTGTACCAACCAACAATTCAAAAGTGATTTTGCTTTATGGATTAGGCAAAAGAGATGATCTGTCCTCAGAGCTAATAAGAAAAGCTGGCGGATTAATTTCCAAAACTGCCATTAGCAATAAGATTAGCTCATTAAGTATCGTTTTTCCTTTAAAGACTCAAGATGACTACCTTCATCAATCTTTTGCTGAGGGAATAGTCTTGGGAAGCTATCAATTCAATGAGTTGAAAACAGAAGGTAAGAAGTTTGATTTAAAATCATTGACCCTAGTAGGTGTGGAGAAAAAACCTTGCGAAAAGGGTTTGGCTATTGGGACTAGCGTGTGTTTTGCTCGCGATATTGAAAATAGGCCTGGAAATATTGCGACACCCAGCCATTTAGCGTTAAATGCGAAGAATATTGCAAAAAATTCGAAGGTTAAGACAAAAGTTTTTGAAAGACAGCGATTTACAAAAATGGGGATGGGTGCATTATCTGCAGTAGCATCCGGCACAGAAGTTCCTCCTAAATTTATAATAATGGAATACTACAATGCCCCAAAGAAAGTAAAACCGAAAGTATTGGTTGGAAAAGGTTTGACGTTTGATAGCGGTGGAATATCTATAAAGCCTGCATCAAAAATGGATGAAATGAAATTTGACATGTGTGGGGCTGGTGTGGTTTTAGGCGCAATGAGAGCAGTGTCAATTCTAAAGCCTAAAATTAATTTAATTGGTATTATTCCGTCCACTGAAAATATGAGCGGTGATAAAGCATACAGACCTGGCGATGTTTTGACAGCTTACAACGGAAAAACTATTGAAGTATTAAATACTGATGCAGAAGGACGATTGATTCTAGCAGATGCCTTATCCTATGCATCAAAACATTATAATCCAGAATTTATCCTGGATTTTGCTACATTGACAGGTGCAGTTGTCGTGGCTCTTGGTCATATTGCAACAGGTATAATGGGTACTAGTGAAGACCTAATACAAGAAATCAAACGCAGCTCAAAAATTACCGATGAAAAGGTCTGGGAATTTCCTTTATGGCAGGAATATCTGGATCAAGTAAAATCACAAATTGCTGATGTTAAGAACTTAGGTTCTGCTGGTCAGGCCGGTACCATAGCAGGAGGTGCTTTTTTGAAGTCGTTTGTAAAAGAAGGTATTCCATGGTGCCATTTTGATATTGCAGGAACAGCATGGGGTGATCGCAATCTATCTTATCATAATAAAGGAACTGCTACTGGCGAAGTAATTCGCTTAGTAATCGATCTTTTAGGCATTTAATGTGAGTGTATCTCAGGTTGTAATATTTTTTATTTTTGGATTTATCCTTGGCGGTTTGTTCGTATGGTTTTTAAGAAAAAGCGAAATCAACACCATCAAAAAAAATAACGATGAATTAAAATCTGCTTTTGGAAATCTATCAAAAGAAGCACTCGATCAAAACCTTTCAACCTTCTTAAAAATTGCTGAGGATAAATTTAAAGATTTGGCTCAAAAATCAGACGGAAGCTTAGAACAAAAAAAAGAACTTATTGATTTATCCTTGACTGAAATGAACAAAAAACTCGAAGGTTTGGACAAATCAACTACTGAATTAAAAGGTCAGATGGAGAACTCTCATAAAGGAATTGGTGCTTTGGCTGAAACAACTAATCGCCTATCGATGATATTGTCTAGCTCTCAATCTAGAGGACAGTGGGGAGAAAAGATGGTTGAGGATATATTAGATTTCATGGGTTTGGTAGAAGGTTTGAACTACAAAAAACAGTCACAGATGGGTGAAGGCAGACCAGATTTCACATTTTTTTTACCTGATAAGAAAAGCATTAATATGGATGTGAAATTTCCACTGACTCATTATGAGAATTATTTAACGGTAGAATCAAAAAATGATAAGGAAATAGAGAAGAAAAGTTTTTTATCAGATGTTAGGACACATGTAAAAGCCATTGAAAAAAGATCATACATTGATCCAAAAGGTGGAACAGTTGATTATGTTTTGATGTTCATTCCAAATGAAAGTATTTACTCTTTTTTAAATCAAGAGGATAAAGACTTAATTGATTTTTCACTTTCAAGAAAAGTCTTGCTTTGTTCGCCTATTACTCTTTACGCAGTCTTGTCCCTAATTAGGCAATCTGTATCTAGTTTTTCAATGGAACAAAAAGCAGGAGAGATGCAAAAACTAATTGGAGTGTTCAGAAAACAATGGGGTGAATATACAGCACAAATGGACAAGCTTGGCAATACGATTGATACCGTTCAAAACCACTATGAGAAGTTAGTAACAACAAGAAAGAATCAACTTGATCGACCAATTGCAAAAATTGATGAAATGCAACTAGGAGACAAGAATGANCAGCANCTTTTGGAAGANAATGAGATTTAGNATTNTTGTATTTTNATTCTTTTATGGGTGNGTNGGCCCTCCNGAGCCAGATCATGGATTNATAGAGAATAAGCCCGTNGTTGTTAATGATGNATCCGCTTTTTCNTTTTTAATGAGAAATGANCGCCATACCTTTGAANAGCAANACAATTTTAATTTTTCAAATATTAANTCAAATAAGACCCTAACCTCTAGCCTTATCATTTCTGAATANGCAGGCAAAGATACNTTATTTATAAATCTCTATGATGACAATGATNNGTCNNTATATAATTATGCANTTAATGGTAATTATTCAAAAATNGATAATTATNCNNTAAAAATACCTCANAAAATAATCTTTAGNGGAAATAATTTTTCAGGTACTATTGATTATTCCTTAATAGTTCAATAAANCNCTAATTATTTTTTNAGTCAATTCGAATCGGTCGATAATTTTTGAACATGCTNAGCTCCTCTTTTTCAACNGCAGANCTNTAATTAGGCCAATCTTTCAAGAANAATTGATTTATTCTTTCTAGTACTATCTTAGTTTCATTCTCAGAAAATTTCATAAGAAATTCATGAGATGAATTAGGACCTGTAAGATTGCTATATAAATATCTATTTATAGAGTTGATTTTAGCGCTAAGAATATCTGGACTTCGCACAATTCCTTGCAGTCCTTCTTTATTCAAAATGAGCTCTTGAAGAACTTTTAAGCTATCCGTCATGGCCTTGCCACTTGATTGAAGCTCTTTATGATTTACTTTNTTCTTAACATCTAGAANTTTNTTTACTGAAGCAACAACAGATCTAGCATCTCTAATTTGATCCATAGCATTCGTNACAGAGCTAACAATCTCCATNTGNCTNTTATATATTTTTTGTATTTTTTCAAGNTTTTCCATNTCAACACCAACCCGAGGNTCCATAATAACATTGACCNCNTGNTCNTGANTATTTTTTTGATAGGTNAATCGGACAGTGTATTNGCCAGGCAAAACNGANGGNCCTCTTGGTTCACGTGCATCAGGNTTGGTCGGNTTTGGAGANTTTGGNGAGCGNACACCTTTTCTTCTNAAATCCCAATATATTCGATTAAAACCAGGNTCTACCTTGTNGTCNACAGTTCGGATAATTTTTAGATCTGAATCAAGCACCTCCATTTTNANCTTGTTTTCAGTTTTATTAGNTGATTTTTTATTTCCATCCTTNTTTGATTTATNTGNGNTNGNATTGANCATAAATGAAAGCATTGCTCCATTACGTCTGTTTTCTCCNGAATAAATTGCATTTNCNTCAAATCTCGTACCNGATGCTTGNCGATTTATCGAAANCACAGCAGTTGGGGGATCAAAGAAGTGTAAATCNTTNTTNATTAAATTCTTNTTGGAGCCTGCAAGNTCNCTTAACGGTCTAATATCATCAAGGATATAAGCAGCNCTACCAAATGTNCCTATGATCAGATCTTGTTCTCTNGGATGGATTTTNANNTCCATTGTAGATACGGTTGGNTANCCANTAGTCCATTTNGTCCANGTATCTNCGTTGTCTATTGTTANGTACAATCCAAATTCTGTACCAATNAATTGTAAGTTTGGCTCCTCNGGNTCTTGNACATANCTAAGNACATAACCCCATANATCATCTTCATCAGCAATAGCTTTCCAAGACGAACCATAATTATCNGTTTTAAAAATGTATGGTTTCCAATCATTTCGCCTGTANTTGTTTACAANCACTACTGCATCTGAAGCATTGTAGGTTGAGGCAACGATCTGNGGTATCCAACTNCCTTTNGGAGCACCGAAAATCTTTTTNCCAACATTAAGCCACTTTTTGCCNCCATCTCTNGTCAGTTGAAGNTTGCCATCNTCGGTTCCNACCCAAATNACATTTCTNTCAAGAGGGCTAGGTTCAATTGCTAAGATTGTAGTAAAATTCTCNGCNCCTGTNGCGTCAAAGGTCAAGCCACCGCTCTCGTGNTGTTTTTGTTTTTCTTTNTCATTGGTAGTTAANTCAGGAGAAAGAATGGTCCAATTATTTCCNCGATCAANGCTGTAATGGACATATTGGCTTCCATAGTAGATCGCGTCATCATTAAANGGNTCCTGAGCAATTGCCGCATTCCAATTGAATCGCAAGCGTTCACCGTCTGGATGAACAGGTTTTATAAGTTGAGAATGGCCTGTTGTAAGATCGTATCGCCCCACATTTCCTTGTTGGCTCATTGCGTAACCAAATCTTGAATTTCCAGGATGAGGAACAACATCAAATCCGTCCCCAAAAAAAAGCTCTTCCCAATATGCATTGCGAATTCCGCCTGCTCTCCAAACATATGCAGGGCCTCTCCATGAGCCATTATCTTGCATTCCACCATACACATTATAGGGCCATTCTAAATCATAATTTATATGATAGAATTGAGCCAAGGGCAGGTTTTCGACAAAACGCCATGTTTTTCCTCTATCCAAAGAAATGTTCAACCCTCCATCGTTTCCTTCTATTATAAAATTTGGATTATTCGGATGTCCCCAAAAAGCATGATGATCCGGGTGAACTCCATTTGCACCGTATGCAGTCATCAAAGATTGAAATGTTTTACCACCATCGTTTGAAACTGTGACATACGTATGTAAGTTGTATATTCTATTTTCATTAACAGGGTCTACATAAATTTCTGCATAATAAAATGGTCTATTTCCTATATTTTTTGTTGAAACCAATTTCCATTTAAAGCCACCATCTGTTGATTTATATAGTCCGTTTTTCTTTGATTCGATTAACGCATAAACAATCTTGGGATTGCTTCTAGCAATTGCGATGCCCATCCTTCCAAGATCGCCTTTTGGGAGTCCATCTTTTTCTGTAATTTTTTTCCAATCGTTGCCGCCATTGAATGTAATGTACATACCTGAGCTAGGTCCGCCTGATTCAAAATACCAGGGCCATCTTCTAAATTCCCACATATTTGCAATCAATTTATCGGGATTGATCGGATCCATGACCATATCACCAATTCCTGTTTTTTCATTTACATACAATATTTTCTTCCAACTTTCCCCACCATCAGTTGTTTTATAGACCCCTCTTTCTTTGCTATTTCCCCAAGCCGATCCTTGTGCACCGATGTATACGGTGTTGTGATCACTGGGATGAATAAGAACTCTGTGGATATTGCGCGTTTCTCCTAATCCCATGAAAATCCAATTTTTTCCCCCATCAACACTTTTGTAGACCCCGTAACCAGCAGATTGGCTGTTGCGGGGATTCCCTTCTCCAGTGCCTACCCATATGACATCAGGATTTGATGGTGCCACAGCTACATCTCCAATGGAAGCAGCCTTTTCATTATCAAAAATTGGTTCCCAATTAATTCCTCCGCTTTCAGACTTCCAAATTCCACCTGAAGCTGTTCCAACATACATTACATCAGTGTTTGAAAGCACAACATCGATAGCTGTGACTCGTCCGCTCATTCCAGCTGGCCCAATTGATCTTGCTTTCATATTTTTAAATTTATCCATATCGATCGACTGTGCGAGAAGGATATTTAGTAGTGTTATTGTAAGAGTTGCCACCTTATTCATTTTTGTTTCCTTGTTGATTTAGTGTATAGGGATACCGTATTCAAATGTACAACCAATTTCCATTCCGATGGGAGAGCCGGGAGGAGCTTTTGGTACTTCAATTGCTTGGTAATTTTTTGGATCGTTCAAATAGATATCAATTTTACGTTTCAATAAATTTGAATGATATTCGTCTTTTTCTGAATTTGTTTTTTTTCTACCGAGTTCAAATCTTAACGATTGAATATTTCCAAGCACTATACTTTGCGTGGATGGGGAAGATGCTTTATTACCTGATAAGCTAATCAAATGATCCAGTATTACGTGGTCCACAGCTCGTTTGATTTCTCCGCTGTGGTTATCCTTTGTTTTAGAAGAAATAGTTTTTTCAATGACCCTGTCTAATACTTTTTCTAGCCCTGGCTGATTATTATCTCTAGAATGATATTCTACTAATCTATTTGCTCTTTCAGGGTGGAAGATCATTCTACAGGTCATGTGCGCTGCAGTTTCAGCTAAGCTTGTACCATCAAAGGTAACACCGGTTCTTGATATAAATGACTCTCTAGTTCGTGGTCTTCCAAATGCTCTGGGAGGAATAATCCTCAACAAATCTTCTCTTAATGATAAATAGTTTGGACTTAAGGTTGAAATCAAACCATCGAGGGCCTCTAATTGAAATTTGGGATCTAAGAATTCAGTAACTGTTTGCCCGTCTCCTTTTAGGGCATAAGTAAATTCGAGACCACCCACAATTTTTGCGACTCCTTCAATTTGATATCGATGTAAAAAGTAAATTGGGACAAGCACATCCTCTAGGTCGCTAAATGGTTGACCTTCCCTAATATTATCAACGCCAAAGTTCTTGAGAGCTAGAGCTCTTATGGATGAAAGATTCTCTAGCTCAACAATGGGGTCTTTTCCATTATCCCACAGATGAGCGCGCGGGTGTGCAGATCCAAGAGGTCTGGCATCTTGGTCTGTTATAAAAGAATATCCATCTTGCATGCCTTTTTGCAAGATGGCTTCCAATGCTTTGTTAATATCTGTACCATCAGGAAAATCTTGGTAGCCATATGCAATACTGATGATATCCCACGCTCCTATTTTGTCATCATATGCATCACTCCAATCTATTTTATTGTTATTTAGTGACAAAGTTGGATGAGGGTAATCCATTACGGATGATCTTCCCTGGCTACTTGAAATATAATTATGTGCAAGTCCAATTGTGTGACCTATTTCATGAGCTACAAGTTGTTTGACCCTCATAATGGCTATTTTTTTCATATCCTGAGGTATTTTATCTTTCTCATTGTAGGGCGATAGCAATCCTTCAGCAATCATATAGTCTTGTCTTAGCCTCAATGATCCCAAAGAAACATTTCCTTTCATAATCTCACCCGTCCTTGGATCAACAATGCTACTTCCGTAGGACCAGCCCCTGGTTGCTCTGTGTACCCAATGAATCATATTATAACGAACATCCATTGGGTGCGCTCCCTTGGGTAAAATCTTTACTTGGAAGGCTTTGTTATAGCCGATGGCTTCAAAGGCTTGATTCCACCACATTCCACTCTCGATCATCGCAGTTTTAACAGGCTCTGGCACACCAGGGTCGATGTAGTAAATAATTGGCTTTATTACATCGCTTGTTGCTGCATTGGGGTTTTTCTTTTTGAGCCGGTGCCTTGTAATTAAATATTTGTGAATGGAATCATCAAGTGGGACTGCATAGTCTTGATATGACATCGGGAAATAGCCTGATCTAGGATCATGTTTTCTTGGTTGGTAATTATCATCTGGAAGCTTTATGAAAGAATGATGCATTCTTAATGTTATTGCTTTGGGATTTGGAGATACCTGTCGAACATATTGCCCTGCCCCGCTTCCTGTAAAAGTAACCATTGATTCTAATTCTGTATTATTTTTGAAATTCATAGTACCGTTCTTGTACATAACTGATCGCGATTTATCGATTTTAAAATTACCCATTTTTCTAGATCTCAATCGATCAACGACTCCATGGGAATCTCTTAATATAAAGTCAGTTGCATCAACTAAATATTTGTTTCTTTGTTCTGCAATGACTTTGAATCCCCAAATAGCAGATTGAGCGAATGCATCCTGAACCGCTCTTTTTTCCATTGGGTCCTTTGTAGAGGCTCGAAAGCCATAGTTCGATTCAATTAATAAAATTTTTTTACCAACTTTGTGAAAATAAACAACTCTGCCTTTGTTGCCTAGCTGTCCTCTGTCTAATCCAATATCGTTCGACCCCAAACCTCCTGTTAGTGAATTTACATAAAGCAGTTCATCGTCAAGTTTTGATATCTCTAAAAAAACCTTACCTTCTACTTTATCCCAATACATATTGATATACCCTGGCATCTTTTCCATCTTTTGCGTTTTTTCTATTATGTTTGCGCTAATTAAAAAATTGGTCAAAAGCGCTAAGCCTAGCATTTTTTTCACAAGAACCTCCTTCAAAGTTATGAAGATAGTATAATTTAGGTTTCAATCACCATTGAAACAGCAAAAAATAACAGTTTTATTTTTGCCATTTAGGGCAGATATAATTTTTGTAATCACACCAATCGCAATGTTTACCCTTTTTTGGTTCAAATTTTTGATTCATTATATTATTTGCTACTTCGATTATAGAGCTTTTCTTTATTTCAAGTTCCTCTTTTGAAAATATATGTGATTTCATTGGATCTTTCGTAAGTCTTAAAAAATATAAAGAAGCCTGAACCGGCTGACCATTTTGATTCATTTCTTTAGATGAATTTAAAAACATTGAATAAATTGCAAGCTGCATACTACTTTTTGCTGACGATGGAGTATTATTAGTTTTATAGTCAATGACATGATGACCCTCAATCGTATTATCTATTCTATCTATAACTCCATTTATAGTAATGTTGTCAATCATAAAGCTAAATTTTTCTTCTCTAGCAATGATTGAATCGTTGTTGTCAGCATTTTGAACAAAATATCTTGAAAGAATCTCCTCTCCTTGAATCTTGAATTCATTTTCCTGCTCTTTGTAAAAAAATCCGCTACTGTCCCACTCTTCATCTAAAAGTCGCAGGAGATCTTTTTCCAAATAATCTTCGTCTGGCGAGTGAAATCGCTGTAAAACGCGGTGCATAATGTTACCAAAAGTCAAAGCAGGCTTTCCACTGGATTGTGGTATACGATCTATAGAGCTAAAGCGATATTTTAAAGGACACTGTTCGTATTGGTCTATGGCGCTGGCTGATAGATTTATTTGATCTAATTTAGTTTCAGGCTTTTGAGTATTGCTTAATTTTTTCTTTAAATCTATTTCCCATTGGTTATCTCCCCATTCTACAGATAGGCCCTTAACAATATTATTCAACCGTTCAATCGAATTTAGGGCAGCCCTGGCTATTGAAAAATCATTTGAAGAAACAGATTTTTGCAGAATTTGATGATATTCTACATGAAGATCGCTAAATGGAAACTCTTTTTGGTTACTATTTTCTTTCATTTCAATTCTCTCCATTAAGTGTTCAGGAAGCTCCTTTATCATCCTTGACATCGCTTTAGGTGGTGACAGTAAATATAATTTTTTCTTTGATCGAGTAATAGCAACGTAAAACAGTCTGCGCTCTTCTTCAAGATGGAATTCTTTTTCATTTAAATTAGTATTTGATAAATAGTGCATCCATTCTTGAGGAGGTCTATTTAACATTTTTTTTGATGTAAAGTTCAATGGAAAGCTGCCCGAGCGATTGTATGGAATGAATACAATAGGATATTCCTTTCCCTTTGACCCATGAATGGTGTCTATTGTGACTCCAAATGATTTATTTAATTGTTCGGGATATTTGGCACGATCTTTACTGATGGTCATTAAAGAATCAATATAGCTATTGAAGTGTTTTAATGAATTTTTTTTGGAATTGCTATATACATAGTCTTGAATCATTTTGTTAAATTGTGCTGCATTGAGTAATGCAACTTTATCATCTAAACTGTATCGCTTATTGTAAGAGTATAGTATTCCTGTCTTTTCTAAGATCTTGTTAAAGGTTTCCTCGGCGCTCCTTGGGTATTTAAAATTTTTAGGATAGTTATAGTTTTGCAGGAATCTAATTGAGTCACACAGTGACTTGAATTTTTTGGATCCCAAATCATCTGTGTTAAGCGCTATTTCTAGCCTTGAAGAACTATCTTTTTTGCTAAATTCATTAAAAAAATTTGAAGCGATATTTAACCCTGCATATTGTTCGAGAAGTTTGAAAAATGCAATATCTTGATTCGATCCTCCACCTGCAACCAAGCACCATGAAACAAGCTCTCTTATTATGTTCATTTCAAAAAAATAAGGAATTTTCATTTCGATAGGGATGCCCCACATTTTCAAATGGTTTTCAACCTCTATGCTTTGATTGTGCGTTCTGCACAAGATAGCTATTTGATGGTAATGATAACCATCTGCGACCAATCTTTTTATCTCATCAACAATGTATTGATTTTGTTGAGACTTATCTCCAATCGCTAATATTGGTCTTTTCGCTGGTGAGCTCAAATCAGAATACAATTTCTTCTCTGTTCGTTCGGAATTATTGGATATGGACACATTAGCAAGATCGAGGATTTGTTGATTTGATCTATAATTTTTATTTAAGGCAATTTCTTTAAAGTCCTTGTGATCGCCATAGCTTGAACGAAAATACTGTATGTTGTATACGCTTGCCCCTCTAAAACTGTAGATGACTTGATCTTCATCGCCAACCACAGTTATTGAGTTTGTTTTTTTGGCTATTAAAGCAGATATGGCGTTCAACGAATGATTGTTATCTTGAAATTCATCAATAATAAGGTGCTGATATTTGTTTTGAACTTTACTGAGAATAATGTCATTTGATGATAGCAGCCGATGCGCGGATAAGATCATGTCACCATAATCCAATCGGTTAGCAGACTTTTTCATATCCTGTACAATAGGGTAGAATCTTATCAAGTCCTCCAATTGATAATTCATTTCTTCCTCATCGTAGATTAATTTTCTGCTTGGAACTCCATCAAGGGTTAAAAGTTCATCATGCAAACGATCGAAGAAAGGTAAAAATGATTGAGTAATTGCTTGAAGTGGATTTTTTTTAAATTCGCGCGATTTGAATGGGCCAAGATCATCAAATTTTTCCAATATCTTATAAGCCAATTCTTCATTTTTTATTAACGCATAATCATTTTCTTTTTGTCCAAATTCTCTAACAATCTTTAAGCAAAGTCCATGAAAAGTTGTTACGTTCATTGAATTGTTATCAATATCAATCAACTTCTTGATGCGATCTTTAAGTTCTTGAGCTGCTTTTTCAGTATAGGTAATAGTTAAAATAGAAGATGGGTCAATATTTTTTTGTGTTACCATATGAACTAACCTATGAATGATAGTAGCAGTTTTACCTGTCCCAGCACTCGCTAAAATCATTAATGGGGCAAGTGGGTGCATAATAGCTTCTTGCTGGTTCTTATTAGCAACAAAGTCTTTGAATTTGTATATCATAAATTTGTAATTATAATGAACCCATGTGATATTTAAAATAATATTGGTTTAAAAAAAAAATTAATACATATTTTTTAAAGAATTCTTAAAAGCTTTTGTTTGACTAAAAAAATCGACAAGAGCTATTAAAATTAATTTTTTTTTTTTAACTTTGAACAATTATCTGCATCTAATAGTATATAACAAACATAATACTAGGGGTTTATATATGAAAACGTCAAAATTATTTATCTCGTTATTTGCTGGTCTATTTTTGTTTTTCGGCTGTGAGGACCTTATGAATAACGAATCGATCACTCTCGATGAAGATTTGCAAGCTTTATCTGAGGGTATTAATGCTGATATTGGTTTAAGTAGAACCAGTATGGATGCAATTACTAAATCCATGGACAAACATGGGAAAAAGGGCAAACATAAAGAACCTGGTTTTTTATGGAATCTAGCGTCGGACATGCAATCTGATCTTTCAGATGAGGAAAAATCAAAAATATTTCAATGGGTAAACAGCAATTCCGTCCCGTACCTCTATGGAAGGGGAAATGAATCAAAAGAAGGTAAAGGACATCATGAGAAGGATGGTGATATACAAATCAGATTAATTGTATCAGTTCTTGATGAGGCACAATTGGATTCATTAAAAAATATTATGGATAGCTATGGTCTACAGATGCGCAGTGTAATGGAGCAGTACAAAAATGGCGATATTGATGATGCCGCTGCTAAATCCCAATTACAAGCTTTGGACGCAGCATTGAATGCTGAGATTAAAAACCTTTTAACTGATGAGCAGCAATCTGAGATCGAAGCTAAGATTGCTGAAATNAAGCAGGAATTGGCAGCTCGAAAAGAAGCAGAAAGACAAGCCATGATCAATGCTACTGGTATGACCAACGATCAAGAAGCATCCTTACTAACAATAAATCAAGAGCATGAAGCATCGGTTGAAGCTTTGCTTGAATCCATGAAAAATAGCGATAGTAAAGAAGAATATGACAGAAAAGCCATGCATGAAGCATTAAAAGCATTGATGGTTCAAAGGAATGCTAAAATAGAAAACCTTTTTGATGCAGATCAGATGGAAGTTATTATGCTTNATACATTTGCAGGCATGCAGTATCAAAGACATTGCAACAAAAGTAGAGACAATGATGGAAAAAAAGATGGTGGCGATAAAGAAGGTAAAAGCTCTAGATAAAAGTCGAACTATTTTAATAAAAAAGGCCAGTCTAAATGCAGATTGGCCTTTTTTTTTAACTTTTTTAAAAAACTATCGTCTATTATAAAAATGTTTATAAATGAAATCAGATCAAGAACTCATAAAAGATTTTCAAAAAGGCAGCAATCATGCATTTAACACCTTGGTTGAAAAGCACTTGTATAATACCATTGGCTTTTTCATCAAAATTACAGGAAATCAAAGCGAAGCAGAGGATTTAGCCCAAGATGTATTTATCAAAATGTATAAGGCCCTTAAGAAATTTAAGTTTGGTTCAAAGTTTAAAACTTATTTATATAGATCGAATGTCAACATGGCTAACTCCTATTTTAGAAGCAAAAAATGGAAAAATATTTTGCATCTTGACCAAGTCGCTGATCATGGATATGAAGATGAAACCATTGAAAAAGGATGGAAGAAAGAGGAACTNTGGAATGCAGTTTCAAAATTGCCCTCAAGACAAAGAAAAGTACTTACGTTACGAATTGTTGAAGAATTNCGCTATAGTGAGATATCTAAAGTANTGANGATNAGTGAAAATTCAGCAAAAGTCAATTATCATCACGCTGTAAAAACTATAAAGGAAAAGTTGGGATAAATGGATTTTGAGAAAAAAATAAAAGATTCATTGCAAACTCAACGAATCAATCTTGATTCNGGGATGTTTATTGAAAAGTTGCACGANANTAGGAAAGCTATTGAATTTCGTANAAACAGAATTATTAACGCATTTTCAGCAATGGTTTTACTTTTCTTTGCAGGGTTTTCAACCTTCAAATCTTTACAAAATGAAAATTATAGTTATGCTTCAAATGATCTTAAACCTATTCAAAATATGGATAAAGAGACCGAATTGTTTATGCATGATCTTGCTAATTATTTAATTGATAGTTCAGATAATTATTGGGAGACAATCGAATTTTTTGAAGAACTAGAATATGAACCAATCTATTCACTTAATAATATTGGAGAAAATGAATGAAAAAAATTNATATCGTTATTTTGTATTTAGCGNTTAGCGCAATGCTTTTTGCACAACCTGGAAAATCAAGAGGNNCTGGTGGTCAATATACNGATAGAATGGAAATGATGAGAGTNTGGAAAATGACTGAATATTTNGAGCTTGACGAGGGTCAAGCAGAAAAACTCTTCCCAGCCATGCGAAATCATCAAAAAGAAATGCGAAGTATAATGAAGAAAGAGAAAGAGCTTTACACTCCATTATTTGAAAAAGCAGATGAAAAAAAGAATATTTCAAAAAAAGAAATGAATGATTTGATGGATAATTTGTCNAGACTNAANANCGAGAGAGCTTCGNTTCAAATGGATTTTGTCAAAAAAACAGGTTCTTACCTTGAGCCTNACCAGCAGATGAAACTTTTAGTATTTGAACCNTATATGAAAGAGCAAGTTAAGACAANAATGAGAGATGGATACATGAGACCGANTCCAAAAAATAAAAAAAGGTTTAGAAAATAGGAATAANCATTTAAAAACGATTTTCTCTTTGGNTAAATTCTNNAAAGTCTTTNGGGGAAATTAATTGAAAACTATATATAATTTTAGCGCTGGTCCAGCAGTATTACATCATTCAGTAATACGATCCACTGCTAACGCTGCAAATAATTTCAATAACAGCGGAATGAGTTTGATGGAAATGAGCCACCGTTCCAAACCCGTAGTTGATATGGTCAATGAAACTGAAGAGCTTTCACGGGAGTTGCTTCATATACCAAAAGAATTTGAAGTGTTGTTTTTACAGGGAGGCGCTTCTTTGCAATTTTCCATGATCCCAATGAATTTACTAATTAAAGATGCTGTAGCCGATTACACTGATACAGGATCTTGGTCATACAAGGCTTTAAATCAAGCAAAGTTGTTTGGAAAAGTGAATATTGCCTCTTCATCAAGGACCAGTAATTATAGTTTTATTCCTAAGGAATTAAACCAATTATCTGAATCAATCTACTTACATATTACTAGCAACAATACTATCTATGGAACACAATGGAAAGAATTTCCAAAACCTCTTAACAGTTCAGGGTTTTTAGTTGCAGATATGTCATCAGATATCTTTAGTCGCCCATTAAATTTCGATAATTTTGGTCTAATCTATGCTGGTGCCCAAAAAAATATTGGCCCAGCGGGAGCAACTATTGTCTTAATACGAAAAGATATACTAAAAGATATCGATCGAAAAATTCCAGATATGTTATCATATCGTATACATATAGAAAAAAATTCTATGTTTAACACTCCACCTGTTATGTCGATTTATGCTATCAATTGCTCATTAAAATGGCTAAAAAGCGTTGGCGGAGTAGAGTCAATTAATAAAAATAATTTAACTAAAGCAAAATTGCTTTATTCTGAGATCAATAGAAATTCACTTTTTCAGTCGCCTATTGCAAAAGAAGACAGGTCGTTAATGAATATCCCGTTTATCTTCAATGAAGAAATAAAAGAAGATGAGAATATTTTTTTAGAATTTTGTGATAAAAGAGGGTTAAAAACTTTAAAGGGGCATAGATCTGTAGGGGGTTTTAGGGCATCGATATACAATGCAATGCCACTAAGAGGCGTAGAGGCTTTAATTAATGCAATGCAAGATTATGAAAAGCTCATTCCTCGTCATTGAATAAGCCTTTCTTCTCTAATTTATTTATCTTTGGAGCTATTACAAATGTACAGTATGGAACATTTGGATTGTTAGCAAAGTAATCTTGATGGTTTACTTCAGCTAGATAAAATTTATCTAAAGCTTTCACTTCAGTTGTTATAGGTTTTTTAAAAATTTTTTCAGCTTTTTTTAGAGCCGTTTTTACAGAATTTTCCTGTTCTTGGTTGTGAAAATAAATAGCGGATCTATATTGAGTACCAACATCATTTCCTTGGCGATTCAATGTGGTTGGGTCGTGCGCTTGCCAAAAAATATCTAAAAGTTCATCGTAGCTAATAATTTGTGGATCAAAAGTGATTTGACATACTTCCGCATGTCCGGTTTTTCCACTAGTAACTTCGTAGTAAGTAGGGTTTTCAGTATGACCTCCAGCATATCCAGACACTACATCGGTTACCCCATCTATTCTTTCAAAAACTGCTTCAACGCACCAAAAACATCCACCTCCAAAAGTTGCCTTGCCAAAACCATCATTCATTGAATTATCTCCTTTTTGAGTAGCGAAGGGTGTGCTAAAAAGCACCATAATTACGCATGCTACTTGTTTAAAAACTTTTAACATTTTCTTTATAATTCTTTTAAATCTTTATGTAATGTAGTCAACATTTCTTTGGCATCTCCAAATACCATAACAGTATTGTCAAAACCAAAAAGCTCGTTCTGAATTCCAGCAAACCCAGGATTCATTGTTCTCTTGTTAACTATGACCGTTCTTGATTTGTCGACATCAAGTATTGGCATACCATATATAGGACTTGAAGTGTCATGTCTTGCAGCTGGGTTAACTACGTCATTAGCCCCAAGCACAATGGCTACATCACAATCCTCAAATTCTGAATTAACCTCTTCAAGGTCTTTTAGTTGTTCATAAGGGATATTTGCCTCAGCTAAAAGCACATTCATATGGCCAGGCATTCTACCAGCAACAGGATGGATAGCATACAAAACTTTCTTACCCATTTTCTCGAGTTGTTCAGCCACTTCTCTTACAGCATGTTGGGCTTGAGCAACAGCTAAACCATATCCAGGAACAACAATGACTTTGTCGGCTGCATCCAATATCATTGCAGCCTCATCTGTGGTTGATGACTTTATATTTATTTGTTTGCCCGAAGATTTTGATGTCTCTTCCGGAACTCCCATTGCGCCAAATATCACATTCGCTAAAGATCTGTTCATTCCTTTGCACATAATATTTGTTAAGATCAGGCCCGAGGCACCCACTAAAGCACCTGCTATAATTAATCCATTATTCATAAGAACAAAACCAGTTGCTGAAGCTGCTACTCCTGAATATGAATTTAGCAACGAAATGACAACAGGCATATCAGCACCGCCTATAGGAATGGTTAATGTAATTCCCATCAATGCGGAAATGGCTATGATAGTATAAAAGATATTTAGATTTTCTACATCACCACTTGCAAGTAAATAACTTGAAGCTACAATTCCTACAGCCAATAAAGCATTAAAAGGTTGCTGCCCAGGGAAAAGTATAGGTTGACCACTGATGAAGCCCTGCAATTTTCCAAAGGCGATAAAACTTCCTGTTAATGTTAGAGTGCCGATAAATACGGAAAGCGTTATGGTTATAACTAAAAACACTGAAAGGGAATTGTCTTGGTAGTTTGTCAAATATTCAGCAGATGCAATTAACGCTGAGGCGCCTCCACCAAAACCGTTAAAAATAGCGACCATTTGTGGCATTTGTGTCATTTCTACTCTGGTTGCAAACAAAATTCCAATAAATCCTCCAATACCCATACCTATGATTATTAGTTTGTAGTCAAGTAAATCAAAAGAAATAAGTGTGGCTATAATAGCAACAAGCATACCAGTTGAGGCTATTGCATTGCCATTTCGTGCTGTTTTAGGTGAGCTGAGTCTTTTAATTCCTAAGATGAAAAGAACAGCAGAAAAAACATATGCTAAATTCGTATAATCCATTTTATTTACGCTTGAACATCTTCAGCATTCTATCGGTAACCATAAACCCACCAACGCAATTAATAGTGGCAAAGATCACAGCAATCAAACCTAGCCAAGTGCTAATGTCACTATTAATTTTTGTCGATATAATGGCCCCAACAATAGCGATACCGGAAATTGCGTTCGATCCAGACATTAAAGGCGTATGAAGCGTTGGGGGAACTTTTGTAATAATTTCAAAACCGACAAATATAGCCAAAATAAAAACAGTTAAAATATTAATATCCATTAGTTGTCCTTTGATGAATTTATTGCTTCAAGTGTAGGCTTGTGGTTGATTTTTCCTTGATGAGTAAACATAGCTCCAGATATTATCTCATCATCTAGGTCAAGATTTATTTTTCCATCTTTAATCATATAATTGATAAAAGTAGAAATATTTTTTGCGTAAAGTTGAGAGGCATGTAATTGCATTTCAGAGGGAAGATTGGATGATCCATCGATAGTTACGCCATTATAATTTGTGATTTTATCTTTTTCAGTTGCTTCACAGTTGCCACCATTTTCAGATGCAAGATCAACAATGACTGACCCCTTTTTCATTTTTTCAACCATTGACTTCGAAATCAGCTTTGGAGCGGGTCTTCCCGGGATAAGAGCGGTAGTAATGACAAGGTCTGATTTAATAATATGTTCGGTCATTTTCTCTTGCTGTTTTGCTTTATATTCATCCGATGTTTCCTTAGCGTACCCTCCTTGTCCTGAACCTTCATTTGTGTCAGATTCAACTTCTACAAATTTTGCACCTAAGGATTCAACTTGTTCTTTTACCTCCGGTCTAACATCAAACGCTTCAACTTGCGCGCCCAATCTCTTTGCTGTAGCAATAGCCTGCAGTCCAGCAACTCCAGCTCCAATGATTAGTACTTTAGCAGGGGGAATTGTTCCTGCTGCAGTCATCAATAATGGCATATAAACTGGAAGGAGAGAGGCTCCATTTAAAACTGCTTTGTAACCAGCTATATTCGCTTGAGAGCTTAAAGCATCCATACTTTGAGCAAGGGTTGTTCGTGGAATTAAATGCATAGAAAAACTAGTAATCTTGCGTTTGACTAACCTATTCACGATGTCTAATTCTTTGGTCGTTTGTATAAATGATATGAAAGCTTTTCCTTCAGGAAAGGAATCTATTTCTTTTTTTGAAGGTGGATTAACCTTAACGATAATGTCACAATCTTTTATAGCTTCTATTGGACTGGAACAGATATTGGCTCCAGATTGTTTGTAATCATTATCCGAAATGAAAGAAGGATCGCCTGCCCCAGATTCAATATTGACAGATACGCCATTTTTTATTAAATCCTTAACTGACTGTGGGGTAGCAGCAACTCTATTTTCGTTTTCTGTAAGTTCTTTTAAGATTGAGATAATCATTTTATAAATTGATTTGACTTAATTAGATAATGAATTTAGTCATTTTTTTTCATTTCTATCATTATCAATTTCATTTTTTAGTAAATAAGAATGTATCTAATTTGGACAATGAGTTTTAAAACCTTTTTAAATTTAACGTTTGCACTTTTTTTTATTTCTTGTTCATCAACTGTGAGGGTAGTTGAGCGATATCCTTCAAATCAGAAAAAAGTTGAAGAAGTTTTTTCTGGGAAAGATAATCGTTTAAAAATTAAAAAAAGAATCAAATACCATTTAAACGGTTCGCTTATGTCAAAAGTGGAGTTATCTAGTAATAAAAGACATGGCTTTTACATAAGTTATTATGATAATTCTTATACAAAAGCTGAAGGTAATTATAAAAATGATAAGCGTGAGGGTAAATGGATATGGTACAGTAAAAAAGGAAAAATTGATTCTATTTTTTCTTATAAATCTGGATTATTAAATGGAGAAAACAAAATTTTTAAAAATGGATCAATAGCTAGTCGTTCTTTCTATAAAGAAAATGCACTTGAGGGTAAATACAATCTCTACTATCCAGATGGTAAATACAAAACTAAAGGAAATTATATAGATAATGTCCCTAACGGCAAATGGACTTGGTTTGATGAAAAAAATAATAAATCTAGAATTGTAAATTACAGTAAAGGCAAAATGAACGGACCAATAAAAGTATGGAACGATAGTAGTTTTTTAATCATGATTGGTGCTTATGATCAGAATTTAAAAGACGACAAATGGATTTATTATGATGCTAGAGGCAAAAGAGATTCAACGCTTACTTATTCCGAAGGCAGAAGATATGGAGAATACAAGGCTTGGCATGATAACGGCAATATCAGCGTCAATGGCAGTTTTTTTGATGATAAAAAAAATCAAAAATGGGACTGGTTCTCGGATAATAAGACATTGGATTCTTCTAAGACATTTAATTTAGGAGAATTGAATGGTCCAGCTGTTTTTTCATTTAAAAATGGCAGCACAAAAAAAAGAACTAACTACAAATCATCTAAAATTAATGGTTTAGAAGAAATTTATTATCAAAATGGACAAATGCAATCATCTGTAGCTTATAAAGATGGAATTAGATCAGGACCATTCAAACTATGGAGGTCAAATTCAAATATGGAAGAAGAGGGTTTTTACAAAAATGATAGTTTGCATGGCCAAGTTAAACGATGGTATTCAACAGGAGACCCAGCCTCTGTCTCGCATTATAAGCATGGAAAATTAGATAGCTTAATGCAAATTTATTCTTTGTCATTTGAATTAAAAAAGGAATCTTTTTATGAGGCCGATAATGAAATAGTTAGAATAGAATATTTTGAAGATAATAAAATAAAGGAAATCACTATTTTAAAAGAAGATAGCATTTTATTCCAAAGAAGTTGGAATGAATTGGGTGTTGAAGAAACAGATGAAGTTTTTATTACAGGCACAAGAAAAGAAAGTGAATTTTTCTTAAATGGAAACCTTGAATATGAGTGCACTTTTAAAGGTAAATACAAGCATGGCATAGAATGGTGGTTTGACGAACAGAGAAATCCATTAAAAATTGACTTTTATTTAAATGGAGAGAAATTAATTTCTCATGAAATTCAGTATAATTAAAATAGCAATGGAGAAAAATTGTTTTTAAAAATTAAACCATTTGAAAAAAGAGTTTGGGATTTGTACAAAAATCACGGTCATTTTCATAAGGGTGACGCAGGTTTAGATTTGTATATTATAAGCAATCAAACCATTGAGCCTTATGAAAGTACATTGATTCACTTAGGCATATCATGTGAGAACTTAGAAAATAAACCTTATCTGTTAATGCCAAGATCTAGCATTGCAAAAACCTCTTTAAGGNTATCTAATTCNATTGGATTGATTGATGCTGGATACAGGGGTGAAATTATGGCTGCCGTTGATAATATTAAAAATACATCGTATAGTGTAGAAGTAGGTCAAAGATTATTTCAATTAGTTGGAATGGATGGTTCTGAGNTAAATTTTGAATTGGTACAAAATCTATCGNCATCATCNAGGGGTAGTAGNGGCTTTGGAAGCACAGGTAAATAAGTTAAAATTTAGCACTCTTTGCTTGAGAGTGCTAAAAATCATTGTTTTTGTTATAAAAAGAATTATAATTTCACCGTCGCAAATGCATTTATATTTCAAAAATTTAAAATCAATCACACAAAAATAGGAGATAATCCAATGGCATTAAAAGTAAGACCTTTGGCAGATAGAGTTGTTGTTGAGCCTGCTCCGGCAGAAGATGTATCTTCAGGAGGAATCATTCTTCCAGATACTGCTCAAGAAAAACCACAACAAGGCACAGTTGTAGCCGCTGGACCTGGTAAGGTTTCAGATTCTGGAAGCACTGTTGCAATGGAAGTTAAAAAAGGAGATAAAGTTCTTTACGGTAAATATAGCGGTACTGAGTTTTCTTTCGAGGGAACTGAATATTTGATAATGAGGGAAAGCGATATACTCGCTGTTCTATAAAAGGAGAATACAATGGCAAAAGAAATATCATATAATTTAGAAGCACGCAATGCCTTAAAGGCTGGCGTCGACAAGTTAGCAAACGCTGTAAAAGTAACATTAGGACCTAAAGGTAGAAATGTTGTTATTGAAAAGAAATTTGGTGCTCCAACAGTCACAAAAGACGGTGTTACTGTAGCAAAAGAGGTTGAATTAGAAGACAAATTAGAAGATGTAGGCGCTCAGATGGTTAAAGAAGTAGCTTCAAAAACTTCTGACGTAGCTGGAGATGGAACTACAACTGCAACTGTATTAGCCCAAGCGCTTGTAGCTGAAGGACTGAAAAATGTAACAGCTGGTGCTAATCCTATGTCAATAAAAAGAGGTATNGATGCTGCGGCAAAATCAGTTGTAGAAGCTTTGCAAAAGCAGAGCAAAGATTTACCAGATTCAGANCANATTGCAAATGTAGGTAAAATATCTGCAAACAATGATCAAGAAATTGGTGAGAAAATTGCNGAAGCTATGGAAAAGGTTGGAAAAGATGGAGTGATAACTGTTGAAGAGTCCAAAACAGCTGAAACTTTTCTTGAGACGGTAGAGGGAATGCAGTTNGATCGAGGATATTTGTCTCCTTATTTTGTGACAAATTCTGATAATATGGAAGCGGAATTAGAGGATGCTTATTTGCTAATTTANGATAAGAAGATTTCTAACATGAAAGACTTATTACCACTTCTTGAGAAGGTTGTTCAAACAGGTAAGCCAGTTATGATTATCGCAGAAGATGTCGAAGGTGAGGCNTTGGCCACANTAGTTGTTAACAAATTAAGAGGNACCTTTAAAGTTCTAGCNGTAAAAGCACCTGGTTTTGGAGATAGNCGAAAAGCTATGTTAGAAGATATAGCTGTTTTAACAGGTGCTACTGTAATATCTGAAGATGCGGGTTACAAGCTTGATAATGCAACATTNGATTATTTAGGTACATGTAAAAGAGTGGTNTCGGATAAGGANAATACTACNATAGTTGGTGGAAATGGTTCTTCTGAATCAATCAAAGCGAGAATAAATGAAATTAAAGTACAAATTGAAAAAACTACGTCTGATTATGATAAGGAAAAGCTTCAAGAGCGCTTAGCTAAGCTTTCTGGTGGAGTTGCCGTTATCAATGTTGGGGCTGCAACTGAAGTCGAAATGAAAGAGAAAAAAGCAAGAGTTGAAGATGCTTTGCACGCTNCTAGAGCAGCTGTTGAAGAAGGAATCATCCCAGGTGGCGGTGTTGCTTTACTTAGATCAGTAAGCGGTCTTGATAAAGTTAAGCTTGANGAGGAAGAGATGGTTGGTGTTGATATCATGAGANGGGCTTTAGAANCTCCAATTAGGCAGATATGTAGCAACGCAGGCGTTGAAGCATCTATTGTTGCGCAAGCAGTTAGAGAAGGTAAAGGAGATTACGGTTATGATGCNCGTAACGATGAGTATGTTAACATGTTTAAAGTTGGCATNATTGACCCTACTAAGGTTGCCAGAGTCGCAGTACAAAATGCTACATCNATAGCTGGTATGATATTAACAACTGAAGCTGCAGTTACTGAAATACCAGAAAAAGATCCTCCTGCNATGCCACCGATGGATCCAGGTATGGGCGGTATGGGCGGTATGATGTAAAATCTGAGAATCTAATTCTCTTTTAAAAGCCCTTTTCTTAATAAGTTAAGGGCTTTTTTATTCATACTAAAATAACTGAATAAATAATATATTTAACTATTCTTGACTATAGTTTAGATAGCCGATTAAATTCTTAACCAATGAATACATTGCGTTTAAAAAACATGAAAATCTTTGCCTATCACGGCGTAAACAACTATGAAAAAAAATTTGGGGCAGAATTTCAGATAGATTTAGAAATAACATATGACAATAATAAGTCATTTATTTCTGATAAATTAAAAGATGTAATAAATTATGAAGAGGTTTATGTTGACGTTGAATATTGCGTGAAAGAAAATAAATATAATTTAATTGAGGCACTAGCTGAAGAAATTTTAAACTTTATAATGTTGAAATATACTGTAGTGGAGACATCCGTTGTAAGAGTTAGAAAGCCATTTGCCCCCATAAAAGGTATATTTGATAATATTGAATTTGAAATTGCTAAAAAAAGAAGTGACTATGAATGAAATTGCATTTATTGGTTTAGGTTCAAATATCGGTGATCGTGAAACTAATATTTTTTCTGCAATTGCTGCTTTAGATGTTAGAAATGAAATTAATGTTAAAAAAACTGCTTCAATTTATGAAACGGAGCCACTATATAATAAAAAACAACCAGCATTCTTGAATACTGTTGTTGAAATAGAAACTATATTAAGTCCCGAGGAAATGTTACAGGTATGTAAAGGTATAGAATTAATGCTTGGTAGAAAACAAATTGAAAAAAAAAATGAACCTAGGGTAATCGATTTAGATATTCTAGCTTTCGAAACAATATCAATTAAGCTATCTGATTTAAATGTTCCCCATCCACAATTATTTGCTCGAAAGTTTGTTTTGGTTCCTTGGAGTGAAATAAATCCAGATTTTATTGTTCAGGATTTTGGGCAATCAATTTCAACTTTATTGAAAATTTGCCCTGACACCTCATTGGTAAATATCCACACATTGGAAAAATCAGCTTGAGAAATCTTCATTATATAGCGATTGAAGGAACAATTGGTGCAGGAAAAACAAGCTTAGCAAATCTTCTTTCTGAAAGATTAAAAGCAAAGCTTGTTTTAGAGGAATTTGAAGGAAACCCTTTTTTGTCAGATTTTTATGAAGATCCTGAAAGACATGCCTTCCAAACCCAGCTTTGGTTTTTGATACAGAGATATAAACAACAACAAGATCTTCGACAAGTAGATATGTTTCAAAATTTAGTTATAACAGATTATATGTTTGTAAAAGATAGACTATTTGCTTCTCTTAATCTTGATAAAAAAGAAATGGACCTTTATGATACAGTAGCCAATATGATGGAACAAAATGTTATCCATCCAGATAGAGTCATTCTTTTGCAAGCTGATACAAAAACATTGATGAAAAATATTACCAAAAGAGGAAGAAAGTTTGAAAAAAATCTTTCTGAAGATTATTTAGATGCTCTTAATCAGGTTTATAATGAATATTTTTTTCAATATCAAGATACTCCTTTGATAATTATTAATACTAATAATATTGATTTTGTAAACAACCCTTCTGACCTTGATGAAATTATTAATTATATTCGTCAGCCTGCATCAGGTACTAAATTTTTCAATCCAACCTCTGATATTTAATCAATGAAGATTATTCTGCTTTTAACTATTACCTATTTTGTTTATAAAATTGTAACTATTTTCAAATTGATCGGAAATAGTAAGAACAGTGATAGTATAAAAGATGAATATAAAAACCTAGATATAACTGATGCTGAATTTGAAGATTTGGAGAATGAAAATGAAAAAAATACTTAATTTTGTATTCAGCCCTAATAGCTCAATCAATGATTTGGCGCTATTAATTATGAGGGTTATTCCGTCATATTATATGTTTTTTGATCATGGTAAAAGCAAGATTTTAAATTCAAGTAGATGGGAAGGATTGGGTAGTTCTCTCACTAAATACATAAATGATTCTTCTGAGCCAATAAATATATTTTTCGGATTTGCAGCATCTTTTGCTGAGTCAATATGTGCTATTTTCATTTTCTTTGGTTTTTTAACGAAGCCATCTAGTTTTTTATTAGCTTTTACTATGTTTGTAGCAGCTATGAAACATGTAACAGGAACTGGTAGTCCAGAAAGTGCATTTATATATTTTTCAATCTATGCTTCATTGCTATTGCTTGGACCAGGAAAAATTAGCGTAGATTACACTTTTTACGGGGAGAAAAAATTTGATGAAATCTAAATTTATCATTTCTTATTTTTTAATAATTTGCAGTGCTCTTGCAAATTCAAATACTGGTGCAGGGTTAGTTTTTGGTCAAAGAGGAACAGGGGTTCACTTTTCTAAGGATTGGAAAGTAAATCAAAAATTCTACCTAGGTTTCGAATTGAGATTTTTAGACATAAAAAATGAGAACGAACAAACCGCAGTTGATTATTTTACAGGTTATCCTTACACAGTAGGGAATAGAGCTTTGGCGATGTTTCCTGTTTATGCAAAATTTAGATGGCTTCCATTTGAAGGAAAAATTGAAAATAATTTCTCTCCATTTTTTGGTCTAAAAATTGGTCCAAACTTTGTGCTAGATGGAAATGAAAATGAGCAAAGTTTTAGATCTCGATGGTTTGAAAGCTCAGAGTCATACGTTAGTTTTGGCACGCAATTTGTATTTGGTGTTTCTTTTGTTCAGCCAAGCGGTGCAATCATTTCTCCATCAATAGGGTATGAATTTTTACCTTTGAATCAAAGACTTGATGGAAGAGATAACTATGATGGTTTCACAATAAACCTAAATTTCATTCGAAATAAAAGACGGTGAATTCAAGCCCTCTTATGGATGCTCATTTTTTTAGCGTTGAGCAATCCAAAATTGAAAATAATAGTTTTAAGCTCTCAAAATCTGAATCTTCACATTTTATAAAATCGTTACGTGGAAAAAAAAATGACATTATTTGGTTGCTTAATGGCAAGGGCATCGCCTACAAAGCTAGGGTTGAAGATCTTGATAGTGATTTTGTTTGTGGCAAAATAATAAGTCAGACTAAAAATTTTGGTGAAAATAAATTTAAAATAAATCTCGCTATCTCTTTGTTAAAGGGCAAGAGAATGGAAATGATTGTTGAAAAAGCAACTGAGTTTGGAGTGGTAAATTTATTTCCTTTGGCAATGAATCGCTCTATAAGAAAAAAAATAAATCACTCAAGGTTTCAGAATATAATTATTTCATCAGCAAAGCAATGCGGTAGAAGTTTTTTTCCTGTTCTTCATAAAGTATCAACCTTTAATAAATGGATAGAAATGTATAAAGATGAAGAAAATGTTGTTTGTCACATGTCTTCAGATTATTCTATAAAAGAAACTATAAAATTAAATATTAAAAATTTAAATATAATAATTGGCCCTGAAGGAGACTTTAGTCAAGAGGAATTAATTCTAATGGATAGTTACAATTTTAAAAAAATAAATTTAGGAAATAGGAGATTAAGAGCAGAATCTGCGGCAATGAGTGCCATGCTGAAAATTTGCCAAATTTTAGAATAAATGTTAGATTGTATTTTCTGTAAAATTTTAAATAATGAATTAACATGTTCAAAAGTATTTGAGAGTGATCAAATACTAGCTTTTAACGATATTGATCCAAAAGCTCCTGTTCATATCATCGTTATACCAAAAAAACATATATCAAATATTAATGATTTAAATGAATCCGATAGAAAATTAATGGGCGATTTAATTTTTAGCGCAAAAATCATAGCAGAGAAAATTAATGTAAAGGAATCTGGATTTCGTTGTATTTTTAATACAAATAATGATGGCGGTCAGACTGTATTTCACATCCATATGCATCTATTAGCTGGCAGAGAATTGAGCTGGCCACCTGGCTGATAATTTTTAAGTGTTTTGATATTTAAAAAGGAAAATTATTTAGATGTATATATCTGAAATCTCAATGCAAGGATTTAAGTCTTTTGCTAAAAAAGAGAAAATAAAGTTCGGCAAAGGCATAACTGTAATCGTAGGTCCAAATGGTTGTGGTAAAACCAACATAGTAGATGCGATACGTTGGGTCCTTGGTGAACAAAAATACTCAGTTCTTAGATCATCTAAAATGGGTGATGTCATTTTCAATGGTGCAGAGGGACATAAACCATTATCTGTATCGGAGGTATTTTTGACAGTTCAAAACAATCGTGGATTACTACCTGTCGAATATACGGATATAGAGATAGGTAGGCGCGTTTACAGAGATGGGGAATCTGAATATTTTATTAATAAAACCCCTTGCAGGTTAAAAGATGTTCATGATTTATTTGTGGATACTGGCATGGGATCGGATGCTTATTCAGTAATTGAATTAAAAATGATTGAGCAAATCCTTTCTGACGCTTCTGACGAGAGAAAAAGAATGTTTGAGGAAGCAGCTGGTATAAATAAATACAAGCAACAGAGAAAATCTTCTTTGAAAAAATTTGATAGTGTTCAGAAAGATTTAGAAAGAGTAGATGACATCATTCAAGAAATTGAAAACAATGTTCACTCCTTAGAATTACATTTAAAAAGATTTAAAAGGCATGAAAAATTGTCAAATGAACTAAAAGAAAAAGACATTTCACTTGCTTATGTAAAATTGCACAGCCTTAAATCAAATATCATACCTATAGCTAAATTAGTTAATGAAGCAAAAGACTTATCAAAGAAAAAATCAAATCAATCATCAATTTTCTTGAAAGATCTAGATGACAAAAAAAGAGATTATAAAATCAAATTAAAAGAAGTAAATATCATTCAGGATAGTATCAGTGAAAAACTAGACAAGAGAGAATCTCTACAAAACAATGTAATAATATCGTCAGAAAGACTTTATTCATCTGATAATAATTTGAAAAGATTAGCTAGTGAAAAGATATTAAATGCGAAGAAGATAGAAAACTTAAGATCTGAGATAAAAAATAAAATGATCGATCTCAATGCTTTAGTTCCAAAAATCAATAAAAAACGTGAGCTATACAAAGCAAAAAAAATTGAATTTGAATCAATTGAAGGCACGTTTAAAAATGCTCAGAAAGATTTAGAAAAAAATCAAAATCTTAAATGGGAAAAAAGTAGAAAAATGGAAATGCATTTATCTTTAATTGAAAGAACATCCACATTAATTAAAGAAAAAAGTAATGAAAAAAAATCTTCTGAAGAAAAACTGTTAAATCTAAAAAATAAAATTAATAATCTAAAAAATGAACAAGGATTATTAACCAAAGAGAAAAATAACAACCAAAAAAAAGTTGATATCTTAAAACTTGAATCTATCAATTTTATAAAAAAATTAAATGAAAGTGAAAATATGCTATCAGAAATTTCAATGAAAGAAGTTTCTGTCAAATCAAAAGTAGAATCGATTGAAAATCAAATAAATTTTTACGAAAACTTAATCGAACAAGGTGAAGGTTTTTTTGAGGGAACAAGACATATTTTAAAAAACAAAAATGATTTCCCCGGAGTTATTGGAGTACTTAGTGATTTGTTCGAAAATATTGACGATTACGAACAAGCATTTATCAGTTATTTGGGAGATAAAATAAAATTTCTGGTTGTTAAAAATAGAAAAAGTGCTTCTGATATTTTAAAAATAGCTAAATCCTTAAAATTAGGCAGCTTAATAATGATACCCTTAGAAGAACTGAACCCTACTTTAAAAAATAAAAATATTACTCCTAAGAAAAACGGAATTATTGGAAAAGGGGTAGATTTGTGTGGTATAGCGAAAAAATATGAACCGCTGGCCCATTATTTACTGGGCAATCTTTTAGTTGTTGATGATTTAACCAATTTTATAAATGACAAAAATTTGAAAAATTGGGACTTAGTTGATTTACATGGGAATTTTGTTGATAGAAACTTTCTCTTTAAACATAGTAAAAAAGAAAAAAATAAAGGAATGTTGGCTAGAAGGAAAAGATTAGCTGATTTAAACGTTGATTTAAGTAAATATCGTTTGAAATTAAATGAAAACAGTGATAAACGTATAAAATGCTCAACAAGTATTGAAAACCTCAAAGAAAATTTGGATAATATAAATTTTAAAGAAGAAAAAATCTTTGTTGAATTGCAAAAATTAGAAAAAACAATAATAAAAAATCATTATGGTCAAACTCAAATCCTTGAAGCTCAAAATGAATTGCAGATTCAGTTAAATGAAGTTGAAAAAGTCATAAGAGATTCCTCCAAGGCATTAATCAATCTTGAAAAAGATCGAATAAAATCGAAGGATGAGTATAATTTAATAAAAGAAAAGTTTACAAAATCCAATCAATACATATCATCTGTAGAAAAGGAAAAAAATGATTTTCAAAATAAAATTCAAGACATAAGAATTGAGTTAATAAATATTGAAAATTACAAAGATAATATTGAATTTAAAATTAGGGTATCGGAAGAAACAATCAAGGAAATTGAACATAGGAATGAAGATATAAAAAAAGATTTAAGTGAAATAAAAGCATTAAAAATTAATTTAGAAAAAAAAATAATATCTAACGAAAAAAATCTCGAAATCCTAAATGGTAATATTGCAAAAGAAAAATCAATTTTTAAATTAAAGAAAGAATTGGTGGATGAGACTTATCTAGAAATTGAAGATTTGCAAGATAAGGTGTTTAATGAGCAAAAATTTAGAGAATCTTTGCTCGAGGAAATGAAAATTAATGAATTAAAAATTGCTGAAATAAACCAATCTATTAATGGATTAAAAGAAAGAATAAGAGATCGATATAGTCAAGAAATTCCCATTGAAATGATTGTTGACGAAGATATAGACGATCTTGAGTTCAGAATTGAAAAAATTGAAAAAAGTATCGAAAATATAGGTCCAATAAATATGGCTGTCAAAGATGAATACGATGAAGAACTTAAGAGGTTGAATATTTTTATAGAGCAGAGAGAGGATTTAATTAAATCTGAAGATCACCTAAGAGCTACCCTATTAAAAATTGACAATGTGGCAAGAGAAAAATTCGAAAAAACATTTTCACAAATAAAATTAAATTTTGAATCACTATTTAAGTTGTTTTTCGATGGAGGGCAAGCCTCAATTTCACTGATTGGTGACCCAGACCCTCTTGAATCAGAGATTGAGATACATGCGCAGCCCCCTGGCAAGAAAAATCAAAGTTTGCGCATGCTATCTGCTGGAGAAAAATCATTGACTGCAATTGCTCTTTTATTTGCTATATACAAATTCAAGCCTAGTCCATATTGTATATTAGATGAAATTGATGCACCGCTTGATGATGCAAATGTTGAAAAATTTAAACGCGTTTTAAGAAAATTCTCTGATGAAACACAATTTATTGTAGTTACTCATAATAAACTTACGATGGAGTCAGCATCATTCCTTTACGGTGTCACTATGGAACAAAAAGGAATATCTAAATTAGTTTCAGTCAAATTTGATAAATTTGCTAAATCCTAAAAAATGACTGAAACATCATTTATTAGAAATTTTTGCATTATTGCACATATAGATCATGGCAAATCTACTCTTGCTGACAGGCTTCTTGAAGAGACAGAAACACTTAAAGCAAAAGATATGAAAGACCAGGTACTTGATAGTATGGACCTTGAAAGAGAGAGGGGAATTACAATTAAGAGCCACCCTATTCAAATGAAATATGTTGATAGTAAAAAAGATATCTATACTTTCAATTTAATTGACACGCCTGGCCATGTGGACTTTACATATGAAGTCTCAAGGTCTTTAGCTGCCTGCGAGGGAGCTCTTTTATTAGTAGATGCTGCACAAGGAGTAGAGGCTCAAACTGTTAGCAATACCTACTTGGCAATTGAAAACGATCTTGAGATAATACCAATAATCAATAAAATAGATTTACCTAGTGCGAGAACAGATGAGGTCGCTAAACAAATAGTCGAATTAGTTGGCTGTAGTTTTGATGAAATAATTTATGCTAGCGCAAAAAGCGGTAAGGGTATAATTGATATTTTTTCATCAATAATTGAAAGGATTCCACCGCCCCAAGATCGCTCAAACCATCCATTGAGAGCCATGATATTTGATTCAGTGCATGACAAATATAAAGGGGCAATACCCTATGTGAGAATATTTGATGGTGTTGTAAAATCCGGTCAAACTGCTAAATTTTTTACACACGACAAGCAATACGATATAACTGAAGTTGGTCATTTTATTTTAGATCAAGTACCCTCTAAGGAATTAAGATCAGGCGATGTAGGCTATCTATTGGCAAGCATTAGAGATGTTTCACACATATTGCCAGGAGATACTATAACCACCAAAGACAACCCTTCTGAAGAAGCATTGGAAGGATTTAAGGATATAAAGCCAATGGTGTTCTCAGGGCTATATCCTACTAATTCAGATGATTATGATCAACTTAGAATAGCATTGGAAAAATTAAAATTAAATGATGCATCATTGCTTTTTGAGCCTGAAACTAGCGAAGCTCTTGGGTTTGGATTTCGCTGTGGTTTTTTAGGTCTTTTGCATATGGAAATAATTCAAGAAAGATTAGAAAGAGAATTTGATTTAAGTTTAGTCACAACAACTCCCAATGTTCGCTATAAAGTTGAATTGAAAAATGAAACCTTGGTTGATGTAGATACTCCCGCTAAGATGCCCTTGAGCGGAGAAATTAATAAGATTTATGAGCCTATTGTAAGTGCAGAAATAATAACTCCAAAAGAATATATTGGCAATATTATGACCTTATGCCAAAAGAAAAGAGGTAAATATAAAACTACAAATTATATTTCATCTGATAAGGCTCAGTTGCATTATGATTTACCTCTCGCTGAGATAATTTTTGATTTTTATGATAAACTGAAGTCAACATCTAGAGGTTATGCATCTTTAGATTATAATTTAAAGGATTATGAAATAAGCGATTTAAAAAAACTCGAAATTTTAATAAATAATGAACCAGTTGATGCGCTTTCAATAATTATTCATTCTGCGGATTCATATCATAGAGGTGTGGCCCTTTGTTCAAAGCTGAAAGAACTTATTCCCCGTCAAATGTTTGATGTTCCCATTCAGGCTGCTCTAGGAACAAAAATTATTTCACGTAGCACAGTCAAAGCTTTAAAAAAGAATGTTACAGCAAAATGTTATGGAGGAGACATAACAAGAAAAAGAAAATTATGGGAGAAACAAAAAGAAGGTAAAAAAAGAATGAAGTCCATCGGAAGCGTTGAAATACCCCAAGAAGCATTATTAGCTGTTTTACAAATAGATTCTGAATAATTTAATCTTGTCACAATATTTAATCGTTTCAAAATCTCCTCTTTATAGTTTCATATTTACATTGCCATTATTTTTATTGTATGAAGTTGGGATTTTTTTAATATCATCAAGAGACATCGATCAGNTACGAAATGGAGCAGATGTGCTTATGCGTCAAGTTCTTGAAAGTTTTGGAATATATGGCATGTATGGATTTGGAGGTACATTTCTAATCGGATTTTTGATTGCCTTTTTGAGACAGAAAAAAAACTTAAAAACCTCTGAAATAGAGTCAAGATTTTTATTGATCATGTTTTTTGAAAGTATTGTATGGGCAACTCTTTTGGTAATTATAATGATAAAGATTCCTACATTTTTATCTCTATCAAATGAAGATCAGTTGATTCAGCAGGTTGTTTTAGCCATAGGTGCAGGTATTTATGAAGAGTTTGTTTTTAGAGTGCTTTTAATATCAGGTTTGGCAATTCTTTTTGGATTGATATTCAATTGGGGTGAATTTGGGAAAACTTTTCTATCTGTAATTATTTCTTCGGCAATATTTTCAATTTTCCACTTTTTTGGATCTTANGGTGATGCNTTTAGTTTTCCACTTTTTTTTGTNCGTTTCTTTGCTGGAATTTTTCTAGCTATNATTTATATTTTTAGAGGTTTTGGAATAACAGCATATGCACATAGNATATATGACCTTTTTGTTNTNGTNNATATAACNACCAATGATTAGAAAAATTTTCTATTTATCATTAGATTTTATATTAAATAAAATAATTTTATGATGAAGTTNCTAACTAAAATTTTTTTTCTATCGTTCATTTTTGCAAATGAGTCACCGTTTAGCAAGTTTGATGCAGTAGTTTACCCTCAATTCTATTNNGATGGAGTTATGGTAGAGATTGAGGGTTCATTAAAGAACGAAAGAGCTCCATTAGATTTTAAAATGATAATGCCAACAAATATCGATAGTGTATTTTTTGTAGAAGGCGCTATTTCGCAAGGAAATACTATAAATATAGAGAAAGTCAAGATCGATGGTAACATTAAATTCATAGAAAGGACGGTGAATGAATCAGAATTTAAAATGTTTCTTTTTTATGCATTAGNNGAAGAATCTGGAAGGACAATAGGAAGTTTTGATCTGAACATAAATCATGATATTGATGAGGCGCATGTTGTCGTTCAAAAACCTAGAAAGTCAGAGGTTTTTTCATTATCAGCACCAACAAGTGACATTTTTCTAGATGAGAATAAAATTGAATATCATAGAATACATGTAAATAATTATAAAAAGAATCTCTCTAAAATATTTACTTTTGAATATTTGAACCCTGGTAAAGTTTTAACAGCCAGCTCCCTGCAAAACAACCAATCTTCTCAAGGTATTGATAACATAAGTAATAAGCCTATTAGATATTCGGTCCCTACATGGCAGCCATTGACCGTTTTGCTTTTGTTTTTTGGCGGTTTGGGTTTTTTATATTCAAATCAGAAAAATCATTCTCATAATCCTAAAAATAGAATAGAACAGTCAGTTAATAGAAAATCAAGAAAGAAATTCTGTACAGAATGCGGTAGCCCAGTTGAGCTTAAGGATAAGTATTGTAGTAATTGTGGAGCAAAAATATAATGTACCCAGTTATCTTCGATTTTGGACAAATAAGCATTTTTGGCAGAGAAATAAGCATAGTCATTAATTCATATGGCTTTATGCTTATGACGGCATTTTATTCATGCTATTTTGTTCTAAACAGAGAAATGAAAAGATTGAAATTAGATGAAAATATAGCAAGCGATATCATTGTTTGGGCTGCAATTGGAGGAATTGGAGGTGCAAAANTATACTATTTAATCGAGAATTTTGANAGAGTATTGANCGATCCAAAGGGAATGATCTTTTCGGGNGCTGGCCTAGTGTTTTTAGGAGGTCTTATTGGAGGAACCATGGGNGTTTCNTACGTTTTTAGAAGAAACAATATGGAATGGTTTCAATCAGCAGATATTGTTGCGCCATTATTAGCNTTAGGATACTCTTTNGGTAGAATTGGATGTTTATTAGTNGGTGATGACTACGGCTTNCCCACAGATCTTCCCTGGGGCATATCATTTCCAAATGGTTTACCTCCAACTACCTACTCGGTTTTCCAAAGTTACTATCCATGGGTGGATTTGTCAGGATTTCAACCTGGTATTTTAAAGGTNCATCCGACTCAAATATATGAATCAGTTATTGGTTTNTTAATTTTCCTATANTTATACAANATAAGACTAACTAATANAGTTGCAGGGTCATTGTTTTTTAAGTANTTGATGTTTGCTGGAATTGAGAGATTTTTTATTGAGTTTATAAGAATGAATCCTAAATACCTNTTCAATCTATCAGGTGCACAGCTCATATCTCTTGGCATGATTTCAATTAGTATTTGGTTTTTTTATTTTAANAAAAAAGAATCNCCTGTNTCTTAGAAAAAAATTGAAGACCTATCTTTNTCTTTTTGNCTTAACCATTATAACAAAACTTTACTCTCAAGTTTTTTCATTATATAGCACCANCNCTATAAATGATATTTATANCGCTTCAAGTTTTTCACCTATTAAGATAAGGATTGCTCAAAATGGAGTAATCCTTTTAGACACGNAAAATTCAATACTGGTTCATTTTTCAGAAAATGATACTATNTCTTATGGGGGAAAGAGTGCAANATTTAGCGGNTTGATTGATCCTATTGATATTANTGTTAAAGGTCTAAATGTATATATTCTGAATCAGGCATCAAATTCAATATTGNTATTTGATAGCAGACTTAACCACATCCAAACTATTTTAATAAACAATGAAGTTGAGCTTTATCCATCCCTNATTGCCTTAGACCAATATGAAAATATCTACATCTATTCNTCAGATTTAAATATGATATATGTAAATGATANTCAGCAAAAAAACTTTACGGAATTCATAGATCTNAACATGCAAAACTTTGACTTNAATTGTATTAGNTCAATGAAATTTAGCNCCAATGGGAATTTGNTCTTATTATCAAGTTGTGATAGAACCATTAGTATTTTTAATCAATATGGTAGATTAATAGACACTCAACCAAATACTATCGATGGCATAGCTTTATCGGTTAAAAGGAATGGAGCTTATTTTATTGCTAATAAAAAAGGTTTAATTAAGCATGGAAANGATCAACCTAAAAANTTGTTTATAGAATCAAATTTAATTGATATTGATTATTTTGATAAAAAATTTATTGTATTAACAGATTCTTTGTTACTTCGGTATGATTTTTTTGATTAGAGGGTNATTAATTTATCTTTTACTAGGTTTTAATTTGAGCATATCTCAGGATTCAACTANTTATAAAAAAGNANAGGTTGGTCCAATATTTNACGATTTACCTTTATTNGATAGCTTGATCAACGACACTNTANGTTATGACCTGNTAAAACCAATCATTGAANAAGATCTACAAGAATCAACTGAAAACAANTTATACACNTCTGGTACTTTTTTTCGATCGCTTGACATATCAACTATTGGCAATGAGAGTTTTAGNGGAGGTTTGAGATTTCAAATGTCAGGTAAATTATCGGAAGAGCTTGAGGTGTCNGGAGTAATTTCTGATCAAAAATTACCATTTCAACCAGATGGNAACACTGCNTCTTTNGATGAAATTGATCAAATNTTTATTAANGCNACACATNCAAATGGAGATNTGACAGCTGGAGACATAAGTNTATCATCNAANAAGGGCAGGTTCAATACATTTAAAAGAAATCTAAGTGGAATAAAAACTAGAATNAAAATCAATGCAATGGATTACGATATNGCTTACGGTAAAAATAAAGGGTCTTTTCGCAGGCTTAGCTTTAAAGGCGAAGATGGAAATCAGGGGCCATATTNTTTAACGAATGAAAATGGNAAAAGAAATATTATAGTATCNGCTGGATCTGAAGAGGTATGGTTAAACGGAAAAAAATTAATTAGAGGCGACAATAATGATTATGTAATTAATTATTCAAATGGAGAGATTTTTTTTAATTCAAAAAACTTAATCTTTTATGATTCAGACATTGATGTAGAATTCCAATATCAAAAAGATATGTATACTCAAAATTTTCTGAACGCCGCTCTAGAAGATAAATCAAATGATTTTTTCCAATATAGTTTGTCCTTTTCTAGGGAAAAAGATGATTTTAAGAGTGTAAGTGATTTTGAAAAAAGCATGTTTAGTAAGAGCGACGTATTGTTTCAAAATGGAGCNGTAGCTGATAGCGCAGGTGATTATATTCTTTATNAAGANATTCTNATCTATGATCCTATNAATAAAGNAAGCGATGATAATCGATATAAAGTAGTGTTTAATTTCGATCCANATGGAAANTACATAAGAAAGATATCAGATAATAATATTNTATACTATGTCTATAANGATGATCCTGACAAAGGTNCTAATGNAAGATTTTCTCCAGGGATATTTAAAAAAGCCCCTAGTTCAAAAGGAGTTATTAATGTAATAACGAAATCAAAACTTAATTCAGGGTTTGTTTTTGAAAACGAGATTTCAATTTCTGATAAAAATGCAAATACATTGGCATCAGATAATATCTTTAAAAAAAGAGGCAATGCATTTCAATCGACAATAAGAAACGAGCCATATAGAATTGGCAAAATGGATGCCTTGTTTTCTTTTGATCATTGGCAAACTTCAAAGAATTTTGATTCATTAAATAAATCAAAAAGAGTTAGCTTTAACGAAGAATGGAATATTTCAGATAGCAATTATATTAGTGATGAAAAATTTTCTTCTTTATCTACAACATTCAACTTAGATGAAAAGTTTAATGCTACAATTGATTTTTCTCAATTTTCATTTGACAGAACAATTAAGAATAAGAAAAGAATTGTTTCAAAATTCTTTGGAAAATTTATGAATGAGTTGAATGTTGATTTGTTCACTATTGAGACTGATAAAAAATTCACAAAGGGTCTTTCAAAAATATATTTTACTAAAAAATCAATAAAACCCTTTGTTTCACTTGTAGGTGAGTCTAGAGAGGGAGAATATAACTTTTTTGATTATAGATTTGGATTAGTTGAAAAGGAAAACGAAACATTTTCATTAATTTTTGGTGAAAGAACTGATAAAGTATTTACTGATTCAATTTTTTCATTGACCTCAAATACTATTTTTCAATCACAGAGAAATAAATTTATTCAGTTTGATATGAAAAAAATAAAAAAAAATGGATTAAGTAGAACTATATCATATAGACAAAAAATTGCTAATACAAATAATATTCAAAATTCTACCATAAGTTCATTCAGGTCCATCATTAACTATAGAAAAAAAGAAAGTCCGATCAGATTAAATTTCCTGCTAAATGGCAATAATTCTATATATCAAATTAGAAGCATGGTATACGATTCTGTCGGTATTGGATTAGGAAATTTTAGATTTGATAGAAATTTAAATGAATATGTTGAAGATGTTAATGGAGATTATAAATCATATAATATATTATCAGGCGAGTCCATATCTGGAAATCGTATTGATGGATTTTCAAAGTTCGATTATAATTTCTCAAAAACTGAATTTGAAAAACTCAAACCCTTGAAGTTTAGGAATATTGTTCGAATAGATTTGCATTCAAAGGACGCGAACATCTTTGGAGAAATTGATAAACAGAATACACAATTCTATAATTATTCCAATAAAAGTGAATTTATATACCAAAAGAATCGATCAATGAGTAATTATAGAATTTATTATCAAAAAATTAGGAACTTTAATGGTATGGATGTTGGAGGTTGGAAAGACATGGTCTCTAACAAATTCGCTATCGAATCATCTAACAAGTTTTTGGATGACCTGTTTATAATATTGAATATCAACTCCAATAATAAAGAATCCCTTTTTTCAAATCCAAATATGATAAATAGGATAGTAAGAGGCTTTTCAAATGTCGCTGGGTTTAAAAAAAAAATTGGCTCTAGACATAACGTTAAAACAAAGTTCAATTTTACAAATGAAAAACTTTTTCTAAATGACATCGAAAAAAAAATATCATCAAATGGCATTGAAATGAATTATTTGTACTATAATAATAAAAGCAGGGTAAACATAAAATTATTGCTCAATAGTGTTAATGGTTATAATGGTATGCCATATGAGGTTGCAAATGGAAATGCAAATGGAGTCAATCAGCAATTAAATGCATCAATGATGTTTGATGTTGGCAGTAATTTCTTTATTAAATTAAATGCTATGTATAAAAATGACATGAGATATAAGAACTTGGTGTCTATTTCTGGAGAGTTAGGTGCCAACTTTTAAATTTATTTTTTGGATCTTTTTTTCCATTGCAACTATTTATTGCCAATCGTTAGAAGAGAAACTCAATCAAAAACTAAAAATAAATGGCATGTGGGGAGATTACTATTCAATTGATAATGATAGCTCATTTCATTTGGTAAAAGGGAATGTATATTTAGATTCATTGTATTTTTTATCAGAAAATGATATTAATAATTTTTTTTTATATAAATTATTTAAACCGTTATTACTTACAAAAGGAAGAAATAAAGCAAGCAATGTATACGAAAAGATTTTGAATTCATATTCGTTTATAGATCCAAATACTAAAATGATCTTTGCAAGACATGGCACCAACGGTGTTGCTGCTTTCATAGATTTTAAACACAACTTCAAAAGTTCTTTTGGTGGTCTTATGGGATTATCAAGGAAAAATGATGGATTGATTCTAACAGGTCAGTTAAGTGCTAACATATCAAATTTTGACCGTTCCGGGTCATCATTTTTTTTAGAATGGGCTCAGCCGGATGAACTTTCAAGATTTTTAAAATACACCTTAGTGACACCTTTTTTTATAAGATTTCCAATTGGTTTAAAAGCATCACTAAGGCAAGATTTTATTAAAAATGAATATCTTCTAACTTCTTATTCTTTTATAGCTACCAAGGCAACCGATTTGGGTTTAATGAGACTAGGTGTTAACAATGAGAATACAAATAACTTTTTTGAAAATAATTATTTTCAAAAAAAATCTTTGGCTATGGGAGTTTTCTTTAATAGTAGAGAAAACAATACATTTCAAGCAAAAGGATTTTTAATTGATTCAGATATTCTATTTGGTTTTCTTAGCTTAGAAGGTAGTTCGATATTATCAAGTAGTATAGATTTTAAGTACGTTTACAATTTATCATTTGGAAGAAATTTCTTTGAATATAAAATCAATTGGCAACAATCATTCTTTGATGAAATAGAGGTTCCAAATCATAATAAATTAAGATTTGGTGGAGCAACTTCTTTGCGAGGTTATAGAGAAAAAGAGTTAATTTCAGATTGGTTCGTTTTAAATACCTTAGAATGGAAAAATTCATCTTTTGGTAGCGTTAATATGCCATATTTTTTTTTGGATTATCCTTTTTCAGATAATATCAAGGTTGGCGCTAGTTATGGCTTTGGCATAAAAAATATAAATGATAATTTTTCTTTTGATATATGTTTGGCATATTCATCATTCATGAATGATGTCAAATTGCACTTTAGAGTTGATACACAATTATAGATTTGAAAAAAATATCATTTATATTATTTGCTGGTTTAGCTTTTTTTTATTCTTGTTCATTTGATAAGCCTAGGGCTCAAGGAGCGGATAATGAAATAATTATAGTATGTTCAAATGAAAATAAAGATGAAGCGATGTATATCCTTTCTAATATCTTCAATGATACCCTTTACACTCCACAGCCTGAGCTATCTTTTAATCAGGTATGGGTCACACCAAATAAGTTCAATGAAATAAAAAAGAATGTAAATGTTGTAATAATTAGTATTGGAAACGATATCGATAACCCAGGCACAGGATTGGTAAAAAAACTCCTATCTGAGGATCAATTTAGTTCTGGTATTTTTGGAAACAATAATTTGATCTTCACTAGAGATGTGTTTGCGCGTGATCAAAATATGTTAATTATAAATGGACTCAACAATGACGTAATAAACAAAACTGTAATTGAAAAAGGTCCTTGGGTTGAAAAACAGTTCGAAGCGCTATTTGTTCATCGACAATCTCAATACATGTTGAACTCTTCATCCAGACAAATTGAATTAGAAAACAATATTAAGAAAAATTTTAATTGGTCAATGAAAATTCCTTATGGATTTACTATTATTTCTGATAGTTTATCAAAAGACTTTTTTTGGATAGGTAGAGAGATGCCTTACCGTTGGCTTGCTGTACAATGGTCTGAGGGTTTGCTTTTTTCAGATTCAAGTACTGCTTCACAATATGTTAAATCATTACCTCTTAAATACTTCAGAACAATCAGATATGCTGATTATTACTTTAAAATCGAACCAGATCTTTTCAATGAAAGGGGCTCGTGGAAAGTTTCGGGCCTATGGGAAAGCATAGAAGAAGCGCAGGGTGGGCCTTTTTTATCATATTTATTCTATGATGAAAATCACGATAGAACTTATTTTGTACATACCATGATTTTCTATCCAGGTAAAAATAAATACCTCCTACTAAAGCAATTAGATATTATTGCTAAAACTTTTGAGACATTTTAACAATGAAGAGAATTCTTTTAACAGGTTCAAATGGTCAATTGGGATATTCTTGCAAAAAAGACTTATCTGAAAAATTTGACCTAATATGCACCTCGCTAGTAAAATCAAAAGGCACTTTGCAGTTAGATATATCTGATAGAGTTGCAGTGCTAAATACATTGGAAAAAATTCAACCACATATTGTTATTAATCTTTCAGCATTTACTGATGTCGATGGTTGCGAAAAAAACCCGCATCTTGCAAATAAAATTAATTTTGAGGGAGTTAAAAATATCTGTGATAATTTTGACGGCCATCTTATTCATATTTCTTCTGATTATGTTTTTGATGGTAAAGATGGACCCTATGATGAATTTAGCACAACAAATCCAATTTCTGTATATGGAGCTTCAAAACTAAAAGCTGATGAATACATCATCAAAAATAAATCACAATACACGATTTTAAGGGCGAATGTACTTTATGATTATCATAAAAAAACTAGTGCAAGTTTTCTAAAATGGGTAATCGAATCCTTGCAACAAAATAAATCGATCAAAGTTGTCAATGATCAGTTGAATAATCCAACCTGGACTAGGAATTTTTCTAATGTGATTTTAAAAATAATAAAAAAGCAAGGGCATGGATTAATAAATTATGCAGATAATGGTTTAATGACTAGGTATGATTTTGCTTTAAAAATAGCTAATATATTTGATTTAGATACAAATCTCATAGAACAAATTAAAACTGAAGAGCTCAAACAAGAGGCTAAAAGACCTATGAAGAGTGGATTGATTACAAAAAAAATAGAAAATAATTTTAATATAAAACCGGTTTCTGTTGATTCATCTCTTCATAAATTAAAAAAATTAGTTTTTAATAAAAAATGAAAACGTTAATTATCTCTCCAACATACAACGAAATTAAAAATGCGCCATTTTTGGTAGAGAAAATCTTTGACATAAATCCTGAATTTCATTTACTGATTGTTGACGACAATTCACCTGATGGAACAGCTGAAGCCATTAAGAAACTAATGAAAAAATATAAAAATTTATTTTTAGAAATAAGAAATAAGAAAGATGGCCTTGGGAAAGCTTATATTCATGGGTTTAAATGGGGATTAGAGAGAAGCTATGATTGTATTGTCCAAATGGATGCGGATATGTCACACCACCCAAAAGAGATACCTACAATGATAAAGCTATTGAAAAATAATGACCTTGTGATTGGAAGTCGATATGTCAATGGAGTTAGCGTAGTAAATTGGCCCATAAAGAGATTGATCTTGAGTTATGGAGCAAACTTGTATTCAAGAATTATTACAGGTATGAGGATAAAAGATGCAACCGGAGGATTTAAATTATGGAAAACAGAAGTTCTAAATTCAATCGATTTTAAACAAGTGAAATCGTCTGGCTATTCTTTTCAGATTGAAATGAATTACAGAACATGGATTAAGAAATATAAAATTGTAGAACATCCAATTATATTTATTGATCGTACAGTTGGATTTTCAAAAATGAATAAGTCAATCATGTTAGAAGCAGTTTGGATGGTTTGGAGATTAAGAATTTGGCGTATATTGGGAATCCTGAAATAAAATAATAAACTATACAATGTCTGAATATTACTTAGAGTTAGAAAAACCTATTTATGAGATAGAAAAAAGAATCAAGCTCATACAGAAAGATATAGATGCCGACTCTTCCTCAGAGATAAACAAATTAAGAAAAGAAAAGGAAAAAATGTCAAAGGATATTTTTTCTAAATTGACTCGTTGGGAGAGAGTTCAATTAGCGCGTCATCCTCAAAGACCTTTTTTCATGGATTACATCAATCATTTTGTTGAAGAAAAGATTGAATTGCATGGAGATAGACATTTTGCCGATGATCCAGCTGTGATTTGTATAATTGGGAAAATTGATAAAATAAAAGCTGTTTTCATAGGTCAGCAAAAAGGCAGAAATACTAAAGAAAATATTCACAGAAACTTTGGAATGATGCGACCTGAAGGATATCGAAAAGCGTTAAGGGTTATGAAGCTAGCAGAAAAATTTGAGCTTCCAATAGTATCTTTAATCGATACTCCGGGCGCATATCCTGGAATCGGCGCTGAGGAGCGAGGTCAAGGCGAAGCAATAGCTAAGAATATATATGAAATGTCAAAACTTAGAGTACCTATAGTTTCAGTTGTTATTGGTGAAGGAGCAAGTGGTGGAGCGTTGGGTATTGGTATATGCGATAGAATGTTGATGTTTGAAAATACTTGGTATTCGGTGATTAGCCCTGAAGGGTGTGCTTCAATTTTGTGGAGAGATGCCTCAAAAGCGCCAGAAGCAGCTGATTCTATGAAGGTTACTGCACAAGATCTTGTTGAAATGGGTATCTGTGACAGAATTCTAAAAGAACCGCTAGGTGGAGCTCACAGAGATTCTGCAGAAGCAGCAAGCATATTGAAAAAAGCTATTATTGAGGAAATAACTATGTTCCGCAAAAATGAAAATATTTCATATTTAGATTCAAGAATTGATCGATATTATAGAATGGGAGCTTTTGATTCTGAAGATTGATTTATGATTTCGTACACATTTTCAACAAAAGTCTTTTATAAGGATATTGATAAAATGGGAATTGTGTATTATTCAAGATATCTTGAATTTTTCGAACAGGCGCGTACTGAAACTCTAAATAATATCAACTTAAAAATTAAAAATTTAGAGATTTTAGGATTTTATTTACCAGTAATTAAAGTTGAATGTACTTATTTAAAAAGTGTAAGACTCGAAGACATAATCAATATAAAGTGCAGAATATTTAGTATCCCAAAATCAAAACTTCGTTTTGATTATGATGTATATAAAAACGATGAAAAGGTAAAAGTCGCGTCTGGCTTTACCGAGCATGCATTTTTAAACATTAAAAAAAATAAGCCAGTTAAACCCCCAACAAGCTTATTGAATAAGATTAAAGCTTACTTCTAAAATTAATTAAGTATAGCGCAACAATCATTAAACCTCCACCTACTATAGTTGAAACCATTATCTCTTCTTTCAAAAAAAGCCAAGAAAAAATGACAGAACTCAATGGTACGAAAAACATAAATGATGCAGCTCTTGCTGAGCCAAGTCTAAANGTTGCGTAGAAAAAAATTGTTGTAGCAAANCCTACAGATAAACTTGAAACAACNATAAAGTTNAGCCAAAAAATCCAATCGAANGTGAACACTTTTAATATATTCTGAAAGTCTGTAATTAAAGTTGAAAAAATGATTGANAAAAAATAAATCCAAAAACTAAAAGCAATTGGATCAATCTCTTTTTTTGCCTTTTCAGATACTATGGATACTATTGACCAAGTTGCTGCGGCTAAAATATAATATATGTTTCCTGAATAAATTAAATCTTGCCACGATATNTCCCAAATGCGAATGAGAATTCCTNCTCCAANNATTGCTATGAAAAAACTGAAAAAATCAGTTTTTTTAAATTTNTCAACCNTTAATANAANTGTAAGTAAATAAGTAAGTATTGGNCTTANAGTTGGAACTATAACGCCCCCTANTCCAGCCAGTCCAATTTGAGTACCTTTGAAATAATTTATATTATATAGAATAACAAACATTGANGAAAATAATGCATAAAAAAAAGTTTTCTTGCTGGGNNTTANCTGAATCTTTAAAANAAAAGNAAATATAAATATTGTAGCTGCAGAAAANAAAAANCTCCAGAAAATTAAAACTTCATAGCTAGCATATTTACCAATAATTTTCGCATTTGGCCATGAAATGCCCCAAATCGTCATGGCTATTAAAAGTGCGATTATTAAATTTTTATTTTTTAATGCTTTCTTCACTTAAGGTTGTTTTTATCAGCAAAAATTATGTTTCATAGATTGATAAATAATCTACAATGATTGTACTTTTAATCACATTAATCAATGAGAGTAATTACGTTATGGCCGGTCATAGCAAATGGGCGAATATTAAACATAAGAAAGCAGCTCAAGACGCCAAAAAAGGNAAAGTTTTCACCAAAATAATCAAAGAGCTAACCATAGTTTCTCGAGATGGCGGCAGCGATCCCGATTCAAACCCGAGACTAAGGCAAGCAATATCATTTGCTAAATCCGCAAATATGCCCAACGATACCATTGAAAGAGCCATTAAAAAAGGGGCTGGGGAATTAGATGGTATTAATTACGAAGAAATTTTGTANGAAGGATATGGCCCAGGAGGTATTGCTATAATTATGAATATTCTCACAGATAATAGAAATAGGACTGTTGCCGAAATAAGACACCTAATGAATAAATATGGCGGCAATTTGGGAGAAGCTGGCTCTGTTTCATGGATGTTTAAGCATAAAGGTCAAATAATTATAGATGCAANAAACATCAATGAAGACACGTTAATAGAAAATGTTATAGATCTTGAAATTGAGGATTTGAAAACACAAAAATTAGAATTTTCTATTTTTACTAAACCTTCTGATCTTTTTCAAATAGTTGATCAAATCGAAAAAAAAGGGTACTTAATCAAATCTTCCACATTAGAATACATAGCTAAATCTTATGTAAAAATTGAAGGAAGTATGGTTGATAAAGCTATAACCTTAATGGATTGTTTAGATTCTCATGATGACGTACAAAGCATTTATTCAAATTTTGAATTTGAAGAATAAGCTCTTAACAAACTGTAATGATTAATTTAAACAAAATTGAAAGAATTATATCTATTGATCCCGGTATTAACAAAACTGGGTTTGCGGTATTGGAGGCGATGGGAAGACAAATACGTAGTTTAGCATATGGAACTATTGAACCTCCAAATAAGATCTATACGCCCGACCGGTTAAAGTATTTAAACTCTGAATTATCAAAAATATTAACCAAATTCAAACCAAGCCATATGGCGATTGAAGATATGTATTATGGAAAAAATGTTAAGTCTGCACTTACTCTAGGACAAGCAAGAGGTGTATTAATTCTGGCCGCAGCTGAAAATGGCATACCTTGTTCAGAATATGCACCCAGAAAAGTAAAACAATCCGTTGTTGGCAACGGTAATGCAGATAAAGACCAAGTAAAATACATGGTTAAACAGATATTAAAAATTGAATCAATTAAAGGCTCAAATGATATTTCAGATGCACTTGCTGTTGGAATATGCCATTTTAATCAAAATAAATATATATGAGCTTATTAGACTCCATATTTGGTGATATTGTATTAAAGAATAAAACCAATCTCGTACTAAAAACGGGTGGATTTTGTTTTAATATCAATATCACATCGAATACGCATGACTGGTTAGCTGATAAATCCAATAAAGTGAAAATTTTAACATATCTACACGTTAAAGAAGATGTCATGGAACTTTTTGGGTTTTGCAGTGAAGACGAAAGAAATCTTTTTATGAAATTAAAGTCAGTAAGTGGTATTGGTCCAAAATCAGCATTGAACATTTTGTCAGGTACTAGCGCTTCGAATTTGATTAACAATATTCTAAGCGAGGATGTTAAGTCGTTAACTTTGTTGCCTGGCTTGGGTCCTAAAACTGCAAAACGAATTATATTGGAGCTCAAAGAAAAATTAGCGGATAACTCGAATGAAGTATTGTCTTCAAATTCTTTTGATAATCAAGTATTAAATGATGCAAGAAATGCGCTAATATCTTTGGGTTACAAATTAAAAGATGTAAACGATGTTATTTCAAATGAGTATAAAAGCAAAGTACCTAATGACAGCTTGGAAGAGATAATAAGAAAAATTTTAAAAAAACTTGTCAAATGAAATCGAAAAAAACTCCTCTTTATAGGAATCATATTGAATTGAATGCAAAAATGGTTGATTTTGCAGGTTATCAGATGCCTATTCAATATAAAGGCATAAAAGAAGAGCATAATCATGTTCGTTCATCCGCAGGGTTATTTGATGTGAGCCANATGGGGGAAATAATAGTCAGTGGAAATAAGNCAGAAGCTTTTTTAGATAGGATGTTAATTAATGATGTAAAAAAGATTCAANCTTGGGATGCGCAATATTCAGCTATGTGTAATGAGGATGGTGGAATAATTGATGATCTAATTGTCTATCGCTATCCAGAACATTATATGCTAGTTGTAAATGCATCAAATATTCAAAAAAACTTCGATTGGCTGATAGCAAACAAAGATGACCATGTTGATATTGTCAATTTAAGTGAAAAAATAAATATTGTTGCTATTCAAGGTCTAGACTCGAGAAATATCCTAAGCAAATTGATTGATTTTGATTTATCGAAATTGGAATTTTATAAATTTATGGAGATCCCATTTTCTGGTAAAATATTAACTATCTCGAGGACTGGTTACACTGGCGAACTTGGCTATGAGATTTATGCAGGAGATGATCAAATTATAAAAATCTGGAATGATATTTTAGATATTGGAAATGGAAAAGTTTTTCCTGCAGGTTTAGGATGCAGAGATACTCTACGTATGGAGATGAATTATCCATTGTATGGAAATGATTTAAATGAAAAGACAAATCCTATNGAAGCTGGACTGTCCTGGATTACAAAACTTAATCAAAGAGAATTTNTAGGCTCAAAAAAGATAAATATTCTAAAGAAAAATCATTCTAAAAAGTTAGTTTGTTTAGAGATGATTGATAAAGGAATTCCTAGAAAAGATTATAGTATCAAATTGGACAATACAGAAATTGGCCTCATAACTAGCGGTACATACTCACCCTCTCTTTCAAAAGGGATAGCCATTGGNCTGATAGANAAAGATTTAGCTGTTATTGGGTCAATNCTNGATNTTGAAATTAGANANAGAACAATGAAATGNAAGATNNTAAAGCCACCATTTTATAAAAATGGGTCTTTGTTGAGTTAAACATTATCATGGACAGTAAAAAATTAGAGATCTTCGGTATTTTGACCGCAATGGTTTCATTGCTTATTTTTGTAAGTCTGATTGGATATAATCCTAATGAAGATCCAGGCATATCTCCAAATATTAAAATTGAAAACCCAATGGGTATTTTAGGAGTTTGGATTGGTTATACCTTAATCAAACTTTCTTTTGGTTATTTATCTATATTAATACCATTTTTAATTATGATTTGGGGTATATGGTTCTTTAGCAATAAATCCTTTGAAAAAATCTATAGAATTTCAATTTTTGTTTTGATTTCAATTATCCTTGGATCTTTAACAGTAGGATTTTATCAAATCTCATTCGCAAACCCAAATGATCAAGACTTTTTATATAGCGGCATGATTGGCGGTCTATTAGCAGGATTGTTCTTCGATTTTCTTGGCTTTTACGGATTTGGCATAACATTGCTTTTTGTATGGCTTGTTTTTTTTCGATCTATCTATGGCGCAAGTTTTTATATTCCAATTAAGGATAATTTCTTTAGCTTTATTTCATACTTAAAAAAATCAAAAAAAGAGATTAAAACAAAAAGAAAAGACATTAATACAAACAATGAAATGATTAATAACAATCAATTATTAATTCAAAATGAGGACAAAGTTGATACTAAAACAAATCGTGAAAATGAAAAATCGTCAGATGAAAAGATTGAAGTAGAGAAAGGTCTTACTGAGATTTATGAAGAAGTAAGCTCCCAATCAGATGCTAGCATGGAAGAATCAATTAATATTAATTCGGATAATAAAATTGACACATTTGATAAAAACATTGATGAAAATAGTGCAATAGAGAAAGAATCCAAATCCAACGAAACATCCATTGAAGTTGGTCAAATAGCATCTAACAAAGAAGTCGACTTTGATAAATTAAATAGCTCATCCAAAGCAAAAATGATTTATAAGTTACCATCATCTGATTTGTTGGCAAATCCACCAAATACTCAAAATGGCATGTCGAAAAATGATCTGGTTGAAAGGGCAAACTTTTTACAACAATCACTCGAAACTTTTGGCGTAATGGGTAATGTTGTTAATGTAAGCCCAGGGCCTGTTATAACATTATTTGAGGTTGAGCCTGCAGAAGGTGTGCGAGTTAACAAATTTGTTGCATTGTCTGATGATTTAGCTAGAGTTATGGAAGCTAGCAGGGTCAGAGTCATTGCGCCAATACCAGGAAAATCATCTGTAGGTATAGAAATTCCAAATCAAAATCCAGATATGGTATTTTTAAAATCTGTTATAAATTCTGAAAATTTTTCAAATTCAGAGTCTAAACTAACTTTGGCTATTGGAAAAAACACCATAGGAGAAATAGCTACCCTAGATTTAGCTAAAATGCCTCATTTACTTATAGCTGGAACTACAGGTTCAGGAAAATCAGTTTGTATAAATACTATACTTGCAAGCTTGTTATATCAATCAACGCCTGATGAAGTAAAATTTGTTATTATTGATCCAAAAAAAGTAGAGATGGCGGTATACAGAGAGCTATCTAATTATCATTTATTGAAGATAGAAGGCATCGATGAATCAATAGTAACCACTCCAGATAATGCAGTTTTAGCTCTTAGAGCTGTAGAAAAAGAAATGGGTAAAAGATACGATATTCTAGCCGATGCGGTTGTAAGGAATATATCTGAATATAATAAAAAAATGTCTAAAAGCGACGAATCTTTAATGCCTTTCATTGTAGTATTGATTGATGAACTAGCAGACTTAATGATGCTTAATGCTAAAGAGGTTGAAGCGCCTATTGCCAGATTAGCCCAGCTTGCGAGGGCAGTTGGCATTCATCTTGTTGTAGCTACTCAAAGACCATCTGTTGATGTAATAACAGGAGTAATCAAAGCAAACTTTCCATCAAGGATTGCTTTTCAAGTTGCAACTAAAATAGACTCAAGGACAATAATCGATAGTCCAGGAGCTGAAAAATTAATTGGCAGGGGCGATCTCTTATATTTAGGACATGGATCTTCAGAGGCAACCAGAATGCATAACGCCTTTTTAAGTTTAGAAGAAATCGATTCATTGATGAATCATATATCTTCTCAGCCTAAAGCAGAAGAGTTGATCCTCGAGAGCCCGCAAGAAACGCTAGGGGCAGGGGGGCTTGTTGATCCGTCATTTGGCAATGATAGCCTATTCAATGAAGCTGTTAAGATAGTCATCACACATCAACAAGGATCAATATCTCTCATTCAGAGGAGATTGAAGATTGGATATTCCAGGGCGGCAAGATTAATCGATGAAATGGAGCAAGCTGGCATTGTTGGTCCATTCACTGGAAGCAAAGCACGAGAGGTGCTTGTAGATGATGGATTTTTAGATCCCTTGAATTAACATGCTCTTTTGGTTCTACGCTTTTTTTACTTTTCACACTTTTAATTTGGACATTAAAGCGACAGAGCTCTACAATAATTTTGTCAAAGAACTAGTCAATTCAAATGGCACTACTTTAGAAATTGAAATAATAATTAACCAATTTGAAAATTCGACCAGCAGTTTGGCACAAGTGAGTATTCAAAATGAAAAGAAATTCTCCCTTTCTTCATATGAGGAATTTATTTTTTTTATTGATGATACAATAAAAACATGGGATAAAAATCAGAGAAAGCTGATCATTGAAGATAGAATTGAGGGCGATTTAAACTTTTTTGATATATTTTTTGGAAAAAAGAAAAATATTAAATTCACTTCTTTGAAACAAGATAGTAAAAAAACAGAATTAAGCTTTATAATTCCATCTTTAGATTATTCTGGTGAAATTATTTTTGATTCAATTAATAATAAAATTTCATCATTAAAAATTTTTTATGATACAAATAATTATATAAAAATAAATGTTATTTCTGTCAGAAAAAAAATATTTAAAATGCCAGGGGATTTGAATAAGCTTAATTATGAGGTGATTGATTTACGTGAATAAATGGAAAGAGCTTATCGTTGCCACGTTAATTAGTATAATTTGTTTATATTTTGCTTTTAACAAAGTAAATCTCAATTCACTCTTCAACACTTTTAAAAATGCAAACTATCTTTTGGTTTTAGGCTGTATTTCATTATTTGTTTTTTCAATGATAATTCGCTCTTTTAGATGGAGAATGATTTTATCCTCGAGTTACACAATTTCATTACGTTTTTTGTTTGAATCCATAATGATTGGATATTTCATTAATAGTATTTTACCATTCAGGCTTGGTGAATTTGGAAGAGCATATGCGCTGTCAATGAAGTCTCCGATAGGCACTTTCGAAGCTTTTGGATCAATAATTCTTGAACGGTTAATAGAAGCCATATGCCTACTCTTTATTTTGATTATTGCATTAAATTTTCAATCTGCTGATAAAATACTTGATGGCAATCAAATTATTTTTTTGTCATTTTCATTTATTTTTTTAGTAATTCTGTTACTCAATTCAACATTTCGAAAAAAAATAATATTTTTCTTAGAAATAAAATCAAAAAAATCTTCCGCTAGATTATCTTTTATTCTTTATAAACTTTTGGAGGTTTTGAAAGGCTTTTCTCTTTTTGACAGTAAAAAAAATAAAACTGATATATTAACTACTTCGTTTTTACTATGGTTTATATACTATTTGATAACCATTTTAGGAATAAATGCAATCGGATTAAATCTTTCTCATCTAGAAGCATTATTTTTACTCATTTTCTCATCAATAGCATTTAGCCTACCTTCCGCTCCTGGAGGAATAGGACCATATCACGCTGCCACTGTATTTATTGTTTCAAACATTTTTATGTATGATAGCAATCAAGCTTTGGCTTTAGCTATCTTGTTGCACGCGGTAGCATATGTACCTGAAGTTTTAATAGGATTATTTTATTTTTATAGATATTCTTTTTCGTATAAAGATTTAAAAAAGGTAAAAATTGAAAAAAAGGTATAAAACAATTTTTCTTGATAGAGATGGGACATTGAATTTTGATCCTGGATACATAAGTAATGTTAAAAATTTTAAATTTTATAATTTTACTTTTGATGCATTAAAACTATTTAATAGTGCTGGTAGTAATTTTTGCATTATCACAAATCAATCAGGAATAGCCAGAGGAATAATTAAACCGAACGAACTTGACCAAATAAATGATTTCATTAAAAATTCTTTCAAAAAAAACAAATTAAACCTGCTGGATATTTATTATTGCCCTGATCATCCTGACAATCCATCAAAATTTAGAAAACCTAATACTGGAATGTTTGAAATGGCGATAAAAGATCACGGATTTGAAATAAAAAGCTCTTTGATGATTGGAGATAATTTTTGCGATATAATAGCAGGAAATAGGCTTGGCATTGATACAATGTTAGTATTGACTGGTAAAGGAAAAGAAGTAAATAATTCAAAAAAAATTAAGCCAACTTTTGTTGCAAAAAATATTTTAGTTGGTGCAAAATCGGTATTAGGCATTAAATGAAAGTCGTAATACTAATGGGGGGCAATTCAAAAGAAAGACAAGTTTCTTTACAGTCAGGCAATGCAATCTTCACGGCATGTAAACACATAGGCTATAATACTTCAATAATAGATATGACTGAAGATATTGACTATTATTTAAATGAATTAAAAAAATATGATATAGTTTTTATTGGTTTGCATGGAGGTGAGGGTGAAAATGGAACGATTCAAAAAACTTTAGAACAAAATGAAATTATTTTTACTGGATCTGACAGTAAATCATCGGCTCTTTGTATGGATAAAAATCTATCTAAAATAAAAGCTAAGGATATTGGCATCTCAACACCAAAATGGAATTTAATTAAAAAAGTTTCCAGTCTAGATTTTAATACACAAAAGTTTCCTATCATTGTTAAGCCAAACGATCAAGGCAGTACAGTTGGATTGTATCTGGTTGAAGAGATTAATAATTTCGAAAGTTGTGTAGAAAAATCATTAGAATTTTCAAGCAAGGTGATTCTTGAAGAGTTTATTTCTGGAAAGGAGATAACTGTTCCTATTTTAGGAGATTCAGCCCTCCCTATTGTAGAAATAAAACCTAAGAGCGGTTTTTATGATTATAAAAGTAAATATACTAAAGGCTTAACAGATTATATTTGCCCTGCAAAGATTGATAAAGAATTGTCAATTAAGCTAAAAGAATTTTCTGTTCAAATTCACAAGAAATTTGGATGTAGCCATTATTCCAGAGTTGACTTTAGAATTGATAACAACAATAACCCTTTTTTTTTAGAAATTAATACCTTGCCAGGAATGACAGATACCAGCTTAGTTCCAATATCGGCCAGTTCCATTGGTATGTCTTTTAGTAGCTTGGTAAAAAAAATAATAGATTTAACGTTAGCTTCAGCTCAATGATTTTTTATAATTCTCTAAGTCGCAAAAAAGAAGTATTTAAACCTATTGACAAAAAATTAATTACATTATATACCTGTGGCCCAACAGTGTACGACTCTCCCCATATTGGTAATTACAGAACCTTTCTTTTTGAAGATCTTTTGAAAAGAACTTTGATTGTATCAGGATTTAAAGTAAAGCACGCGATGAATATAACTGATATTGATGACAAAACAATAAAGGCATCGATTAATGAGAATGTTCATTTAAAAGAGTTTACCAAAAAATATATTAATATTTTTTTTAATGAATTAGATATTTTAAGAATTTTACCCGCAGATTATTATCCAAGAGCAACAAAATATATTTCTGAAATGATCAATATTATTAAAGACTTGATCTCAAAAAAGCATGCTTATATTACTTCATCAGGTGACGTTTACTTCTCAGTAGAAACTTTTCAAAAATACGGAACCTTAACAAAATTAAAGCTCGATAAGCTTATTCAGTCAAAAAGAGTTCTATCAGATGAATACAGCTCTGACAAAATTCAAGATTTTGCCCTTTGGAAAGCATATAAGCCTAATGATGAAAATGTTTTTTGGCAATCTCCATGGGGCAAAGGTAGACCAGGCTGGCATATTGAGTGCTCTGCCATGGCAATGAATCTGCTTGGAGATAACATAGATATCCATTGTGGAGGAGTAGATAATAAATTCCCTCATCATGAAAATGAAATAGCTCAATCAGAATGTTTTTCTCAATCAAAATTTGTTAATTATTGGCTTCATTCTGATTTTTTGCTTGTAGATGGAGAAAAAATGAGTAAATCCAAGGGCAACTATTACACACTAAACGATATATTTAAAAAAGGTATGTCAGTGGAAGAATTCAGATACATGATTTTTAGCGCTCATTATCGTTCAAAAATCAATTTTTCTTTAAAAAGAATTAATACTGCAAAAAAAGCCATATCAAGAGTTGTCAATGTAAAATACAAATTAATTTCGGTCGCAAAAGACAAAATCCAATCCTTTCCTAATGTCAAAGAAAAATTTCATGAGGCTTTGAAGGATGATCTTGATACTCCTAAAGCTTTTGCAATTTTCTTTGAATGGTTGAAAGATATCAATTTAGCGATAGATAATAAAAGCATATCACAGACTGTAGCAGCAAAGTCACTGAATTTTGTTAATTTTTTTGATTTTATTTTTCAAGTTGTTCCAAACAATCGAGAAATACCTGAAAAAATATTAAAGTTTGCAAAACTAAGAGAATTAGCCAGAAAGAAAAAAGATTGGACAGAAGCCGATGAGCTACGTAAAAAAATCGATCACTATGGTTGGATTGTAGAAGATTCTAAAAAAGGTTTTCAACTAAAAAAGAAATTATAAAATAGTTTCTTTTATATGAAAAAACATTTATTTTATAAGGCTGTAAACCATATCATTTATTAGTTTATGATGATATATTTACAAAATAAAGGGTAGAAGGTAAATTGCTACTAGTTACTTACTTTTGACTTTATACTGACTTGCCGGTGTAGCTCAGTTGGTAGAGCAGCTGATTTGTAATCAGCAGGTCGGGGGTTCGAATCCCTTCGCCGGCTCGAAAAAAACTAAATTGGTTTTACACAATCGTTTAGTTGAATCGAGTTGGGGAAATGGCCGAGCGGTCAAAGGCAGCAGACTGTAAATCTGCCGACGTAAGTCTACGGAGGTTCGAATCCTTCTTTCCCCACGCTGCGGGTGTAGTTCAATGGTAGAACCCCAGCCTTCCAAGCTGGTGGCGTGAGTTCGATTCTCATCACCCGCTCGAAGTGCCTACGTAGCTCAGTGGTAGAGCACTTCCTTGGTAAGGAAGAGGTCGCCGGTTCAATCCCGGCCGTAGGCTCTCTTTCTTAAAATTAAATTAATTCAGGAGGATTAATAACAAATGTCTAAGGAAAAATTTGAGAGAAGTAAACCTCATCTAAACATTGGTACAATTGGTCATGTAGACCATGGCAAAACAACATTAACCGCAGCAATAACTATGACNCAGGCAAGCAAAGGTTTAAGCGAAGTCAGAGATTTTGAAAGTATTGATAACGCCCCAGAAGAAAGAGAAAGGGGAATAACTATNCAAACTGCTCATGTTGAGTATGAAACTCCTAACAGGCACTATGCGCATGTTGATTGTCCTGGTCACGCAGATTACATCAAAAATATGATTACTGGAGCGGCTCAAATGGATGGCGCTATATTAGTTGTTTCTGCTGCTGACGGCCCCATGCCTCAAACTAGAGAGCATGTTTTGTTGGCTCGTCAGGTAAATGTACCATCAATAGTTGTATTTATGAATAAAACTGATCAAGTCGATGATGAAGAATTAGTTGAGTTAGTTGAAATGGAGTTACGTGATCTATTAAATGAATATGATTTTCCTGGAGATGATATTCCTATTGTCAAAGGATCTGCTTTGAATGCGTTAAACAATGTTAAAGATGAAGCCTCAACTGCATGCATTACTGAGCTTATGGAAGCATGTGATAGTTTTATCCCAGAGCCAAAAAGAGACATTGACAAGCCATTTTTGATGCCAGTAGAGGATGTATTCTCTATTACAGGTAGAGGTACAGTAGGTACTGGCAGGGNAGAGTCTGGAATTATTAAGGTTGGTGATGAAGTTGAGATGATAGGTATGGGAGAAACCAATAAAACCACGGTAACAGGCGTTGAAATGTTTAGAAAATTGCTCGATGAAGGTAGAGCAGGTGACAATGCAGGTCTACTTTTGAGGGGAATTGACAAAGAAGACTTAACAAGAGGAATGGTTCTCGCAAAGCCTGGCTCAATCACTCCTCANACAAAATTTAAGGCAAGTGTGTATGTCTTGAAAAAAGATGAGGGTGGTAGGCATACCCCTTTTTTCAATGGCTATAGACCCCAATTTTACTTTAGGACTACAGATGTAACAGGTGTNGCAACTTTGCCAAGCGGCACTGAAATGGTTATGCCTGGTGATAATGTTGAGTTAGAAGTTGAATTGATTACTCCAATCGCTATGGACAAAGAATTGAGGTTCGCCATTAGAGAAGGTGGGCATACTGTTGGCGCTGGNGTTGTAACTGATATAGTATCCTAAAATTTTATGGCTGGAAATAGTAAAAGAACAATCATTCATCTTGAAAGTACAGCTGGTACAGGATACAGATATACTGTTACAAAAAGCAAAAGATTACATCCGAGCAGAATAGAGTTTAAAAAATATGATCCAGTCATTCGTAAACATGTTATTTTTAAAGAGACTAAATAATTTGCTTTGCAGTAAAGTTCTACAATCAAATAAATAGGAGTGTAGCTCAATTGGTAGAGCACCGGTCTCCAAAACCGGGGGTTGCAGGTTCAAGTCCTGTCACTCCTGCATTAAAAATAGCTTATTGACAAAGGAAGCATTTAATAATTGAATAGAATTTCAAAGTTTTTCAACAGCATCGCTATTGAAATGAACAAGGTAGCTTGGCCTAATTGGATAGAACTAAGAGGCTCAACATATGTGGTTATAGTCTTTTCAATAATTATCAGTGTGTTTTTGTTCTTTATTGATAGAATTCTATCAACAATTATTAAAGCTATAATGTAATGAATTGGTATACATTAAGGGTAATATCAGGCAAAGAGAGTAAAATTAGAGAAAATTTACTCTATGAACTTGATATGCAAAATCTCTCAAATGAAGTTGGTGATGTTCTAGTACCATCTGAGAATATAGTTGAGATGAAAGAAGGAAAGAAAAAAATTAAAAACAAAGTTTTCTTCCCAGGTTACATTTTAATTAACATGTCTGATTCTAAAGAAGCATTTTATCTGGTTGAAAATATGTCAGGAGTGATGAATTTTGTTGGTGCCAAAGGTAAACCTCAGCCTTTACGAGAAGATGAAATTACTCGCATTCTTGGCGAAGTCAAAGGNAGGGAGGGTGTTGAAATTGTTGCTTCTCCATTTAAGGTTGGTGATGCAGTTAAAGTTGTAGATGGGCCTTTTGCAGAATTTACAGGTTTTGTCAACGAGGTTAATGAGGAAAAACAAAAAATAAAAGTCTCTGTCAGTATTTTTGGAAGGCCAACTCCAATTGAGTTGGATTTCCTTCAAGTTGAATTGGAAAAATAAAATGGCCAAAAAAATTTCAAGTTACATAAAGTTACAAATTCCTGCAGGCCAGGCAAATCCTGCTCCTCCAGTTGGGCCCGCTCTTGGTCAGCATGGTGTAAATATAATGGATTTTTGTAAAACATTTAATGCTCAAACCCAGGATCAGCCTGGAATGATTATTCCGGTAGTTATAACTGTTTATGTTGATAAAAGCTTTTCTTTTGTGACAAAAACACCTCCTGCATCTGTTTTGTTAAAAAAGAAAGCTAATATCGCTAAAGGTTCTGGTGAGCCGAATAGAGACAAGGTTGGTAAAATTTCTGAAAATGATTTGAGAGAAATTGCAGAGGCTAAAATGAAAGATTTGAATGCAAATACATTAGAAATGGCTGTTGAAATGATAAGAGGAACTGCAAAAAGCATGGGCCTAGAGGTTAAAAATTAATGTCTGTAACAAAAAATTTTGAAATTATATCTAAGAAATTTGATAGCAATNTAAGTTATTCAATTGACGAAGCCGTAGATAAGGCTAAAGAATTAAAGTTTTCTAATTTTGATGAATCTTTAGACATTGCTGTTTGCCTAGGGGTTGATCCAAGNCATGCTGACCAAAATATTAGAGTTTCAACTACTCTTCCACATGGTACTGGTAAGACAGTTAGGGTTCTTGTCATTGCCGAGGGCGAAAAACAAAAGGAAGCTAAAGAAGCTGGCGCGGACTATGTTGGCAAAGAATTCCTTTCAAAATTGAAAGAAGGCTGGAGCGATGTTGAAAAAATAGTAGCAACGCCTGATATGATGCCTGAATTGGGAAAATTAGGTAAAATTTTAGGCCCAAAAGGTTTAATGCCTAATCCAAAAAGTGGAACTGTAACCCCTAGCGTTGGCAATGCTGTTAAGCTACTAAAGGCTGGACAAATCGAATTACGCGTTGAAAAAAATGGTATTGTTCATGCTCAATGTGGAAAGCTTTCGTTTGAGAAAAAAATGCTTGTTGAGAATATCTTGGCAATACATGATGCTCTAATTAAGTCTAAGCCATCATCTGTCAAAGGGACTTATATTAAAAATATTAGTATTTCCTCAACAATGGGTCCTGGAATAAAATTAAACATTAACAACATCTAACAAGGTCATGCCAAATAGTAAAAATAAAGAAGAAGTGAAAATCTTAACCGATAAAATTAAAGATGCAACAGCAGTTTATTTTGCTGAATATCACGGATTAAATGTTGAGGATATAACCTCACTTAGAGGTTTATTTTTTGAAAAAAATATCGAATTCAGAGTTTCCAAAAATACATTGTTAAAAATTGCTTGCAAGAATAACAATTTTAATGAAATTGATGATTTTTTAACGGGGTCCACTGCAGTTGCATTTGCTTATGATGACCCATCCCTCCCTGCTAAAGTTTTTAAAGATTTTATAAAAGAAAGAGAACTTCCATCTGTAAAAGGAATNATATTTGATGGNAATATCCTTGATGGTAACCAGTTTGATAAAATAGCAAACTTACCTTCNAAGGAAGAGTTATTGTCAAAGTTGGTTATGCTGCTTCGTAGTCCAATGCTAAATTTTGCATTAACAGTTAAAAGCCCTATGCATGATTTTGTAAATATTTTGAACCAATTAAAAGATAAAAAAGATTAAAATAAAGGAGAAATTAAATGGCCAATACAACTAGAGCTGATGTAATGAGTTATTTAGAAAAAGCTAATATGGTTGAAATTTCAGAGCTTATAAGTGAAATTGAAGAGAAATTTGGCGTAACAGCTGCTGCACCTGTTGCTGCTGTTGCTGCTGGCCCAGTTGCTGGTGATTCGCCCGTAGAAGAAAAAGATGAATTCGATGTAATGTTGACTTCTGCAGGATCCTCAAAAATTAATGTCATCAAAGCAGTAAGAAGTATTACAAGCTTAGGTCTCAAAGAAGCCAAAGAGTTGGTTGATAATGCTCCAAAAGCTATCAAGGAAGGAGTTTCAAAAGCTGAAGCTGATGATTTAAAGACTCAACTTGAAGAAGCTGGTGCTTCTGTAGAGCTTAAGTAATAAATTTTTTTCTTAACAAATTACTATTGTTAAAACTATCCCATCCAATTGGAGGTGCAATTGACTTTAAATAATAAAAGTCCACTTATTTCTTTTGAAAAAATTAAATCTGAAATCATTTTTCCCGATTTACTTGATGTACAAATAGAGGCATTCGAATCTTTTATTCAAGAAAATATACCAGAAGATGAAAGACTNAAAACAGGCTTAGAAGAAGTTTTTCAAAATGTTTTTCCAGTCGAGGATTCTCATAAAAACTATATTTTAGAATATAAAAGTTATTTTTTAGGTCTTGCAAAGTATACACCTGAGGAATGTATGGATAGAGGTCTAACATATTCGGTACCTCTAAAAGTTAGATTAGTTCTACATATTACTAACGAAGATGATAGAAATAAATACGATCAGTCCATTGAACAAGAAGTTTATTTTGGAAATGTTCCTTACATGACTAACAAGGGTACATTTGTAATCAATGGAGCCGAAAGGGTGATTGTTTCTCAGTTGCAACGTTCACCAGGAGTATTTTTCGATGCCAGTGTACATCCTAATGGAACTAAGCTATTTCAAGCTAGAATTATTCCGTTTAGAGGTTCCTGGGTCGATTTTACTACAGATATAAATGACTGCATTTTTTCGATAATCGATCGAAGAAGAAAATTCCCTGTAACAATGTTGTTGCGCGCTCTTGGTTATTCTACAAATGCCGATATTTTTAAAGCTTTTAATTGCATTGAGACTATTAGTTTAAAATCCAAAAATATTTTTAAATATATTGGTGCAAATATTGTTGAAGATGTTATTGATGAAAACACTGGAGAAATTTTCATCGAAGGTGGCTCCGAGCTTGATAAAATTTCCATTGAAGAACTTAGAAAAGCTAAAATCAAAACAATTAATCTTGTNAATACAAACAAAAACTTTCATTCGATGATGCTTTGGAACACTATGGTAAAAGATCCAAGTAAAAATACCGAAGAAGCATTAAACATAGTTTACCAACTATTGAGATCGGGAGAACCCCCAAATTTAGAGACAGCCCAAAAATTTATTGAAAGAATATTTTTTAATCCAAAAAAATACGATTTAGGCGAGGTTGGAAGATATCGCTTAAACCAGCAATTTGGTCTAAAAGTCCCTGTAGAAGATACAGTTCTAACTATGGATGACATTATTCAAGTTGTTAATTTCTTAGTAGAGATGAGAAAAGGAGAAAGAGGTTCAGATGATATTGATCATCTTGGCAATAGAAGGGTAAAATCTATTGGCGAACAATTAACAAACCAATTTTCAGTAGCNTTGAGCAGAATGTTAAGAACAATTTATGAAAGAATGAACTTAAGGGAACAAGAATCAATAACTCCACAGGATTTAATCAATTCAAGAGTAGTTACTACAGTTATTAATACTTTTTTTGGAACTAGTCAGTTATCTCAATTTGGAGATCAAACAAACCCTCTTGCAGAAGTCACACACAAAAGGAGAATTTCTGCTCTTGGCCCAGGAGGCTTAACTAGAGAACGAGCAGGTTTTGAAGTTAGAGATGTTCACTATACACATTATGGTAGATTATGTCCAATTGAAACACCAGAGGGTCCAAACATTGGATTGATATCTTCGCTTGCGCTATTAGCTAAAGTCAACAGACATGGATTTATTGAAGCTCCTTACAGAAAAGTTAATGTTAAAAATGGCTCCGCATATACGACGAATAAAATTCATTATTTGTCTGCAGATGATGAAGACAGAGTCATGATTGCACAATCTGATGAAGATACAGATAAAAATAAAATGCTCACTAACGACCATATTAGGGCTAGGATAAAGGGAGACTTCCCTATTGTTGCTCCAGATATGGTTCAATATACAGATGTTGCCCCAAATCAAATACTGTCTGTTGCTGCATCTCTTATTCCATTTTTAGAGCATGATGATGCAAATAGAGCTTTAATGGGTTCCAACATGCAAAGACAGAGCGTTCCTTTAATGAACCCTGATGATCCTATAGTTGGTACTGGACTTGAAGCAAAAGTAGCCGCTGATTCTAGAGCAGCAGTTACTTCTCCGGTCAATGGTAGAATTCACTATGTTGACTCTGAAAAAATTGTTATCAGAACTTATGATGTTCCTGAAGATTTAACTTTAGTTGAAGATGAAAATTTGATAGCGATTTATTTGCGTAAATACAAAAGAACCAACCAAAACACCTCTCAAAATCAAAGACCTATAGTTAAAGAGGGTGATAAAGTTATTAAAGGTCAACCAATTGCAGATGGAACATCCACAAAAAACGGAGTATTGGCGTTAGGAAAGAATGTGAAAGTTGCATTTATGCCATGGAGAGGATACAACTTTGAGGATGCAATAGTTTTAAGTGAAAGGCTTGTAAAAGATGACCTGTTTACTAGCGTTCATGTAAATGAAATCGAGCTTGAAGTGAGAGATACCAAAAGAGGTGAAGAGGAATTAACTCCTGAAATACCAAATGTTGGAGAGGATGCAACAAAAGAGCTTGATGAAAGAGGTATTATCAGAGTTGGAGCTAAAGTTGATGACAGTGATATTTTAATTGGAAAAGTGACCCCCAAAGGTGAAAGTGATCCGACACCAGAGGAAAAATTGTTAAGAGCAATTTTTGGAGAAAAAGCTGGCGAAGTTAAAGACGCATCAAAAAGGGCTGAGCCAGGAATTAATGGTGTAGTTATTGGCACAAAACTATTTGAAAAAAGAAGCAAATCTGCTAGAGCAGAAGAGAAAAAAAATATCATAACTTTACAAAAAAAATCAACTATTGATAAAAAAGAACTTAAAGATTCTAGAGATGTAAAATTATTAGATTTGCTGAAAGATGAAATTTCATATGGTATAAGAGACGTCTCGTCTAGTCGAACTTTAATAAAAAAAGGAACCAAGCTTACAACAAAAAGGATCTCTTCGTTTAATTTAGAAAGATTTGATCAGTCAATATCATGGGTTGAAAACAAAAATGTTTGGAAAAAAATAAAAGCAGTGTGGCGATCTTTTTGGAAAGAATGGAGAATGATTGAAGAAACTTTAGAGAAGGAAGTATTCAAGCTTAGAATTGGTGATGAGCTTCAACCAGGAATATTAAAACTTGCAAAAGTTGATATTGCAAACAAAAGAAAGATACAAGTTGGCGATAAGATGGCAGGCAGGCACGGAAACAAAGGCATTGTTGCAACTGTTGTTCCAGAAGAAGACATGCCCTTCTTAGAGGATGGAACTCCAATTGATGTTATTTTGAATCCTTTGGGAGTGCCATCTAGAATGAACTTAGGTCAGCTGTATGAAACTATGTTGGGGTGGGCTGGAGAAGAATTAGGTGTAAAATACGCTACCCCAGTNTTCAATGGATGCAAACCAAGCGAAGTTGAAGAAGAATTAAAAAAAGCTAATTTACCTTTAACTGGAAAAACAGTTTTAATTGATGGAAGAACTGGAGAAAGATTGGAAAATACAGTAACTGTTGGGAATATTTACATGATGAAATTAAGTCATATGGTTGATGATAAAATGCATGCTAGATCAACAGGTCCTTATTCTTTAGTCACACAACAGCCATTAGGAGGAAAAGCCCAATTTGGAGGACAACGATTTGGTGAAATGGAATGTTGGGCGCTTGAAGCATATGGAGCAGCTCACACTCTTCAAGAAATTCTTACTGTAAAATCAGATGACGTAGAAGGAAGGTCTAAAGTTTATAACGCAATAGTTAAAGGTGAGGATTTACCTGAATTTGGAGTACCTGAGTCGTTTAACGTCTTGATAAAAGAGCTGCAAGGATTAGCTCTTAGCATAGAATTAGATTAACGGAGTAATATTTTGACATTTATACAAAACAATAAATTAGATACATCAAAAGGTTTTTCGTCGATAACGATTGGATTAGCTTCACCTGAAAGCATTTTACAAAAATCTTATGGAGAAATTTTAAAGCCAGAAACAATTAATTATAGATCATATAAGCCTGAAAAAGATGGGCTTTTTTGTGAAAAAATTTTTGGTCCTGTAAAAGATTATGAGTGCCATTGTGGTAAATACAAAGGAATAAGATATCGAGGAATCATTTGTGATCGATGTGGTGTTGAGGTTACAAGAAAAAAAGTGAGAAGAGACAGAATGGGTCATATTACTCTTGCCGTTCCAGTAGTTCACATTTGGTATTTGAGATCTATACCCTCTAAGCTAAGCTACCTAGCTGGTATATCAACAAAAGATTTAGAAAAAATTGTATATTATGAAAAATTTTTAGTTATCGAGCCAGGAAAAAGCGAAAGGATGCAATTTGAAATCATAGATGAACTAGAATTTATTGATCTAGAGAGGAAATTTGGGTTTGATGCAGTTTCTGAAGAAGAAAGAGATAATGACGATTTTTTCTATGCTGCCATGGGAGGTGAAGCTCTAAAAGAAATGCTTTCTAGGATGAATTTAGTTGAGCTGAGAAGAGAATTAGAGGACACTTTAAAAAATGTAAAATCAAAACAAAAAAAAGAAGAAGCACTTAAGAGATTGAAAGTTGTTAAAACATTTTTGGTAGATTTATCAACTGTTAAAAAAATGAATAAACCTGAATGGATGGTAGTTTCTATTTTGCCTGTAATTCCACCAGAGCTTAGACCTCTAGTTCCATTAGATGGGGGAAGATTTGCTGCTAGCGACTTAAACGACTTGTACAGAAGAATTATTATAAGAAACAATCGATTAAAGCAGCTAATGGAAATTAAAGCACCTGATGTTATTCTNCGGAATGAAAAAAGAATGCTCCAAGAATCTGTTGATGCTTTATTTGATAATAGTAGGAGAAAAACCGCTATAAGAAGTGGAACTAGAAGGCCATTAAAGTCTATTTCAGATATGATTCGCGGTAAAACCGGTCGTTTTAGACAGAATCTTCTTGGAAAAAGAGTAGATTANTCTGGTAGGTCAGTAATTGTTGTTGGCCCAGAGTTAAAATTACATGAATGTGGTTTGCCTAAAAATATGGCTCTTGAACTTTTTAAACCCCATATGATAAGCGAACTAATGAATAGAGGTTATGTTCAGACACCCAGAAGTGCGAAGATCATGATTGAAGAAAAAGAACCAATCGTATNTAAGGTCTTAGAATATGTAGTTCAAGANCATCCTGTGCTACTAAACAGAGCTCCAACTCTACATCGTCTTGGCATACAAGCTTTTCAACCTGTTTTAGTGGATGGAAAAGCNATACGACTTCATCCTCTTTGTTGTTCCGCTTTTAATGCAGATTTTGATGGTGATCAAATGGCTGTTCATGTTCCTTTATCAGTTGCGGCTCAAATGGAAGCCCGTCTTTTGATGCTATCAAGCCATAATATTCTACATCCAGCTAATGGAAAACCATTGGCACTTCCATCGCAAGATATGGTTCTTGGTACCTACTATCTAACAATTAGCAAAAAGGGTTGCAAGGGGGAAGGGAAATCATTTAGTTCTTACGAAGAAGTTGTGATTGCTTATGAAAATAAGATTGTTGAGATAAACTCAATAATTAATTTTCGCTTGAAGGGCAAATGGCACAAAAATACTACAGTTGGAAGGGTAATTTTAAATTCAATTTTACCAGATGAGGTGGATTATATTGATGATTCTATTGATAAGGGTAGCTTGAGTAAACTGGTAAATGATACATACCTAATTGCCGGAAACCAGAAAACTGTAGTTTTTTTAGATAATTTAAAGAATTTAGGATTTGAATTTGCTACTAAAGCAGGATTATCTATTGCTGTTAGTGATATTTTAATTCCTAAAAGGAAAAATCAAATAATAGACAAAGCTCAAGCAGAAGTTGATTCCATACAAGATAAGTTTAAAAGGCACATATTAACTGATGGAGAAAGGTATAATAAAGTTATTGATATATGGACGCATGCTACCAATGACGTAGCTGCAACAATGATGGAGAGCATGAAAACAAATAAGGATGGTTTTAACCCAGTTTACATGATGGCAGATTCTGGTGCAAGAGGTTCACAAGATCAAATAAAGCAANTGGCTGGTATGAGAGGATTAATGGCAAAACCTCAAAAATCTATGACTGGAGGCAAGGGTGAAATCATCGAATCTCCTATAACTTCTAATTTCAAAGAAGGTCTTTCCGTTCAAGAATATTTTATTTCAACCCATGGAGCAAGAAAAGGATTAGCTGATACAGCTTTAAAGACTGCGGATGCAGGTTATTTAACCAGAAGGTTAGTCGATGTTGCACAAGATGTTGTTATTTCCGAGCTGGACTGTGGAACTATCAATGGAATTCTAGCCCAAGATTTAAAAGAAGGTGAAGACATCATTGAGCCGCTAGCTGAGAGAATTCTAGGAAGAACAACCTTAGAAGACTTTATTGAAGATGGCAAAGTGCTTATAAAAGCAGGAACAATGATAAGAGATAANGAAGCCAAAATTATTGCTGATAGCAATGTCGAATCAATTAGAATAAGATCTGTACTAACATGTGAATCGTTGAGAGGAGTTTGTGCTAAATGTTACGGATGGAATCCATCATCTCATAAATTGGTAGATCTTGGAACTTCTGTTGGTATCCAAGCTGCTCAAAGTATTGGAGAGCCCGGAACACAGCTTACACTAAGAACATTCCATATAGGTGGAACCGCTACTAGAATAATTGAACAATCTGAAATGCAAACTAAAAGATCAGGAATAGTTAAATATTCTGATAATCTTGAAACTGCTGAAGCAAAAGATGAGTCTGGAATTAAAGTAAATAGATGTATGGTTAGGCACTCAAAAATATCTATTATTGATTCAAAAAATATTACAACCAATGAATTCAATGTCCCTTATGGAGCAAATTTAAATGTTGAAGATGGTGAAAAAGTTGATGCCGGTACAATATTATTTCAATGGGATCCGTACACAGATGTAATCCTTGCTAGAAAAACTGGTTTCGTTGAACTTAAAGATTTTATAGAAAATGAAACTTTCCAAGTTGAAGCTGTCGAAGGTGGAAAAAAGCAAATGGTTATTGTTGAATCAAAAGATAGAAATTTAAGCCCACATGTTGAAATTGTTGACAAAGATGGGTCCATACTTGCTGGTGGTACAATTTTACCCGTTACAGCGAATCTTGTTGTTAGAGCAGGGGACAAAGTATCAAGAGGCCAAACTTTAGTTAAAATACCTAGAGCAATCGGAAAGTCTAGAGACATAACAGGTGGATTGCCTCGAGTTACAGAGTTATTTGAAGCAAGGAAACCAGTTGATCCAGCTGTTGTTTCAGAAATTGATGGCTTAGTGAACTTTGGTGATACAAAGCGTGGAGTAAGGAAAATTCACGTTGAAGGCGTTGATGGAGAAGTAAAGAATTACTCTATTCCTTATGGAAAGCATGTAGTCGTGCACGAAGGAGATAAAATTACTGCAGGTACATCATTATGTGAAGGAAGCATTTCTCCTGTAGACATTTTAAAAATCTTAGGACCAAACAAAGTCAGAGAATATCTAGTTGATCAAATTCAGGAAGTTTACCGTTTACAAGGTGTTAAAATTGATGATAAACATATCGAAGTAATCGTTAGACAGATGATGCAAAAAGTAAGCATAGATGACGTTGGAGATTCAAATTTTTTACCTAAGGACAGAATTAATCGTGCGGAGTTTTTTGAAATGAACAGCAAATTGCAAGACATGGTTTTTGTAACAGACGCNGGTGATTCTGAGCTGGAAGAAGAAGTNCTTATTGATAAAAAAGAGTTTTTAGAAATTAATAAATCTTTAAAGGAGGAAGGAAAAAAGTCAGCAAAATCTAGAAAAACAAAACCTGCTACTTTTGATCCTCTTCTCATGGGAATTACACAGGCATCATTAAATACTGAAAGTTTCATTTCCGCAGCCTCTTTTCAAGAAACAACTAGAGTTTTAACTGATGCTTCAACCTCAGGAAAAACAGATTATTTAAGAGGTTTAAAAGAAAATGTCGCCGTTGGAAGATTGATTCCNGCGGGTTCAGGTTCTCCTCATTTAAAGAATATTTTTATTCCAGAAAAAAATAATCAAACTAATGATTCTGCAGTGAGCTCTGATCAAACTAAAGAAATAGATGATTATGCACAATCAAATTAACACCANAAATAAAACCAATTGCTGTTGTGATTTATTTTAGTGTAATTTNGTAGGCTNTAATGGAAAATATATGCCGACGATAAANCAATTAATAAGAAAAGGCAGATTGAGAGCTAGGAAGAAAAATGCTAGCCCTGCTCTAAAAGGTAATCCTCAAAAAAGAGGTGTTTGTACCAGAGTATACACTACGACACCTAAAAAGCCAAATTCAGCGCTAAGGAAAGTTGCGAGAGTTAGACTTACTAATGGTATAGAGGTCACTGCTTATATTCCTGGTGAAGGTCACAANCTACAGGAGCATTCAATTGTATTAATTGAAGGTGGCCGAGTAAAAGATTTGCCAGGTGTAAGGTACCACATTGTTAGAGGTTCTCATGATACCTCCGGTGTTTCTGATAGAAAAACTAGTAGGTCTCGATACGGAGCAAAGAGAACAAAATCTTAATCTAATACTTTTATGAGAAGAAGAAGACCAGAAAAAAGAAAAATTCTACCTGATCCATTATTTAACAGTTTAAGTATTGCAAAATTTATTAATTATATTTTGGATAGCGGTAAAAAGGGTGTTTCAGAGAAAATTTTCTATGGAGCTATGGACATTATAAAATCTAGGACAAAAAAAGATGGCACTGACATATTCGATGTTGCAATTAAGAATGCTTCTCCGCTTTTAGAAGTCAAAACAAGAAGAATAGGAGGAGCTAATTATCAAGTTCCTATAGAAGTACCTAAAAATAGACAATTCTTCTTAGCCTCGAAATGGATTATAGCCTCAGCTAAAGGAAGATCTGGAAAATCAATGTCCGAAAGATTAGCAACGGAGTTTATTTCTGCTGCCAATAANGAAGGTGGTGCAATAAAAAAGAAAGAAGATGTCCATAGAATGGCAGAAGCTAACAGGGCTTTTGCTCATTTCAGGTAGTAATTATGAAGAAGATTTCACTAGATAAAGTCAGAAATATCGGTATAATGGCTCACATTGATGCAGGAAAAACAACACTTACAGANCGTGTATTATTTTATACTGGTAGGACTCACAAGATTGGTGAGGTTCACGATGGTGGTGCTACTATGGATTGGATGGAACAAGAGAAAGAAAGAGGAATAACAATTACATCCGCAGCTACTACAGCTATTTGGAATGACCACAGAATTAATATTATTGATACTCCAGGTCATGTGGATTTTACTGTAGAAGTTGAAAGATCTTTAAGAGTCCTAGATGGTTCCTGCGCAGTCTTTTGTGCTGTTGGAGGCGTTGAACCTCAAAGTGAAACTGTTTGGAGACAAGCNGATAAATATAATGTNCCAAGAATTGCCTTNGTNAATAAAATGGATAGAATTGGTGCTGATTATTNTAATGTTCTCGAAATGATAAAGAAAAGGCTCGGCGCAAATCCTCTTCCAATAGTGTTGCCAATTGGTTCTGGGGATATTTTTACTGGAATAATTGACTTAATAAGTATGAAAGCTATTCTTTANAATGATAGTTCNTTGGGNGCACATTTTGAAATTGCTGATATTCCTGATGATATGAAAGATGAAGCCGAAAAATGGAGAAATCATCTTGTTGAAGAAATTGCTAGTCATGATGAAAATTTATTAGAAAAATATTTAGCTGAACAGCCTCTATCTGACACTGAAATAAAAAAAGCTATCAGGGATGGATGCATAAAGAACGTTTTTATACCAACACTATGCGGCTCTGCTTTTAAAAATAAGGGAGTCCAGCGTCTACTTGATGCTGTTAACGATTTTTTGCCATCACCACTAGATATTGGTTCAATTAGTGGCTTTGACCCCAGCAATAATGACATAGAGTTAACCAGGAGTCCCTCCGAAGATGAGCCATTCAGCGCACTTGCATTCAAAGTTATGACCGACCCATATGTTGGTAAATTAACATTTGTAAGAGTTTATTCTGGAAAATTAAGCGCTGGTTCATACGTTGTAAATCCAAATACAGGTAAACGTGAAAGGATAAGTAGAATCTTATTGATGCATGCCAACAAACGTGAAGAATTAGATTTGGTTTCTGCTGGAGAAATTATTGCTGCTGTTGGTTTAAAAAATACGAATACTGGACATACATTATCTGAAGAAAAAAAGGAAATCTTACTTGAATCTATGGAATTTCCTGAACCAGTTGTTGAGGTTTCCGTTGAACCTGCTACAAAAGCTGATCAAGATTCTTTATCTAAAGGTTTAGCAAAGTTATCTGAAGAAGACCCTACCTTTAAAGTATCTATCCACCCAGAAACAGGACAAACAATTATTGCTGGAATGGGCGAACTTCATCTAGAAGTTCTTGTTGATAGACTCCTTCGCGAATTTAAGGTTAAGGCTAATGTTGGTACTCCTCAAGTTGCCTATGCAGAAGCAATTACTAAAAGAGTAGAAAAAATTGATGTAAAATTTGCAAGGCAATCTGGAGGTCGAGGTCAATATGGTCATGTAGTAATAAACGTTGAGCCTAACGAGGATGGTAAAGGTTATCATTTTGATAATAAAATTGTTGGAGGTGTAATACCTAGAGAGTATATCCCCTCAGTTAGCGAAGGAATTAAAGATGCTTTGCGAAATGGAGTGCTTGCAGGATATCCCATTGAAGATGTAAGAGTAGAGTTAGTATTTGGTTCGTATCACGATGTTGATTCCTCAGAAATGGCTTTTAAAATAGCCGGCTCTATGGCAATTCAGGAAGCATGCAAAAAAGCAGACCCAATAATTATGGAGCCAATGATGAAAGTAGAGGTAGTTGTTCCTGAAGAGTACTTAGGTGATGTTATGGGNGATATTAACTCAAGAAGAGGCAATATAGATAGCATGGGACAAAGAAAAGACGCTCACGTTTTGAATGCTGTTGTNCCGTTGTCAAGAATGTTTGGCTATGCTACTGATTTGAGGTCTATCACNCAAGGTCGAGCTGTTTTTCATATGGAGTTTTCAAATTTCAAACAGGTACCATCCTCTATTAAAGATGAGATAATTGAAAAAGTTCAAGGTAAAGCAACATAGTTATGGCAAAACAAACTATAAGAATTAGCTTAAAGGCATATGATCATTCATTGATTGATAAATCAACTGAAAAAATTGTTAAAACTGCTAAATCCACTGGCGCTTTTATTTCTGGACCCATTCCTTTACCAACCCGCAGAACAATTTATACTGTATTGCGTTCTCCATTCGTAGACAAAAAGTCCAGAGAGCAATTTCAAACAAAAATTCACAAGCGCCTAATTGATATTTTAAACTCAACTCCCAAAACAGTAGAAGCCTTGATGAAGCTAGACCTACCTGCTGGTGTTGACATCGAAATAAAGGTTTAATTTATGCGNGGTTTATTGGGAAAAAAAATTGGCATGACACAAATTTTCGACTCTGATGGCCATTCAATTCCTGTTACAGTTTTTAAAGCAGGGCCTTGTTTTGTGACTCAAGTTAAAACAAATGAAATTGATGGTTATTCCTCTATTCAAGCTGGTTTTGAAGATGCAAATGAAAAACATGTTAATAATCCACAGTCTGAACTTTTCAAAAAAGCTAATATTTCCCCTAAAAAGTATTTAGCAGAATTTAAACCTGTCCAAAGTTTTGAATATAAGAAAGGGCAAATGTTTAGCGTGTCTATTTTTAAAAAGGGTGAGCTCGTTGATATTAGAGGCATAACAAAAGGTAGAGGTTTTTCTGGAGTGATGAAAAGACATGGCTTTGGTGGTGGTCCAAAAACACATGGTCAAAGAGAGCACCCAAGGTCACCTGGNTCAATTGGGCAGGCTTCTGACCCTTCAAGAGTTTTTAAAGGAATCAAAATGGCTGGACAATATGGAAACAAATATAGAACAGTACAAAATTTAGAAATTGTTTCTATTGATATCGAAAAGAATCTTTTGCTCTTAAAAGGCGCTGCACCTGGAGCAAATAGCTCTATAGTGCGTATTACAAAATAATATTATGAAACTTAATATTCATTCTCAAGATGGTTCTAAGACTTCTTCAATTGATGTTGACAAATTTGTATTTGGCATTGATCCCAATGTAAATGTTGTAAATCAAGCTATTAATACAGAACTTACAAATCTCAGACAAGGCACACGCTCATCAAAGAATAGATCTAAAGTAAGAGGAGGAGGTAAAAAACCATTCAAGCAAAAAGGTAGAGGTGGTGCAAGAGCTGGCACTATAAGGTCTCCTTTGTGGAAAGGCGGTGGAACAGTTTTTGGACCCCAGCCTTATAATTATTCCATAAAAATGCCAAAAAAAATGAGAAATCTTGCCAGAAGATCCGTTCTTTCAAATCATTTCAAAAATAATAATATTTTCGTATTGAGCTCAATTAATTTGGAAGCTCCATCTACAAAACAATTTAAAAAAATCTTGTCCGATCTTAAGATTGAAAAAAATAAAGTAACTGTAGTTTATAGTAAAGCAAATGATAATTTGGTTTTATCCGCCAGAAATTTAAAAAATGTATATACTGTAAATGTCTTGTCAGTTAGCACATATGACATAATTGACTGTGATTCAATATTAATTGAAAAGTCTGCATTAGAAAGTCTTAATTTGTTGTTGGGTTTATATAATGAAAAATAGATCAGATATTATAATACGCCCTCTATTAACAGAAAAAATGAGTAGGCTTGAAGAGTCTGAAAGAAAATATGCTTTTCAAGTTACAAAAAGAACTAACAAAATTGAGATTAAAAAAGCAGTTGAAAAAAAATTTAATGTCAAGGTATCAAAGGTTTCTACGATGAATTTTACTGGTAAACAAAAAACTATGACTGTTAGAAGTGGTGGCAAAACAATAAGAACCTCTGGATATACAAGTTCCTGGAAAAAAGCTATTGTAACTCTCAAAAAAGATTTTACCATAGATTTACTCGAAGGAGTTAATCAAAGTTAATGTCTGTTAGGCAATTAAAACCAGTTACTCCAGGCAGCAGATTTGCTTCAAGATCTAATTTTGAAGAAATAAATCGTTCATCACCTGAAAAAGGTCTAACCGTTTCTTTGAGAAAATCAGGGGGCAGAAATAANAATGGTAGAATTACAGTTAGAAGAAGAGGTGGTGGACATAGAAGAAGATATAGGTTGATTGATTTCAAAAGGGACAAATATGATATACCGGCAACTATTAAATATATAGAATATGACCCCAACCGATCCGCTAATATTGCTCTTCTTTTTTATAATGATGGTGAAAAAAGATATATCATAGCACCGCATGGCTTAAAAATTGATGACAAAGTCATATCGTCTCAAAACGCTCCATTAAATATTGGAAACGCAATGAGCATTGGTAATATTGCTACAGGCACTTTTGTTCATAACATTGAAATTAAACCAAAAAAAGGTGGCCAGATGGTTAGAAGTGCAGGTACTGGCGCTCAAGTTATGGCACATGATGAAGGCTTTACATCTCTAAAGCTTCCATCTGGAGAAATTCGCAGAGTACTATCCAACTGTTTTGCAACAATTGGAGAAGTTGGTAATAAATCACATGAAAATATAGTTTCTGGCAAAGCTGGTAGGTCTAGATGGCTTGGTAAGCGACCAAAGGTAAGAGGTGTAGTTATGAACCCTGTAGATCATCCNCATGGTGGTGGTGAAGGAAAATCCTCTGGTGGAAGACACCCTGTTTCTCCATGGGGAATGCCGACAAAAGGTTATAAAACAAGAAAAAAAAATAAAAAATCTAATAATCTTATAGTTAAAAGGAGAAAGTAAAAATTGTCAAGATCGATTAAAAAAGGNCCATACGTCGATTCAAAACTTATTAAAAAGATAGAGAATATGAATAAGAATGGTAAAAAAAATGTTATTAAGACATGGTCAAGAAGATCAATGATCACCCCTGATTTCGTTGGACATACTTTTGCTGTTCACAATGGCAATAAATTTATTCCTGTTTTTATTAATGAAAATATGGTCGGTCATAAATTAGGCGAATTCTCCCCAACTAGAACTTTTAGACTTCACTCTGGTGATAGGAAATAAATATAATGCATGCAAAAGCAGTCTTAAAACATTTTAGACAATCTCCTAGAAAAGTTCGAATCGAACTGAATTCAATCAGAGGTAAAACNTTAGATAAAGTTATTAATCATCTTCGTTATTCTAAATCAAAGGCTTCTTCTGCTATTGAAAAAATTGTATTATCTGCAGTTTCAAACTTTAAGATAAAAAATGAAACCAGCGATTTAGAACTAAGCAAATTATTAGTCAAAGAATGTTTTGCAGATGGTGGTCCACATATAAAAAGATTTAGGGCTGCATCCATGGGGAGAATCTCCAGGCTTAATAAACCTACATCGCACATTACTATTATAATTTCTGAATTAAATTAAAGGATAATAATTGGGACAAAAAACACATCCAGTAGGCTTTAGACTTCAAATAAATAAAAACTGGAAGTCAACCTGGTTTTCAGGTGAATCGTTCGCTAATGGATTGGAAGAAGATGTCAAAATAAGAAAATATCTTCTTGCAAGGCTACCTAACGGTGGTATTTCTAAAATAGAAATTAGTAGAACTTCGAAAACAGTTACAGTAACAATATTTACAGCCAGACCGGGAATTGTTATTGGCAAAGGTGGTGAAGAGGTAAATAGACTTAAAAATGAAATCAGACAGTTAACAAATAATTCTATTTCAAACGATGGAAGTAAAATGAATGTTCAGGTAAATATTTCCGAGATTAAGCGACCAGAACTAGATGCTGCTCTTGTGGGCTCAAATATAGCACATCAACTGAAAAAAAAGGTTTCTTACCGTAGAGTGGTAAATAAAGTTATTCAGTCAACTATGCGAATGGGCGCAGAGGGGATTAGAATAAATATCGCCGGTAGACTTGGAGGAGCTGAAATAGCTAGAAGTGAAAAGTTTGCTCAAGGAAGAGTTCCATTGCATACATTGAGAGCCGATATTGACTATGTACTTACAGAAGCTCATACACAGTATGGAATCATTGGTATTAAGGTGTGGATCTGCAATGGGGAAAAAACAAAAATCAAAAAATAAATTATTATGTTAGAACCAAAAAAAACTAAATATAGAAGACATCATAGAGGCAATTTAAAAGGAATGACAAAAGGTGGTGATTATGTTGCTTTTGGAACTTTCGGTTTGAAAGCAATNGAGTCAGGTTGGATTACAAGCAGGCAAATTGAAGCATGTAGAATCTCAATTACGCGAGTTGTTAGAAAAATTGGCAGGATGTGGATTAGAATTTTTCCAGATAAACCAATTACAAAGAAACCTGCTGAAACAAGAATGGGTAAGGGAAAAGGTTCTCCAGAATATTGGGTAGCTGTTATTAAGCCAGGTAGAATTCTTTTTGAGGTTGAAGGCGTAGATCGCAAAGGAGCTGAAGCTGCATTTCATAATGCATCTCATAAACTTCCTCTCAAAACTAAAATAGTTGAAAGAAGAGAATTGTGATTAAAAAAAGAGAACTATCAGATTTAGATTTGAATTCAGTTGAAGTAAAGTTGTCTGAACATTACGAAAAGCTTACAACTTTAAGGTTCCAAAAATCGATGCAACAAATAGAAAACCCATTAGAAATAAAATTTTTAAAAAAAGAAATTGCACAACTAAAAACATTGCTTAATGAATTTAAATTAGGTTTAAGAGGAGACAATACTTCAAATGACTAGAGGAAGAAAGCAAATTATTATTGGAGAAGTTGTAAGCGATAAGATGGATAAAACTGTATTAGTTAAAGTTGAACGCAAAATTCCACACCCTGTTTATAAAAAATATGTTAAAAAATTCTCCAAATTTTTTGCTCATTGTGATAATTTTTCTCCTAAAGAAGGAGATATTGTGAAGATCGCTTCAATGAAACCTAAAAGTAAAAATAAAAGATGGCGTGTCATAGAATTAGTTAGAGAATCAATAAAAATTGGATAATTAGATGATTCAACAAGAAACCAGATTAAAAGTAGCTGATAACTCAGGCGCAAGAGAAGTTCTTTGCTTTAAAGTTCTTGGTGGTAGCAAACGAAGGTATGCTTCTTTGGGAGATGTAGTTGTTGTAACGGTAAAAAATGCAATTCCAGATGGTACCGTAAAAAAAGGCCANGTGAGTAGAGCGGTTATTGTTAGAACGAGAAAAGAAGTTAGAAGAAAAGATGGTTCTTATATTAGATTTGATGATAATGCTGCTGTGTTGCTCAATTCAGCTGGCGAGCCCAGAGGAACAAGAGTTTTAGGTCCAATAGCTAGAGAGCTAAGAGATAGTGGTTTTATGAAAATAGTTTCAATGGCTCCTGAGGTAATTTAAATGAATATTGTAAAAGGAATGAATGTCAGAGTGATTAGTGGCAATCATAAAGGTAAGGAAGGAAAAGTACTCTACGTAATACCTAAAAAAAATAGAATTATTGTTGAAGGAATAAATATTATAAAAAAACATGCCAGACCTACACAGGAAAACCCTAAAGGCGGCGTAGTTGAAAAGGAAGGCTCTATTCACATTTCTAATGTTATGTTGGTTGTCAGTGGCAAGCCTACAAGAATTAATTATAAAATTCTAAAAGATGGTTCCAAAGTTAGAGTATCAAATAAAACCGGTACCCAAATAAATTAAAAATTTCTAATGAAACAGATTTTAAAAACAAAATATAAAGATATTGTAATACCAAAAATGGTCTCAAAGTTTAATTACAAGAATCCTATGCAGGTCCCTAAACTATCCCATATCACGATCAATATGGGCATTGGTGATGCTAAGGATAATCCAAAAAAACTTGAAAGCGCAGTAAATGAAATGTCCCTGATTTCTGGTCAAAAACCAGTAACTACTAGATCTAAAAAAGATATTTCAAATTTTAAAATTAGAAAAGGATTTCCAGTCGGATGTAAAGTTACAATACGTGGAGATAGAATGTATGACTTTCTTGAAAGATTGATNTCCATAGCATTGCCTAGAACTAGGGACTTTAGAGGTTTACCATTTAAGTCTTTTGATAAAAAAGGCAATTATTCTTTTGGTATTAAAGAACANATTATTTTTACAGAAATAAATTATGATAAAATAGATAGCGTTCGAGGTATGGATATTAATATATCAACAACAGCTACCTTGGATGATGAAGCTTATTGGCTTTTGTATTTTTTAGGCCTTCCCTTAAGGCAAAAATCAAATTTAAATGAAGAATTAATGGAGGCTTAGCTTTGGCACGTAAATCCTTAATAGTAAAATCAAAAAAAACACCCAAGTTTTCTTCCAGAGGTTATAATAGGTGTTTCAATTGTGGAAGAGCTGATGGATATATGAGAAAATTTGGATTATGNAGAATATGTTTCAGAGAAATGGCTTTGAAAGGCGATATTCCTGGTGTTACAAAAGCTAGCTGGTAGGAGATAAACTAATATGAGCATGACAGACCCAATCGCAGACATGATTACTAGAATCCGGAATGCCAATTCTGTTGATAAGCGTTTTGTAGATATTCCATCATCGATTCTCAAAAAAAGAATTGCTTTTGTATTAAAGTCTGAAAAATACATACAAGATTTTATCTTTATTAAAGATGGCAAAAAAAATTCAATTAGGATATTTCTAAAGTATAGTCATGATGGTAAATCTGTTATTACTGGGATTAACCGAGTAAGCAAGCCGGGTAGAAGAGTTTTTGTAGGATGTAAAGATATGCCAAGAGTTCTTGATGGCCTTGGTGTTTCAGTAATATCGACTTCAAAAGGAGTGTTATCTAATAAAACCGCTAGCAAGTTTGGTATTGGTGGAGAANTTTTATTTAAGATTTGGTAAAATAATTATGTCTAGAATAGGTAAAAATCCAATTTTAATTCCAAGTGATGTGAAAGTCAAATTTGAAAATAATTGTGTCATTATTAATGGCCCNAAGGGAAGTTTATCTGTTAGCTATGACTCATCTCTTAAGATTAACTATGAAGATAATACTTTGACGATTGAACGACCAACTGATTCAAGAGTTCATAAATCCCTTCATGGAACGACAAGACAATTAGTTTTTAATGCTGTTAAGGGCACCAAAGAAGGTTTTATTAAGGAATTAGAAATAAGAGGAGTAGGCTATCAAGCCACGAATCAAGGTAAATACATTGTTTTGCAGTTAGGATATTCACATGACATTTATTTTGAACCACCTGACGGAATTACAATCTCTGCAAATAAAACTGAAATCACAATTAATGGTATAAACAAGCAATTAGTTGGTGAAGTTGCAGCAAAGATTAGATCTTTTAGAAAGCCGGAGCCTTATAAAGGAAAAGGAATTAGATATAAAGATGAGTATGTCATTTCTAAACAAGGTAAGACAGTTGGAGGGTCTGGAACGTAATGAAAAAATTATCAGCTACAAAAGCTAGAAATCTAAGAAGAAGGAACAGGAGCAAAGGCAATATCGTAAAGCATACCAGCAGGCATCGTCTTGTAGTTTTCAGATCGAACAAAAACATGAGCGCTCAATTAGTTGATGATTTTGATGGTAAAACAATTACTTCCGCTTCCTCACTAGACAAGCTTTTAAAAAATAAAGTTGCGAAATTAAAAACTAAAACCGAGGTTAGTGTTTTTATTGGAAAAATGATAGCAGATAATGCTAAAACCAAAAAAATATCAAAAATAGTCTTTGATAGAAATGGTTTTCCATATCACGGCAGGGTAAAGGCATTAGCTGAATCCGCAAGAAAAAATGGCTTAAAGTTTTAAGGGATAATTTATGATAAATCCAGCAGAATTAGATTTAAAAGAAGAAACTGTTATAAGAGTTACCAGAGTAGCAAAAGTTACTTCTAGGGGTAAAAACTTTAGATTTGGCGCCCTAGTTGTTGTGGGTGATGGCAAAGGACATGTTGGTTTAGGACAGGGAAAAGCAGGTGAAGTAATGTCTGCAATCAATAAAGCTAAGGAAGACGCTAAACAAAACATAATCAAAATACATTTAATCAATGGAACTATCCCTCATAAAATAATTTCAAGATATAGTGCAAGTAAAGTGATGCTGAAACCTGCGGCCCCTGGAACTGGAGTAATTGCTGGTGCGGCAGTCCGTGCAGTCATGGAGCAGACTGGTATTAAAAATATCTTAACTAAACGTTTTGGATCGAATAACCCTATGAATGTTGCCAAAGCCACTATCAAAGGTCTATCTGAATTGCAAGATGCTGTCAGCATAGCCAACAAAAGAGGATTAACAATTAAAGAAATTTTTAATTAAAGCAATGGCAAAAAATAAAATTATAAAAATCACTCAAATAAAAAGTTCAATAGGTTACAAGAAAAAAGCAAAAAAAACACTAGCTGCCCTAGGGTTAAAAAAATTAAATCATACAGTTTTGAAAAATGACACTGTTCAAATTAGAGGAATGATTAATAAAATATATTATTTGTTAAAAGTTGAAGAATCATTATGAAATTAGGTTCATTAAAAATATTAAATAAGCCATCAAGAAATAGAAAAAGGGTCGGAAGAGGCCATGGTTCTGGGCTAGGAAGAACATCAGGAAGAGGTGAAAAAGGATATCATTCTAGATCCGGCTCTAAGCATCGTCCNTGGTTCGAGGGCGGTCAAATGCCGCTGCATAGGAGAGTTCCTAAGAGAGGATTCACAAGTCTCTCCAAAAATGAATTTCAAATAGTTAATTTATCACAAATTGAATCAATTGACTCCTCAGAAATATCTCCATCAATATTAAAAAAATTAGGTATTATAAAATATTCCTTGAGACCTGTCAAGATTTTAGCTCGTGGGGAATTATCAAAAAAAGTAAAAATAGTCGCCAGTGCTTTTAGCAAATCTGCCATTGAAAAAATCGAAAAAAATGGTGGCGAGGCTATTCAAAATTAAATGATAGATAAAATAAAAAATATATTTGTTATTCCAGAGCTAAAGAACCGTGTTCTGTTTACTTTAGGTATTTTAATAACTGTTAGACTTGGTGCTCATATACCCATTCCAGGAATAGACACGGATGTGCTATCTGCAGCTTTTCAAAATTATCAAAATACACTGTTAGGTTTATATAATTTATTTGCTGGTGGAGCATTTGAAAAAGCTACAATATTTGCATTAGGTATTATGCCATACATCTCAGCATCAATAATTATCCAGCTTATGGGAACGGTCGTNCCCTTTTTTCAAAGACTTCAAAAAGAAGGTGAATCAGGTAGAAAAAAAATTACACAATTAACTAGATATTTAACTGTTTTGATTGCCGCAATGCAGTCTTATGGAATTGTTGCCGTTTTTCTACCTTCTATGTCATCAAATGGTCAATCAGTGGTAATTAACCCGGGGATTGGTTTCATTTTTACAGGTACAATTTGTTTAGTTACAGGTGTTATACTTTTGATGTGGTTNGGGGAAAGAATTACTGAAAGAGGAATTGGCAACGGAATATCTCTTATAATAATGATAGGCATAGTATCACGTTTACCAAATGTGATTGTAGGTGAAATAGCGCTTGTAAATGAAGGGGTTAGAAATATTTTACAAGAAATACTTTTGCTTGGAATAATGTTTGTTGTTATTGCCTTTGTAATTTTNCTAACACAAGGTACAAGGAAAATACCTGTATCTTACGCTAAAAGAGTTGTTGGCAGAAAAGTGTATGGAGGGCAGTCCACACACATACCGCTTAAAGTTAACACTGCCGGTGTAATGCCTATTATTTTTGCTCAATCCATTATGTTTATTCCCAGCACAATTGCTACATTCTTTAGTGAAAACGTTTTTATGCAGGGTGTAATGCGATGGTTCTCCTTCGATCATCCATTTTACTGGCTAATTTTTGGTTTGATGATTATTTTTTTCACATATTTTTATACTGCAATTGCATTTGATCCTAATCAAGTATCCCAGCAAATGAAGCAACATGGAGGTTTTATTCCAGGAGTTAGGCCAGGCAAAAAGACTGCTGAATATATTGATAATATTTTGTCTAAAGTAACACTGCCGGGCTCAATAGCTCTCGCATTTGTTGCTATTCTCCCATATATAATAATGAAATCCATGGATGTAAGTTATGATTTAGCTTCTTTCTTTGGCGGTACAAGTTTGCTCATAATAGTTGGTGTTGCTCTGGATACCCTACAGCAGATTGAGTCACATTTGATGAATCGCCACTATGATGGATTTTTATCAAAAGGCAAGATAAAAGGAAGAAAACGAAAATATTAATGATTTTTCTAAAAAATAAACATGAAATAAGTTTACTATCTGAAAGTTGTCAGATCGTCGCGGATACTTTAAACTTAATTGAAAAAAAGATTAAGCCAGGAGTAAAAATTTCTGACTTAGATTATTTTGCTGAAAATTATATTTTGTCAAGAAATGCTAAGCCTGCTTTTAAAGGCTATATGGGATTCCCAGCAACACTCTGTGTTTCAGTGGATGATGAAGTAGTGCATGGAATACCAAACGAAAGAACCTTAAAAGATGGTCAAATTGTTAGCATAGATTGTGGTGCGCTAAAAAATGGATTTTATGGAGATCATGCTAAAACTTTTTTTGTTGGCGACGTTGATTCAAATGTTAAAAAACTTGTTCAAATTACCAAAGAATCACTTGAAATAGGAATTTCTCAAGCTGTAATTGGTAATTACGTATCAGATATTGGGCATGCTATTCAAATACATGCAGAAAAAAATGGTTACTCCGTTGTAAGAGATTTAGTTGGACATGGAATTGGAAAAAGTTTGCATGAAGAACCACAAGTCCCAAACTACGGTCTTCCAAAGCAAGGACATGAAATCAAGGAAGGTATGTGCCTGGCAATAGAGCCAATGATAAATTTAGGCAANAAAGAAATAAAAACCGATGATGATGGCTGGACAATTAGAACGCTCGATGGTAAACTATCAGCTCATTTTGAACATACAATAGCTGTTACATCTGATGGACCTTTAGTTTTAAGTAAGGCAAAAGCTTAATGGCTAAAGAACAAGCAATACAGGTTGAAGGTGTGATTAAAGAAACATTGCCAAATGCAATGTTTAGAGTAGAAGTAGAAATAGGNGATAATAGTCATGAAGTCTTAGCCCATGTGAGCGGGAAAATGAGAATGCATTTCATTAAGATATTGCCTGGCGATATTGTAAAATTAGAAATATCTCCATATGACCTCACTAGAGGAAGGATAACTTACAGGAATAAGTAAATATGAAAGTGAGAGCATCNGTAAAAAAAATATGTGCCAAGTGCAAGATAATCAAGCGTAAAGGTGTAGTGATGGTTATATGTCAAAACCCAAAACACAAACAAAGACAAGGTTAGGATTAATTTTATGGCTAGAATTGCAGGAGTTGATATTCCCAGGGATAAAAAATTACCATATTCTTTGTCCTACATTTATGGGATTGGCTTAACAAAAGCGAAGTTTATTTGTGATAAAGCTAAACTAAGTCAAGATTTAAGAGTCAAAGATTTAACCGATAAACAGGTTGTAACCATTAGAAACGTAATTTCTGAATTAAACCTTTTGATTGAAGGNGAAGGCAGAACTCAGGTTTCAATGAATATTAAAAGGAAGAGGGATATTGGATGTTATCAAGGCTTGCGACACAGAAGAAGCTTGCCCGTTAATGGTCAAAGAACAAAAACAAATTCAAGAACTAGAAAAGGCAGAAGAAGAACAATTGGCCTAGGTAAGAAAGGTTAAACGTTTTGGCAAAACAATTAAAAGACAAAAAAAAGAAAAAGAAAAAAACTTCGATTAGCCCACAAGGTATTGCACATATTAAAGCTACTTTTAATAATACCCATATTGCAATTTCTGATAAGTTTGGGAATATTTTAACGTGGTCAACTGCTGGAAATAGCGGCTTTAAAGGATCACGAAAAAGCACAGCATTTGCTGCAACACAAGCTGCTGAGAAAGCTGGTTTATCCGCTGTTCAAATGGGTGTTCAAACTGTTGAAGTTAGGGTTAAAGGACCTGGATCTGGTAGAGAATCAGCCATTAGAGCGCTTTCTGTAGCAGGTTTACAGATAACATCAATATTGGATGTCACACCTCTGCCTCATAATGGTTGCAGACCACCTAAGAGAAGAAGGGTGTAAAGGCTATAATATGTCAAAATCAAAAATATCAAAGGGAAAATTAGTTAGAAAATTTGGAGAAAACATTTTTGGGAATCCAAAATTTGATAATTTATTAAATAAAAAACCTTATACACCTGGCCAGCATGGCCCAACTAGGAGAAAAAGACTTTCTAATTACGGTCAACAGTTAAAGGAAAAGCAAAAAACAAAAGCCATGTATGGCGTTCTTGAAAAGCAATTTAGAAATTATTTTCAGAAAGCAGAAAAAATGAATGGCGAAACTGGCCCTAATCTTCTCAAGTTATTAGAAAAGAGATTTGATAATGTAGTTTATAGATTAGGATTTGCCTCAACAAGGTCACAAGCCAGACAGCTAGTATCGCATTGTCACTTTTTATTAAATAATAAAAAATGCAATTATCCATCCGCATCATTAAAGCCTGGCGATGTAATCAGAGTCCGNAATAAGTCGAAAAAAATGGATATNATACTGTCTTCAATTAAGAGAATCAAAGGCGATATCGATTTACCATGGCTTGAATTAGATAAGGCTAATATGAGCGGAACATTTTTATCTGTTCCCGATAGAGAAGAAATGCAAGTTGTAGTTAATGAACAACTTATAGTAGAATTATATTCAAAATAATAAAAGGCAAACATAATGGCAAAAAAAGAATACGAAATTAAAGTAAAAACCGATGAAAAGTCACTTACCGATACATATGGTAAATTTATAATCCAACCACTAGAAAGAGGTTATGGAGTAACTGTTGGCAATGCTTTGAGAAGAGTTTTAATGACAACCTTGCCTGGTGCTGCCATAACAAATGTCAAAGTTGAAGGTGTTTTACATGAATTTTCAACTATTAGCGGCATAAAAGATGATATGTCTGATATAATTCAAAATTTAAAAGGAGTTCGTTTTAAGCTGTCTGATTCTGATGTCGATAATGTTAAAATAAAGCTTAAAGGTAAAAAAGTTTTCACAGGTCAAGATATTCAAAACGCTACGGATCAATTTGAAGTTTTAAACACTGATCATTACATAACAGAAGTCAATGCAAAAGGTGTACTAGAGATTGAGCTAAGAATTGGTGTAGGAAAAGGATATTTACCATCTGAAGAAAATGAACTTCCCAATGCACCTATTGGCACACTTGCAATCGACAGCATCTTTAATCCTGTGACAAAAGTAACTTTTGATGTTCAGCCTGTTCCAGGAGCGAAAGATCCTATTGAAATATTGAACATTGAAATTACGACAGATGGATCAATAACACCTAAAGATGCAATTAGTCATTCTGCTACTGTTTTAATAAAACACTTACAGCTAGTTGAGGCAATTGCAAACCCTGAAGTTCTTGAAGTAACTGAAAAAATTAGTGAAGAAATTATTAATGTTAGAAATCTTTTGAATTTAACAATCGATGAAATGGAGTTATCTGTTCGCAGTCATAACTGTTTGCAAGCTGCTGGAATAAAGTTCATTTACGAATTAGTTAGCAAAGAAGAAAACGAGATGTTGAAGTATAAAAATTTTGGTAGAAAATCTCTAACTGAATTAGTTGAAAAATTAGATGAAATGGGAATTTCATTTGGTATGGATGTAGATAAATATTTAAAATTAGAAGTCTAAATAAAATTTATGAGACATAGAAAAAAAGGTAAAAAATTAGGCGTTAATCCCTCTCACAGAAGATCAATGCTGATGAATCTAGCCAATAATCTAATTGAGCATGGTAGAATTAAAACTACTGATTCAAAAGCAAAAGCTTTAAGAATGTATATTGAACCATTAATAACTAAAGCAAGAAAAGGTGACTTTAATTCTATTAGGCAAATATCTAAAAGCTTAAACTCAAAGGAAATTGTTCATAAATTAGTTCATGAGATATCACCAAATTTTGCTAACAGAGACGGTGGATATACCAGAATTATAAAGCTAGGATACAGAAATAATGACCGCGCATCTGTATCTTTCATTGAATTTGTTGAAGCAGATAGTTCTAATAAAGGTGAAGTTGATAAAGAAAAAGAATAGTTCTTTGACTGTATTTTTTCTAAGTTTAAATAGGGCAACACTTTTTGTTGCCCTATTTTTTTTCTCCACTATCTTAAATGCTAACAATCTTCAACAAAAAAATAACAGATATTTATGGGTAGTCAGAACAGCCTTAATAACTGAAAAAAATATCGACGAAATGATACAATTTGCTACTCTAAATAAAATTAATAATATAATAGTTCAAGTGCGAGGAAGAGGTGACGCATATTACAATTCAAAAATTGTTTCGAAATCAAATTTAATTAAAAATAGAGAATTTGATCCATTATCATACACTATAGCATTAGCTAAAAACAAAGGAATAAAAGTACACGCATGGTTAAATACCTATTTGCTTTGGTCTTCAAAAAAACTTCCTTTTCAAAAAAATCATATTTTACTAACAAATCCAGATTGGTTAGATCATAACAATTTTTCTANACCAAATGTTTTAAATGAACTTAAAAANGTAGGTTCAAAAAATAATTCATTTGAAGGACTTTACTTATCACCCGANCATCCGAGTGTTAATAAATACTTATTGAATGTATTTAAAGAACTTTTATTAAATTATGAAATTGATGGATTGCACCTAGACTATATCAGATATCATGACTCTGATTATGGTAAGAATTTTTATGTTTATTCGGATATAAAGGACAATATCACAAAATACTCTGATGATGGTAGTGAATGGTCACAAACAAAAAGAAATTCTATAACTAATCTTATTAGAAATACTAAAAATTTAATCACTGAATTAGGTTTTGATATAGAATTTTCTGCCGCTGTAAAACCTAATCTTTATGAGGCTAAACAAAGATATTTTCAGGAGTGGGATGTATGGTTGGCTGCAGGTTATTTGGATAAAGCTATGATTATGAATTATAGTCCTGACTTAAAAGTATTTTCAAATAATATTAATATTTTATTTAAAAATCTGCCGTTAAAGTATAGAAAAAAAATTGTTATGGGTTTAGCTACATATAATCAGACATCTGATCAAGTTGTAAATAAAATCAAATATTCAAAAATTGCATCAATTAATGATTTTGCTTTCTTTTCGTATAATGTAATTTCTCATAATCCGAGATATTTTCGTCCAATAAAAAATGAACTATTTAAATAATTATTCAATAAATTAATTTGCCATGAATAAAAAAAATATATACTCGCCTAGAGGCAAAGAACTAAGTTGCAAAGATTGGCAGATTGAATCTGCTTTTAGGATGATACAAAATAATCTAGATATTGATGTTGCTGAAGATCCTGATAATTTAATTGTTTATGGAGGTAAGGGTAAGGCTGCAAGGGATTGGAAATCTTACAATGCGATAATTAGTAGTTTAAAAAGAATGGATAGTGATGATACATTGTTAGTTCAATCAGGCAAACCTGTGGGAATTTTCAAAACACACAAACATTCTCCCCGCGTTTTAATCGCTAATTCAAATATTGTACCAAAATGGGCAAACTGGGATAATTTTAATGAATTTGATAGGCTGGGATTGATAATGTATGGTCAAATGACGGCAGGTTCATGGATATATATAGGAACACAAGGCATTCTNCAGGGCACNTATGAAACGTTTGCAGCTGTTGGAAAAAANCACTTTAATTCTGATTTATCTGGTAAAATAGTCGTTACCTCAGGCTTAGGAGGTATGGGTGGGGCTCAACCATTGTCTATTACAATGAANAATGGTATAGCAATATGTATTGATATAGATGAACATAGAATTGATAGAAGGCTACAGACTGGTTATTTAAATAAAAAAGCAAATGATATTGAAACAGCTATTAAAATGGCAAAGGAAGCCAAAATAGATAAGCGCGCTATTTCTATAGGTATTTTAGGTAATGCAGTTGATATTCTTGATTACATGATTAAAGAAAATTTCGTTCCCGATGTTATTACCGATCAAACTTCTGCTCATGATATTTTGGATGGTTATGTACCAAACAATATGTCTCTTATTGAGGCAAATGANTTACGAAGAAATAATCCTAAAAAATACGAGAAAGAAAGCATAAGAACTATCTATGAACATTGCCAGGCTATCTTAAGTCTTCAAGAAAAAGGATCTGTGGCTTTTGATTATGGAAATAATCTTAGAGGGCAAGCCAAGGAAGCTGGTTTGGAGAATGCTTTTGATTTTCCAGGTTTTGTACCAGCTTATATTAGAGATCTATTTTGTGAGGGTAAAGGACCTTTTAGATGGGTTGCATTATCCGGTAATGAAAATGATATTTTTAAAACAGATGAAAAAATTTTAGAGCTATTTCCGGAGGACGAGTCACTTTGTAGGTGGATTAAGCTTGCATCAAAGCAAGTGCATTTCCAGGGCCTCCCTTCAAGGATTTGTTGGTTAAATTATAAACAGAGAGCTGTTTTCGGACAAGAGCTGAACAAGATGGTTGCAAGCGGTCTTTTATCTGCTCCTATAGTTGTTGGCAGAGATCACTTGGATTGCGGATCAGTTGCTTCACCTTATAGAGAAACGGAAGGAATGATTGATGGCTCTGATGCTATTGCGGACTGGCCTTTATTAAATGCTTTGATAAATACGGCTAGCGGATCTACTTGGGTTTCAATTCATCATGGTGGTGGCGTTGGAATGGGCTTATCTGTTCATGCAGGACAAGTTATTTGCCTTGATGGAAGCGATGATATGCAAAAAAGAGCAAAAGCAGTTTTAACTAGTGACCCTGGAATGGGAATCATTCGACATGCAGATGCTGGCTATGAAGCTGCAATAAAGAATGCTAGAAAATGGAATGTTGATATCCCCATGTTAAATAATGACTAGAAATTCCATTCTTCTGAAGAATTTCAATGCTATTATCAGCGCCAATGAAAAAGGCCTAATCAAAGATAACAAATCATATTTGTACCTTGAGGATGAAATTATCAAATCTTATGATTATAATCCATCTCAGATAGAAATTGATTGTAAAGGGAAAATGATAACCCCTGGATTTGTTGACCCCCACACTCATCCTGTTTTTTTATCTACAAGGCATGATGAATTCTTAATGAGAATGAAAGGAATATCGTATGAGCAAATTGCAATTAATGGAGGAGGTATCGTTTCAACAGTTGATAGTGTCAATAAATCCTCAAAAGAAAAAATTATTGATAATTTGATGCTCAAGATGGATGAATTTATAAGATTTGGAACCACTACAATTGAGGCAAAATCAGGCTATGGCTTAAGTGTTGAAAGCGAATTGAAATCTTTATATTGTTTGAACTCAGTTAATAAAGATCATGCNATTGATATAATACCAACCTTTATGGGAGCGCATGCATTTCCTAAAAAATACCAAGACAATCAAAATAAATACGTAGAAATAATATGCAANGAAATGATACCTAAGGTTGTCGATCAAGGAATAGCTATTTTTAATGATGTTTTTTGTGAAAAAGGATATTTTGATATTGATCAAACTAGAAAAATAATTGAATGTGGAAAAAGTCTCGGCTTAAAGCCAAGATTACATGTTGATGAATTTGAAGATATAGGAGGCATTGAGCTTGCTATTGAAGCTGGAGCAGTAACTGTTGACCACCTTATGGCAAGCACCAGTCGCAGTATTGACATGTTATCAAAAAGCAATGTTGTTGCAACATTATTGCCTGGTACTTCTTTTTTCTTAAACTCAGATAATTATGCTCCAGCAAGAGAAATTATTGATAAAGGAGTGTCAGTAGCGCTAGCTACCGATTATAATCCCGGTAGTTCGCATATGAAAAACATGTCATTTATTATTTTGCTTTCTATTATGAAATTGAAAATGAGTATTGAGGAAGCTTTTATGGCGTGTACATACAATGCGGCAAAATCATTACAATTGGAGGATAGTATTGGTTCAATAAGTATAGGTAAAAAAGCTGATTTGATAATTTGGGATATTGAGACTTTAGAGGAGATACCATATTATTTTATGGATGCGCCTATTCAAAAAGTAATTAAGAATGGTAAAATTGCATTTGAAGCTTGACTACCAGTACTCTCTTCTCGTAAAATTGCACTATAACTATTAACTTTTGGTGATTAAATGTTGAACAGAAAAATTTTATTTTACTTCTTAATACTTTTATCAAGCTCTCAAATTTTATTTGCTAATTACGGTTTTTACCGAAAAGTTGCCAATACCTGCAAATATTATCGTGTAGAAATCGATGAAAAGAAAATGCAATTAACTAAAAATACAGATGGTTCTTATAACTTTTCTATTGAAATGAAAAGCTTAAGAAATAATTTTGAAATGGTNATGCTTGTTGGTTTTATTTCTGTGGGGCAAGCAATAACACATCAAGAATCATTTGCTAAGAAAAAACCTGGGTATGAACCAGTTATTCCTGGAGATACTGAGGTTACCGTGACTGTACCAGTTTCGAGAGAGAGCACTATAATAACAGCAAAAGCTACTGTCAATGATATTAGACAATTGTCAAGTGGCAAGGTAGACACAGCTGGATTTATGAGACTCATTAAAAATTCAATTCAAACATTATAACAAGGAGGAAGAATGTTAGATCCAACAAGTCTGAGTGGTATGTTCATGCAATATGGTAGATCATTGCTATGGGCTATAACTGCAGCAATTGGTTTTGGCCTAGGAGTTGGCATATCACTTAAAGTATTCGATATGCTTTCTACCGATATTGATGAATGGGAAGAAATTAAAAAAGGCAATATGGGCGTTTCAATTATTTTTGTNGCGCTAATTGTTATGGTTGGACTTATAGTTTATAAAGTAATCTAGTCATTAAATTTTTCTCAATAACAAAAAACCCTCTTTNAAAGAGGGTTTTTTGTTTAATAGATATAAATTTATTTAGTTTATTTATCCACAGTTTCTCCATTAGAATCCAGAAGAATTGGATTGCCAAAGCCCAAAGACTTCAATCCATTCATCTGAGTCTTTTTATCGCCGACCACTAAATATATCATTTCATCAGGTTTAACATATTTTTTTACTAATTCATTGTGACTTTCAACGGACATTTGCCTTACAATTTCCTCTTCATTTTTGATGTAATCAAAAGGCAGATCATAAGTAGCGATTGTTGATATCATTCCTCTGAGAGCGTTTAAGGTTTCAAATCTTCGTGCATTGGATTTNAACTCAACATTCTTTACAAATTCCAATCCTTCTTCTGGGATAGGTTCTTGATATGTACCCATAAGATCTTTAAAGATATTTACTGATTCCTCTGTCGTATTAGTTCTCACTGCAGATGAGGCCATGAACATACCTGTTCTTTTTCCTCCACTAAATCTGGATCTTGCACCGTAGGTATATCCTTTTTCTTCTCTTAGCATTAAATTGATATCACTGCTAAAGTTACCACCAAGCTTCATATTCATTACGGTGTTGGCAAAGTANTCTGGATGTGTTCTTGGCACTGAAAGGTACCCAATTCTTATTTCAGATTGCTTAGCATTTGGCACATCAACAAAGTAAACTTTCCCTTTTTTGTTGGGTTCAGGCAATATCTCAAATGGTATTTCCACATTTTTGTTTTCCCACCTATTAACAATATTTGAAAATGCGTTAACGGCTTCATTTTTAGTAATATCTCCAACAATGCTAATTTTTCCTAGATTGGATGAAAAGTTTGCCACATAGTAATTTTTTAGATCATCGAGATCAATACTTTCTACAGATTCAACAGTACCAGAAGTAGAATTCGACATGATATGATCTCCAAAATTAAGCTTGTTGAACACTTGAGATGCTATAGCTGATGGAGATGCAGCTCTTCTTTTAATCTGTTCAGCGGTCTGTCTCTTTATTCTTTCGAATTCATTTGAATCCCAGCGAGGCTCAAACAATATTTCTTCAACAAGAGCTAAAGTCTCATTAAAATTTCTCTTTAAAGTAAACGCTTCAATGTTTATTGAGCTTTTGCTTGTGAACATACTTATGCTTGATCCTAACGCATCTATCGCCTCTTCAAGCTCAAGAGGTGTCTTGTTAGCCGTACCTTCCATCATCATATCTGTAATAAGGTTAGCTACACCAATTTTTTCTGGATCATCAAGCATCATTCCACCTTCAATATTGATTCCAAAGCTAATTAGAGGTAATTCGTCGTGTATTGCGCCGTAAGCTTCAACGCCCTTATCATAGCCATGCTTCCATACGGAAGGAAGATTTAATCCAGGCTGAGGTCCATCAACAGGCTCAACCGTTCTATCAAAAGAAGATGGAATCTTATCAATTTCNATATTGGCAACATTAGAGCTTTTTTTGCTTTTATTCTTTACAATCTTTTCTTCTTTAACTGGAAAGAGTTTTGAGCCTTCAGCAACTAGACCCACTTTTCCTTTGGGAACAAAACTAGTTAAGACATAGTTTTGGTTTTTGATATACTTTAAATATACTTTATTGATATCTTCCTCGGTAACATCTAACACTCTCTGCAAGTCTTGTGATATATAATCTGGTGATCCATAATATTCATTATATAGTCCTAATTGAAATGCTTTATTGAGAATGGATGAGATACCGCTATAAAAACCTGTTTCATATTTTGCTTTTAATCTATCAAGATCCTCAACAGNAAAGCCNTCTTTTTCAAACATCTCAAACGCATCAAAGATAGAATTTTCTACATCACTAAGATTTGTTGTAGGAAATGCAGTTGATGAAATATTGAACGTTCCCGCTATTTCTTGTGTTCTGCTAAATGATGAGATATTTGGGGCTAATTTTCTATCTTCTACAATAACTTTGTATAAAGGAGCTTTTTTACCATNCCCAAGTAGCTGTCCGAGTAATTCCAAAGCAGGCGCATCATCATCTAGTTGATTGACAGTAGGAAATGACATTGATAGGCGNGGTGATCTGGCAAAATTATCCTCATGAAAGACTTTTTTAGTCGTCTCCAGGGTCACATGCCAAGGTTCAGGATTTTTAATTTCAGGCCCTTTTTTTATTTCTCCAAAATACTTTTCAACCATCTTTTTAACTGCTCTTGGACTGATATCTCCTGCTATGACCATAGTTGCATTATTGGGACCATACCATTGCTCATAAAAACTTCTAACGTCTTCTAATGTCGCATTTTGAAGATCTTCAAGTTCTCCTATCACGGTCCAGTTGTAGGGATGACCCTCTGGATACATATTCTTAATAGTTACATAATTGCTATGACCATACGGTCTATTATCAACTCTTTGCCTTTTTTCATTTTGAACAACTTCCTGTTGATTTTCAAATGCTGGTTGAGTAACGGTGGATAAAAGCCAACCCATTCTGTCTGATTCCATCCATAGAACTGTCTCAAGAGCGTTATTTGGTACTACTTCATAATAAATAGTATAATCATTGCTGGTTCCTCCATTCAGGGTACCACCGGCATTTTGGATCTTTTTGAAGAATTGATCTTGTCCTACATGTTGAGATTCCTGAAAAAGCATATGTTCAAATAAATGNGCAAATCCAGTTCTTCCTGGTTCTTCTCTATTTGATCCTACATGGTAGACAATTGCAACCCCAACGATAGGATCGGAATTATCCTCATGCAGAATAACGGTCAATCCATTGTCTAGTTCATATTTTTCATAATCAATGCTAAAGGTATTGGTTTGTTTTTGACCACACCCACTGATTAGAAAAGTAATAAAAAATAAACTTAATTTTAAAATGTTTGAGGACATTATAGGTTCTCCTGGAAATAATTAGAAATTTACAATAAAATACAAGCTTATTAATTTAATTCAATTGATCTTCTTTTGGAATTAACTTTTAATTACACTAATATTTTAAATTTATATAAGAATAAAAGTACAAAATAAATTGGGGAAATATATGAATCTTATAAGAAGTAAAATTAGTTTGATGGTTTTTTTTGCATCTCTTTTATCCTGTGTGGACATTGATAATGAGGGGGATGATAGTGAACAATTAGGCCAAGATCAGTCTGATTTTGACTTGAGCGTTTTGTTCAAACATTTTGATGAATCTGTTAACATATATATTGAAGGAAATAATATTGTAATTCAGGCCGATGGAGTACCTGGACATAAAAGTCCTTATTTTCCCAAGACTGTGGATCTTTCAAACGGAGGTTATTATTATTGGATCGATCAAGATAGTGACGGCACTAATGATATGTGGTCAGAGGGTGATAATAGTTTTAGGCAAAACCCAAACTTTATAGCAGAGCAAAATTACACATTTCGTATACCAATCAAACCCTCAAAGGCCAAATCACCAACCCAGACCAGCCTTGGCCCAATTGGGGTAAGCATAAATGGAGTTCCGTTCTATAATCAATATGAAGGTCCCAACACCGCTACCGATCTAATTGTCCCTGGTCAAGGAGTCGCAAGAAGTCTTGATGGAAGTACAGGTCACCCAGCTCAACAAGGAAGATATCATTATCATATGATACCCGATTCTTTGCTCTTTTCAACAGAAGATAATTTTTTAGGTTTTGCAGCTGATGGATTCCCGATCTATGGTCCAAAGAATCTTGATAGTTTGAATGTTTCTGGTTTGGATGATTGCAATGGTGAGTACGGACCGACACCAGACTTTCCTGACAGCATCTATCATTATCATACTATTTCTGTAGCTCCCTATATCATCGGAGCTTATTGTGGGGACCTTTCAAATTGGAGACAATAAAAAAATCATATATATTAATTTTGGTTTTTATTGTTAGTGCTTGTAACAAAATTGAGGTTGATGTTAAAAATAATAACTTTAACTCTAGTAGTGGTGTCTTGTACAAAAATGATAAAAGCTACACTGGTACATTAAAAACAATCAAAGAAACTGGCAATATCATTTTTGAGCAGTTTAGGGATGGAAAGAAGAATGGCACTGTAAAGACATTTTATTCAAATGGCAGACTAAGGTCACTTGAAAGATATAGAAAGAATCGTCTTAATGGTTTGCAAAATAGTTGGTGGCCTGATGGCGCAAAAAGAAGTCAAGCACTTTACAATAATGGTTTGCTAAGTGGAATATATTTCGAATGGTATAATAATGGACAGCTTGAAAGAGAAATGCGATATAAAAAAGGCCTTCAATATGGTAAGCAAAAGGGCTGGAGAGAGAACGGTGAATTAAAATTCAGTTACACATTCAGAGAAGGTAAAAGATATGGTTTCGTCGGATCCAGTCTATGTATGTCACCTTACCAATGATAATAAAATTTAGATTCTTAATTTTTCTTGCTGTGGGTGCATCATCATATTTTTTTTATTCTAAATATTCTTCTTTTGAATTACCGATACTTAGCCAAAAGGATTTTGACCCCGCTCTTATTGATTCAGAGATTTTTAATTCAAATAAAGAACACAAGATACCAGATTTTGAATTCTTAGATCAAGAAGGAAAAGTTTTTACCAACAAGGATTTGGATGGAAAAATATATATTGCTGATTTCTTTTTCACCTCATGCGCTGGAATATGTCCGATCATGACAAAGAATATGTTCAAGATTCAGCAAGAGTTTATCAATGATCCAATAATTAAGATAGTTTCCCATACTGTACACCCTGAAAAGGATTCTGTAGCTGTGCTAAATGAATATGCTAAATTAAATAAAATCGATGGTCATAAATGGCACCTTTTAACCGGTGATAAAAAAGCATTATATGATATTGCGAGAAAAGGATATTTTGCAGTTTCAAAAGTTGATGAGAAAATTCAGAATGCATTTATTCATACTGAAAATTTTATCTTAGTCGACACCCATAGACAGATAAGGGGGGTTTATAATGGAACACTGCCATATGAAATATTAAGGCTTATTGAAGATATTTATTTTTTAAAGAAATCCTTGTAAAGAAAAAAGGGTCTATAAAAACAGACCCTTTTTTCTTAAGAATAAATTTTATAAAATTTAAAACTTTAGAGTTGCTGTTACATTTAGAGCATTGAGTTTAAAATCTAAAGCGTCTATTAGCGCATCAGCCCAATCTTCACCAGTTGATTTCATTTCTAATGAATGAATGGTATATAGNGCCTCAAGACCAATTGGTATTATTGGAAGCTTGAATCTTGCTCCAACACCGTAAGCTAGACCTGGATCATACATATCACCTGCGTCTCCCATAGGAATTGAATAACCAGCTCTAATTATTCCTCTCATAAATGGGAAGATTGGAATTTTTCCAACTCCATAAAGATATGCCATATTGATCCCTTCCTCCTCAAGATCTAAGGTATATTCACCGCCAACACCTACAAATCCAAGTAGTAGCATTTTTTCATAACCCAAGGTTAACGCAAGAGCATCAGCGCTTTCAGATTCATCGCTTCCGATTCCGCTAAGAGTGATTTGTCTGGATATATCTAGGCCAGCCCTAAACTGGGAGAATGCTATAATGGGGATTAAAAGAGATGTGTAAATAATTTTTCTTATCATAATGATACCTTTTATAATTTATTTAAAGAGTTTAACCATTTTTTTTTAAAAAAAACATTCATTATAGTTAGGTTTTTTTAATTAAGACCTTTTCGATCTAATAAAGGTTGAATTTCTGCATCTCTTCCTCTAAAGTCCTTGAATAAAGATAACGCTTCCCTGCTACCACCCCTAGATAACAAGCTTAAACGAAAATGATCGCCATTCTCACGTCTTAATCCACCATTCTCTTTGAACCAGTCAACGGTATCAGCATCTAATACCTCGCTCCAAATATAAGAGTAGTATCCAGCGGAATAACCTCCAATGATATGAGAAAAATATGTGCTTCTATATCGGGGAGGAACAGCTTCAAATGCTATACCGCCATCTTCCAAAGCTTTTTTCTCAAAGGCAATAAGCTCTTCTGGGGTGGGAATCTCACTTTCATTCAATTGATGGAGAGCTTGATCTAGAATGGATGCAGCTAGATACTCTGTGGTTGCAAAACCTTGATTGAATTTTTGTGTCTCAAGGACCTTGTCCAAAAGTTCTTGAGGCATTGGCTCTTCCGTTTCATAGTGGATCGCATAGTTTTTAAGGATAGATGGCCAAACTGCCCACATTTCATTTACTTGAGATGGATATTCTACAAAATCTCTGGGAACAGAAGTGCCGGAAAAGTAGGGGTAGTTCACATTGGAGAACATTCCGTGAAGAGCATGTCCAAACTCATGGAACATAGTAATGACCTCATCAAAAGTCATTAGCGTTGGTTCACCCTTTGGAGGTTTGGCAACATTTTGATGATTTGCTACCACAGGAAGATTGCCAGATAGGTTAGACTGAGAAACATATGAATTCATCCATGCGCCCCCTCGCTTAGAAGATCTTGCATATCCATCGAATAAAAAGAGAGCTAAGGTCGAACCGTCCTCCTCAAAGACCTCAAAGACTCTAACGTCTTCCTGATAAGTAGGCAGATCAAAACGCTCCGTGAATGACAGACCAAATAATTGATTAGCAGCGAAGAAAACGCCATTTTGTAGTACGTTATTCATCTCAAAATAAGGTTTAAGTTGCGACGCATCAAAACTATAACGCTCTGCTCTAACCTTTTCTGTATAGAAATCCCAATCCCAGGATGACAAAGAGAACGATTCACCAGATGCATTGATCATCTCTTGCAAGTCCGATGCTTCTCTTTTTGCATTTGCTAGGGATTTGGGTGCAAGACTTCTCAATCGCTCATTCACTGCTTGCGGTGTTTGCGCAGTTTGAACTTCGAGTGTGTATGCAGCATGATTTTCATAACCTAAAAGTTTTGCTTTCTCAGCTCTTAGCCTAAGTACATTTGTAAGGATCTCTCTGTTATCAAATTCCCCGCCACGACTTCCTCTAGATAGTGAGGTCGTGTGAATCCTTTCCCTTAGTTCACGATTTTTCAAAGAGGAAAGAGAAGGTTGGCCACTCGTATTCTTAAGGGCGATAACATACTTTCCTTCCATGCCTCTTGACTTAGCTTCATTTGAAGCAGACTCAATAGCAGATTTAGACAGTCCTTCAAGTTCTTTCTTTGAATCTACCACGATAGCAAGCGCATTCACTTCCTTAAGCACATTTTGACTGAAATTGGTTTGAAGTACTGCGATCTCGCTATTTATTGATTTGAGCCTTTCTTTTTGTTCTGCATTTAGCTTTGCACCAGCTCTAATGAAGCTAGTATGATATTTCTCTACAAGTCTAACACCTTCATTACCTAGATCAAGATTCATTCTATTGTCATACAAAGTATTGATCCTCTGAAATAGCGCATCGTTAAGTAGGATCTTATCGCTGTGCGCAGAAAGTTTAGGCGCCATCTCTGATCTTACCTTTTCCATTTCATCATTTGTATGCGCAGAGGTCAGTGCATAGAAAACAGTTGATACTCTGTCTAGTAAAGATCCTGCCTTTTCCATAGAAAGAATGGTATTCTTAAAACTTGGCATATTTTGATCTAAGGCAATACTATCGATCTCCTGCATATGTTGCTTCATTCCCAATTCGAAAGCTGGCGCATAATGTTCATTTTTAATTTTATCAAATGGTGGGTATTTGAGATATAGAGAGCTTTCATTAAAGAATGGATTTGGTGTTGATGATCCGCTACTTGGCATCGTACAACCTCCGAAAATTGACATGATAACGATTAGAATTACTGTATGATTGATCCTCATTTAAAAACAATGCTCCTTTTTTATAAAACATAGATAATTTGAAATTACAGTTTTGTTTAATAAAATGTAAAATTTTCTTATTTCTTTTTTGTAGAAGAATTTGATTCCTCAAGAATTCTTTTTTTGGTCGCTGCCCAACAGCAAATCCTACAAGTGGATAGATCATGATTTCTTGCAGGACAGAACTCTCTTCCAAAGAAGATGATTTGAAGATGGAGTTTGTTCCAAGATTCCTTGGAAAAGATTTTTTTAAGATCTTTCTCTGTTTGATCTACGCTTTTTCCGTTGGACAGTCCCCATCTGGATGCAAGCCTATGTATATGTGTATCCACTGGGAATGCAGGATGCCCATACCATTGCGACATTACGACGCTTGCGGTCTTGTGTCCAACTCCAGCTAGGCTTTCCAAGAACTCCCAATCACCTTCCATGCCACCATTATTCATTATTTGTTCAGCCATTTTCTTTAAATTCTTAGCTTTAGTAGGGGCAAGCCCAATNTCCTTAATGATCGATTGGATAACGCTGACATCAAGTCTTGCCATTTTTTCTGGTGTATTGGCTTTCTTAAAAAGCGCTGGCGTGACCTGATTGACCTTTTTATCAGTCGTTTGTGCAGATAGCATTACGGCAACAGTCAGCGTATAAGCGCTGTTATGATCTAAAGGAATTGGTGTTGTTGGATAGAGCTCGTTGAGAATGATACCTATCTTTGTTGCTTTTTCTTGTCTTTTCACTTAAACGCTAGTATTCGTTCCACCATTCAACAAAGTTCCTATTAAGTTCTTCGTTTGAGATTATTTCTCCGACCATTGGAGCAATATACCGCATTCCTTCTTTTTCAGCATATTCAATGGATTTCTTTATTGGCTCATCCCAAGGATGTTTTGAGAGTGTAAAGCCTGCCCAATGGATAGGCATGAAAAATTGACTATTTAGATCCTTTGCGGCTCGCACTGACTCAAAAGGGAACATATGTGAATACTTCCAGGCGCTATTGTATTGACCTGTATCTAAAAGAACTAGATCAAATGGACCATAGTTTCTTCCGATATCCTTAAAATGCTCTCCATAACCAGTATCACCACTAAAATAGATATTGATATTACTATCCTTTATTGCCCAAGACCCCCATAATGTACTTTTTCTATTGAATGGCCCTCTGCCTGAGAAATGCCTTGAGGGAAGACAAGTGATCTCGATTCCATCGACCGAAATATTCTCATTCCAATTCAATTTAGCTATCCTTTCTTCCTTGACATTCCATCCCCTTAAATGGTTATCCACACCTACCGGCACGATGAATTGCCTTACCTTATCTCTTATGCGTTTTATAGTGAAATGATCAAGATGATCATAATGATCATGAGAGATTATAACGATATCGATCTCTGGAAGTGAATCAATGTAAAAAGGCAGTTCAGAGCTATATCTTTCTAGCGACGGTAGAGGAAGGGGAGCAGCATGTTTTCCCAGCATAGGGTCAAGCAGTATGATCTTTCCTTGGATATTCATCATGAAAGATGAGTGCCCAAGCCAGGCCATCTTGAATTTTTTACCATCAATATCTTTAAATGAATCGATATCGATCCTTATTGGCTCAATCTTTCGGTCAGGTGTATTATTAGAATTGATGATGCTCGTGTCCTCTTTAAAAAAATCTAGATAGGAGATATCTTCTGTGAGCATTGGCGTATTTTGAAGGTTCTCAAACTCACCATCAATATGATTGGGATAATTCGAATATATCTTTTTTTGTGCTCGAGTCGGGTTGGTACCAAACTGAGGGGAAAGATTGATGAATGCTGTTACAGAGAATATGATTATAACGATTGCATACATGGAATAGGATATGATTTTTCTTATTACTTTTATTTTGTTATCTTATTGGATAGTTTAACTTTTAAAAAAACATATGACTTATAAGATGATAAATTTATGGTTATTTTGCTATACAATGAGGTGATATTATATCTTTTTTAAAACAAAGAACCCTTAACAAAAGAACGGTTCAGATACATGATGTCATTGAGGTCTCATTAGAAAAAAGCCAACGAGCTAGGAACATCAATATATCTGTGCAATCATCCAAAGAAGTACGAGTTGCCGTTCCAATAGGAACCCCTTTCTTGGTCGCAGAGAATTTTGCTAACAAAAAAAAGGACTGGATCTTGAAAAAGATCAGCGAGATCAGCGCTAAGCAAAGATTGAGCTTAAAAGTAGGTGAGGATTTTTCAAAGAAGGAAAGAAAGATATCAGAGCGAGTGGATCAACTAGCAAAAAAATTTGATTTTCAATTTAGCAATGTTATCTTCAAGGATATGACATCGCGATGGGGGAGTTGCTCTTACGAGAACACTATTTGCCTCAATAAGAAATTATCTCTTTTACCTGATCGATTTAGGGACTACATCATCTTGCATGAACTACTTCATACGAAGATAAAGAACCATGGAAGTTCGTTTTGGAGTGAATTTGATAGGATGATCCCTAATGCTAAACAATTACATCGGGAAATAAACAAAAAATATATAATNTAAAAACTTGATTTNCTCTCAAAGCTNTTGATATTAAATTACAATCTATGCAAAGCNTGATCGATCAGTTAATAGCTTTAAATGAGAACCATTGGTATATATCCTATATAGCAGTATTCATCATTTGTGTTATCTTGTATAGCATAACTAGTAAGGTGCTTTTGACCATGATAGATAGGGTCTTCAAAAGGACATCCACGCAAATTGATGATATTTTGCTTGAAAAGAAGGTNTTCAATAAGCTTCCTTATCTAATNCCGCTGGTATTNATCTACAATCTAGAGGGCTTGCTACCCAATAACNAACTGATCGATAGGATNGTNGTCGCTCTCATATTCTTTATNNTTTTGCTTACGGTCAATGCTTTGATCAATGCATTAGGTCATATCTACGATAGTAGTCGATATGCAAAGAAATTCAATATCAAGAGCTACATTCAGATAACAAAATTGATCCTTAATATCCTTGGGTTGATCATCTTTGTTGCCATTTTGATCGGTAGGTCGCCTGTTTATCTTTTAAGCGGTATAGGAGCACTTACTGCAGTACTATTGCTTGTATTCAAGGATACTATCCTATCGCTGGTTTCAAGCGTGCAGATAACATCGAATGATCTCTTTAAGATAGGGGATTGGGTAGAGGCACCACAGTTTGGAGCTGATGGCGATGTCATCGATATCGCTCTACATTCGGTCAAGATCCAAAATTGGGACAAGACGATAAGTATCATCCCGACCAACAAGTTGATAGACTCTTCCTTTAAGAACTGGAGAGGGATGTCAGAAAGTGGCGGAAGAAGGATCAAGCGTTCGATTATGATCGATATGAATAGTATCAAATTCTGCTCCGATAAAATGATAGAGCGCTATAGCAAATTCAACGTGATAAGGGGTTACGTATCCAGAAAGCTTGATGAGATAGATAAACACAACTCGGATAACAATATTAATGAGGATGGATTGATCAATGGTAGATCTTTGACCAACATCGGAACATTCAGAGCATACATAGAGGGTTATCTCAGAGGTCATAATAAGATACACAAGGAGATGACCTTTTTGGTTAGACAACTTTCACCATCACCAGAGGGCTTGCCTCTTGAGATATATGTATTCTCCAACGACACCGATTGGATCAATTATGAAGCGATCCAATCTGACATCTTCGATCATTTGCTTGCGGTCCTGAATGAGTTCGACCTTAAGGTCTTTCAAAACCCAACTGGAAATGATTTCAATAATTTGAATGCAAACTCCAAGACCTAAGCACTGATTTGAAAAAAAATATTAGCCAGAGGCGGAATCGAATTCTTAGCCGTGTTGCTTGGCATCAGTGGTTCCTTGTGGATTGAGAATAACAAAGAGATTGCAGAACTTGAATTAGAAAAGAGGATGGTCTTCAAACTTATTCAAAAGGAGATAGATCAAATCATTGACTATTCAGAATCGAAGATTCAAGAATATCAGATCCAAACCACCAGAATAGAGAACCTGAGAGACAATTGGGATGCATTTGAATTTGATACGATCAGTGACTCACAATCCTATTATGAGGATGTTTGGTATACCTATGTAAAGGGATATGACCCTGATTTCACCACCTATGAAGCTCTGAAAAGCGACGGTAGGATAAATCTACTTGGAATTGAGATCAGAAAAAAAATGGGAAAATTCTATGAGGACTATACCAAAAGGAAACGGGTGGAGCTAAATGAGAATGAGATGCGCAACGACTTGAACAGGTACATCGCAAACAACCAACCAAAAGTATACAAGCAATTCCCCATAATTAATGGAACCAATTTCTTCAAATTTTTAGAGCTTGCTAAAAATGATGATTCTATATTTACTTATTTTACTCAAAAGTCGATGTTCGCGATAGGTCGAAATAGACGAGTCAAGGAATACTTAGAGAACCTTTACGAAATAAAGGAGCTGATCGATAAAGAAATTACTTTTATCGACAATAAGAGATAGTGGCGGAGGAGGGACTTGAACCCCCGACAAGTGGATTATGGTATCTATTTATTTAGGTAATTTCTAGTTAAGTTTTTACAAAGCTTAACTACCAAAGAAAATATTAATAAGAAGACATTGTATGATTAATTATAGTCAATTGGATAACTCTGCAAAGCAAGATTTAAAAAAATTGATCGTTGATTGCGCTGCATCTTTAGGAGGAAAAAATCGTTTTTTTCACCTGCTTGAATACATTAGAAGAGAAAATCCTCACCCATTAACTTCAAAGAATTCATCGTTTAATTTTGACTATGGCATTGTAAAGTGGGGGAAGGTCATTTATAAGGATAAAGTTCTACTATTAAAAGCTATAGCAGGAAATTTAGACAATAGTAAAAACCTTGTACCAAAAAA